>RDRZ01000049.1 GCA_003709165.1 Flavobacteriaceae bacterium PRS1
GTCGTTTTTATACATATACTTGTTGTTTTGTGTATACATATTTTAGGACGAGTCAGTATGCCGCACAACGGTCCGTGTATGGTGTCGTAGCAACCCGAAGGGTGCTATGCACTATACACATTGTTGTATGCCGTTTTTATTTTCATTTTTGTCGAGCGTTGGCAAAAAATAGCTCTTTTGGTTTTTCAGGGTTGGCCTGTGTGTCGGCAAAAACCAAATGTGCTATTTGTGCGGTAGTTCTTTTTTTCGCATGGCATACAACTCGTTATATCCAAACATATATATGGATTTATCATTTAATGTTACGGGATAACAGAATGTTTTGTTACAATCTATTCTTTTTTAAATTATTGATTAATTTCCATTAATTGGTGGCGGACCTTCTGGAATAATCGCTTTATAAACCTCGTCGCCTTTACGTTCTATATATTCGGATTTTACTTTTTCAACAAGTTCTGGGTTTTCAAACAAATCTGCCATTGTCATTGCCATGGCTTTTGAAGCATAGATCAAGCCTTTATGTCCAATACTCATACCACCACAAGCAACCACAGCCCAAGAATGCCAAGGCGTATCTTTTGGAGCAGTAGTGACACCAAGGTTTATGTTTGCCACATTCCAGCTTACATCGCCAACATCAGTCGAACCTCCTCCAGGATGTTCTCTGGTTTCTTTAAGCGGTTTTATGGCACTATCCATTCCTACTTGCTTTTTACCTGTACTTTCTTGTATTTTTTTACCAAATGCTGTTTCGTCTTCGGTATATTTAATTGGACCAAGAAGCTCAAGGTTTGCCTGCATAATTTTTCCGCCTTCGCGATTTACCAACACTTCATAAATACCCGAAATGAGTGATACTTTATAATCTACATTTGCCATTATTGCAGCACCTTTTACCATTTCCATAGTACGTTCGTAAACTGGCATCATTCCCGAGCGTTTAGTATCTCGTACGCGCATCCATAAACGTGCGTAATCCGGGACTACATTTACGACTTGTCCTGCATCTTGAATGTGGTAATGCATTCTAACAGTTGGCTTTACATGCTCTCTGTAATAGTTAATTCCAGTAGTGTAAATTTCTAAAGCATCAGAAGCACTACGCCCATTCCAAGGATCGCCAGAGGCATGAGCAGCTTGTCCATAAAATTCTATTTTAAAATCTACAAGTGCCAGAGAGCTTTGCACATCTGCTTTAATTTCTGCTGAAGGATGCCAACTAATATTTACATCTACGTCGTTCCAAAGTCCTGCATTTACCATCCATATTTTAGCAAAATATTTTTCTTCACTTGGCGTACCCATAAATTTAATAGTGCCTTTTAATGTCTCGTTTTCAATAAGTTCTTTTATAGCAATTGCTGCTCCGAGACTTCCAGCGCCAAAAATATTATGCCCGCAACCGTGTCCAGGTTTACCTTCGCTTATAGGGTTTTTTGTAGGTTGAGCTTGTTGTGACAAGCCCGGAAGTGCATCAAATTCGCCCAAAACACTTATTACTGGTTTCCCAGAACCATAAGTGGCTACAAAAGCAGTTGGCATTCCTGCAACACCACGTACTACTGTAAAGCCTTGCTCTTCGGCATAATCGGACAGTATTTTTGAAGATTTAGTTTCTTCGAAAGCGGTTTCGGCCAAAGCCCAAATGTCATCGCTTATTTTTATAAGATTGGCTTTGTGTTTTTCTACAGAAGCAATAATGGCTTGCTTTGTACTATTCATTTCATTTTGTCCATAAGAATTACAGATAAGGAAACAAAACGCAACGGTTAATGCGGATTTTATTTTCATATTGGTTTGGTTTTTAATTTGTTTTAAAGGTATAAAAATATTTCAGGAATTGATACCAAATATAATTCAGAAGTCATTAGGATTAAAGTTGCTTATTCTTTCATGTTATTTTAAGTTTTTGTTAACATTTACAGGCACTACTAATTCGTAATTTACGACTACTAATATTTTTATACACTAAAACCTAATCACAATGAAAAAAATTCTATTAATTACATTAGCATTTACATTATCGTATGCCGTAAATGCACAAATAACAACACCACAACCAAGTCCGTTTTCTAAAGTAGAACAGAAAGTTGGATTAGTTGATGTTTCAATTGAATACTCACGTCCTGCAATGCGTGGGCGTACTATTTTTGGAGGTTTAGTTCCTTACGGAAAAATTTGGAGAACTGGTGCTAATGCCAGAACCAAAATCACTTTTAGTGATGATGTTACTATTGATGGACAAGAACTAAAAGCAGGAAGTTATGCTGTTTTTACTATTCCGCAAGCCGATAAATGGGAAGTGATATTTTATACTGATTATGCAGGTGGTGGTGCACCACAGGAATTGGACGAAAGTAAAGTAGCTGCAAGAACTACTGTTGAAGTATATACTATGGAAATGGACATCCAATCGTTTACTATGTCGTTTGATGACTTAACAATCGATTCCGCAGTTTTAGGGATGCTTTGGGAAAATGTTTATGTTGGAGTTAAATTTGAAGTGGCAACAGATAAAACTGTTATGGCAGCAATAGATGAAGCAATAAATGGACCAGGTTTTGGAGATTTATTTGCGGCTTCCGGATATTACTTAAATAATGATAAGGATATTAACAAGGCAAAAGAATGGATTGATAAAGCAATGGCTATGAACGAAAACCCTCGTTTTTGGCAACTTAGACAGCAATCTTTAATTTATGCCAAAGCTGGTGATAAAACTGGAGCGATTGATTTAGCAAAAAAATCTTTGACTGCTGCTGAAGAAGCTGGAAATGCAAATTTTGTTAAGATGAACAAAGAGTCTCTAAAAGAATGGGGAGCAATGTAGTGTTGAGTATTTAATGAGGTTTAAATTGTATAGACTTCACAGGTTTTGTCAAATTTAGTTTTGTGTCGAAACCTGTGAGGTCTTTTTTTGTTCTTATACCATTATGAGACTATTTTATATGTCTTAATGGTATTAATCTTCGTCTTCCAAAAAGAAAATATCTTCAACCGGTTTTTTAAAAAGTCTTGCAATCTTTAAAGACAAGACAGTAGAAGGTACATATTTGTTTTTCTCAATGGCATTGATGGATTGACGGCTAACTCCTATAAGTTTTGCTAAATATGCTTGTGTCATATCATGAATGGCACGTTGTACTTTTATACTATTCTTCATGACTTTGAGATTTATATTTTAAGAAATTAAAGCGGAATACAAAAAACACCAAAGGTGTAAACATATTGAATACCAATACGTCAAAAAACACGAAATCGTAAACAAAAACTGTAGCAAATATTAATACTGCATAATTAAAGATAAGTGCCCAAACCAAAGAGTCCTTACGAAGTTTGAATATAAATTCGTCTTCTACTTTTTCTTTTGTAAAACCTACTGTTAAGCCTCCAACTATAATAGCTATTACTATTAATTCATCTAAAATACTGTTTTCAATTATTCTGAAAAAGCCATCTTCCTTGCTTGAAAGAATTCCGTCATGATAGATTGATAATACGTTTATCGTTAAAGCATCTGTTTCATATTCATTGAACATTAAAAATAATCCAGAAACTATTCCGACAATAAACAGAATCCAACCTATGGTTTTGTACTTGTTTGGTAATAAATAATTTGTTTGCATGATATTAGTTTTATAAATCGATGCAGAAAAAGTAAAGAAAACATTACATATAGACAAGTAAAAATTACTAAAAGTAAATTAAACACGACTTTTTGTATCAAAATAGAGAGAATTGTAATGATTTAAGGTGATTTTTATTTAACTTAAATAGTATTAAATAGAAAGAATCCTAAAATTGCTGTTAAAAGAAATAATGTGAACTTATCTTTTTTGTCTAATGATTTATAAGACATTAGTAGAGCTATAAATATCACTATGCTACAGCCTACAAAATTTAGCCATAAAAAAGGAAGATTAATATAATCATATTCGTTTAATAAGAATAATCCAATTATAATAATTTGAGTAATTATTGCTGCACTAAAAACAGCTTTAGATTTTACACTTTTAAAGAAGAAAGCCAGTAAAAATATACCAAGCACATTTCCGTAGAAAATAGAACCAATAATATTTACAAGCTGAATTAAATTCTCTGCTAAATTTGCCACACAAGCTATACCAATGGCGAGAATTCCCCAACCCAAAGTAAACCACTTTGTAGCATTTACATAGTGCTTTTCATCTCTGGTTCCATTTAGGTTTCGTTTATACAAATCTATGGTTGTGGTTGAAGCCAAAGCATTGAGTTCGCTGGCAGTACTCGACATTGCTGCACTTAAAATAACAGCGAGTAATAAACCGATTAAACCTCTTGGTAAGTTGTTTAGAATAAAATGGATGAAGACATAATCTTTATCGTTAGATTCGATTTTGAGACCTGTTTCTTCAGAAACTTTTTCAATAATTTCTTTTGCAGCTTCTCTATTTTCTCTATCAGCTTCATTTGCTAAAGAAATATATTGTGATAACTTTTCGTCTTTAGTTTCAAGGTATCTGTTTATTATTAATTCCTTATCACGAAATATTTTGTCTTGTTCTATTTGCAAATTATTGTATTCTTCCGAATAAGAAGAATTCATAACAGCTTTTGTGGCTTCTGGATTAAAGTTAAGTGGTGAGGCGTTAAACTGATAAAATACAAATACCATAACACCTACTAATAAAATAAAGAACTGCATTGGTACTTTTACTATACCATTAAAAATTAGTCCTAATCGCATTTCCTTTATCGATTTCCCTGAAAGATAGCGTTGCACCTGGCTTTGGTCTGTGCCAAAATAGGACAGCATTAAAAAGGTACCACCAATAATACCACTCCAAAATGTGTAGCGATTATCCAAACTGAACGAAAAGTCTAAAACGTCCATTTTACCACTTGCGCCAGCAATATCGAGAGCTTTGGTAAAAGTAATACCATCTGGAAGCGAATCGATAATTATAAAAAATGCGATAAACATACCTGTAAAAATCACTCCCATTTGGTACTTTTGCGTAACACTTACTGCTTTTGTGCCTCCAGATACTGTGTATATAATAACTAAAACACCAATTATAATGTTGAGTAACAAAAGATTCCAACCCAATACTGCTGAAAGAATAATAGCAGGAGCAAAAATGGTAATACCAGCTGATAAACCACGTTGAATTAAAAACAGAATAGCAGTTAGTGTTCTTGTTTTTAAATCGAAACGTCCTTCTAAAAACTCATACGCAGTATAAACTTTTAAACGATGATATATTGGGATAAATACTATGCAAATAATAACCATTGCAATGGGAAGACCAAAATAAAATTGTACAAAACCCATCCCATCATGAAATGCTTGTCCTGGCGTTGATAAAAAAGTGATGGCACTGGCTTGTGTTGCCATAACCGATAATCCTATAGACCACCATTTGGATTCGTTACCACCACGAATATAATCCTGTACGTTTTTACTGCCTCGTGTTTTCCATGTACCATAGCCAACAATAAAAAGTAAAGTGATTCCTAGTACTATCCAATCTAATGTTTGCATATTAGGAAAAAGTATTCATTAAGATATAAAACAATATGATATATACAGTATTCACTACTAATACCATAGTGTAAATGGATTTCCATTCATATTTTTGAGACGATTTTTCTTCCATTTTAATCGTTTAATTTTTTATCTGGGTTAATATTTTCTTTCCCAATTGAAAGCATATTGGCAAACAAACGATAAGCTCCCGAAACTCCAGCAGGAAATTCTCTAAAAAAACTTAATCCTGTGTAAATGAAATATCCTTTGCCATATTTGGCAATGAGCAGACTTCCATCTTTAGGCGTTTCTCCAGCATCATTCATGGATAGAATAGGGGTGAACTCACTCGACCATTCATTTGGAAAATACAAACCACGTTCTTGTGTCCAACCCTCAAAATCTTTTGCAGTGATTTTATTTGGATAGTTTAGCAGTTCATGTTCTGGGTTTAATAAGCGTACTTCGGCATTTTCGTCGGTAACTCTATCGCTGGACAATTTTAAATCGTAAGGTGCAATATGGTCGACTTTTATTCTTCGACTTGTATTATATTGCACGATCATATTGCCTCCATACTTTACAAAATCGAATAAAATCTGCTGCTTAAATTTTAATTCATCAACAATATTATAAGCACGAATACCGACTACAATGGCATCAAATTTTGAGAGACTTTCAGGTGTAATATCTTCAGGTTTTATAATAATGACATTATAGCCTATTTGTCCTAAACTTTCAGGAACTGTGTCTCCAGCACCTTCAATATATCCAATATTTTCACCTCTTTTTTGAATATCTAACCGTACAATTTTACTTTCGCTTGGAAGCAAAACAGTTTGAAATGGAATATGGCTGTAATTGATTTCCACTAATTCTTTTGAATATATTTTCCCTTCAATATTTACTTTTGGAATCAATTTTCCTTCACTTTGAAACTTAGGAGGAGTAACTATAAAAAGTAACGTTTGTCCCTGTCCTTTATTTGCTATGGAAAACTTTTGTTTATCTGGATATACGCTCCAATCTTTTGGATAATCCATACTCACAAAACCTTCTAAATTGTCTCGTCCAGCTTTTATAGTAACTGGAATTTCTTTTTGTTTATCGTTCTCGAAAATGATGACTTTTTCTGCGATTTTTACTGATACTTCCGGAATAATTTCAAAAGGTCTGTATAACTCACCTTTATCTGGTTTTGAATAGCGATACACCACATTTTTTGTAATAGTAATAGGAGTGTTTTTAATAATAAGATTAAAATCTACAGTTAATGAGCGAGGCGTTTCCGGTAAGCCAATTAAATTTTGATTATCTACTTTATACATTCCGAGAGTCCCCTTGCTTTCTAACCAATATGGTGTTGTGTTTTTTAAATTATTGGATAAAGTAATAGTATCTTTAATATTAAGATTAATATTTGGTTCTAAAGATTTGCTTTTTTGAGTAGTAACAGAATTTGTAGAAATAGTATATGAAACTAATTCCAAAGCAATATTACTTCGGTTTAGGGCTTCAATATTTAATATTACTTTACTGCCATTACTTGCACTTGAAGTATTAGATGAAACTTCTAAATACAAACCTAAACATGCTTCAATTATTGATTTTATTTCTTTGGTTTTAATGGTTTTCCAATGGGTATCTTCAATGCTTTGAATTAATTGATAGGCTTTCATTAATTCTGAAAGATGTACAGATGGATCTCTAAAATTGAAATTCTTTTCAACATTATATAAAATTTCACCAATGGCTTGTCCACCTTTTATGCGATTCCAAGAGGTATCAATACCAGAAAAAACAGTAGTCTTGTCTTTAGGGAAATCACCTTTAATATAAACTATATATTCTTTATTTGAACCACGTGTAGCTAACCTTCCAAAGCCTTGCGATAAATGTTGGCTACTTGCTATGGATGCCATTTCATTGTTTGACAATCCTTTTTGTGGATAATAAACACCAATATCGAAACTTATCATATTGCTTTTATCGACTTCTTCAAATTTTTTTCTGCTCCCATAAAACCACCAATGTGTATTAAAATAAAGGGTTTTAGCTTTCCAGATACCAACCTCTTTAATTTGGTTTTGAAATTTTGATTTATCATTAGAAACATCAAAAGCTTCCATACTTAATAGAGCAGAACTTGTATGATGACCATGTGTTTTTCCGGCAGTTGTATGGTTAAATCTGTTAATAATCACATCTGGTTTAAATTTCCGAATTGCCCAAACGACATCACTTAATACATCTTCTTTGTTCCAAATATCCAGAGTTTCATCCGGATGTTTAGAGTATCCAAAATCATTGGCTCTTGTGAACATTTGTTCCCCTCCGTCAATACGACGTGCTGCTAAAAGTTCTTGTGTACGAATAACACCTAATAATTCTCTGATTTCAGATCCTATAAGATTTTGTCCACCATCTCCTCTGGTGATAGATAAATAGGCAGTTCGTGCTTTTATATGATTTGACATATATGAAATAAGACGTGTGTTTTCATCGTCTGGATGTGCAGCAATATATAAAACAGAACCTAAAAAATTGAGTTTTGTAATAGACTCATATATTTTTGAAGCATTAGGTTTGTTGGGTTTTTGAGCAAGAATTGTTGTTAAACTAAATAGTAATATTAGTAAGGCAAGTGTTGGTATTCGCATATTTAGTTTGAATTGATAGAAGTCAAATATATAAAAGATATGTAGGGTAAGGACTTGTTTTAATGTTTCTTTAACCTTTTATGTGTTAACCATATCATTTAACATTTTGTAAACTAAATGTACAGGCAACCCCATAACATTAAAAAATGAGCCTTCAATTTTAGTAACGCCAATATGTCCAATCCACTCTTGAATACCATAAGCTCCGGCTTTGTCTAATGGGTTGAAGTTTTTAATATAATACCAAATTTCATCATCGCTCAAATCTTTAAAAGTAACTTTAGTAATATCGTGTACAATTTTTTGTGAAGTTTTTGTTGTAAAGCATATAGAAGTAATGACTTCATGAGTTTTTCCACTTAAAGATAAAATTATATCGAAAGCTTCTTGTTCGTTTTTTGGTTTTCCGATAGCGGTTTGGTTAAGCCAAACAATAGTATCGCTTGTTATGAGAATATCATTTTCTTTTAATTCCCCTTCAAAAGGCACAGATTTTAATTGAGCGAGATAATCGCTTATTTCAAAATGCACTAAATCTTCTGGATAGATTTCTTTAATTGGTTTTAATCTAATTTCAAAATCTAACCCTAGATCTTTAAAAAACTCTTGACGCCTTGGTGAACCAGATGCCAGAATTATAGTGTAATCTTTAAGTTTTTCGTTCAGCATTAGTTAATATAAATAAATTTGAATTTATAAAGTAATAGTGACAAAACCCCAAAAAATAGTATTAATTTAAGCACATTCGAAAGATGATGTAATTTCTTTTGGGTATTTGCACTTAAAATTTTAATTGAAAAATAAAGTAGAGGCGCAACAACAAATAACAGGAAATAGCCTACTGCAATTTGTTGTTTGTATAAAAATGTGATAACATAGTAAACAATTGCCAACAAGGGAATAAATGATAAAACAAATAAGACTGTTTTAGCTTTGTTTTTGCCAATTACAATTGGAAGTGTTCTCATATTAGCTTTAGTATCGCCTTCAAAATCTTCAATATCTTTAATTATTTCCCGCAATAAATTGATCATAAAAGCAAACAATGCATAATTAATTAAAATTTTAAATATGGTTAACTGTGTTTGCTGATTTTCAGAGGTAATAGCTGGTATTAAATCGAACAAGCCAACAATAATAATACTCAATGCAACCAAAACAGAAACGACTATATTACCAATAAGGAGAGTTTGTTTTAGAGATGTGGTATACACATAAAGCAAAGCAGAAGTAAATATAAATAGTGCTGAAAACCCCGTTTTATCTATAAGATTGGAAAGATAAAAACCTATGCAAACACCAATAATAGTTAGCGCTAAAAACAGATTAAAAGCTTTAGTTTCGGAAATGGATTTACTAACAATCACTTTTTCGAGCTTATTAATTAAATCGGTATCGATATCGTAAATATCATTAATAATATTTCCTGCTGCTGCTATACAAAGTGAAGCAATAACGAGTAGCGAAAACCCAAAACCATTTAGTGTAACATCAATATTAAAAGGATCAAATAATGCATATTTAATGAGCACTTGCACAAATGCAATTAGAAGTAAATTTTTCCAACGAATGAGGTTTAAAAAATGAATCATTTAGTTGTTTTGTTTCTTTTGAATACTGATTGTTTCGCAAACTAAATAGAACGCTGATAACGCTGATTTTTATGATAAAATATGATTACTGCAAACTGAACACTGCAAACTGTGGACTTTTTTCAATCGCACTTCGCATCAAAATTTCCATCCCATTTATTCTGTACTTTAAGCACTTGTTCAATAACATCGCGAACAGCACCTTTGCCACCATTTTTATGAGATATGTATTTTGATAACTCTTTTATCTCAGGAACAGCATCTTGCGGACAACAAGGTAAACCAACGAGTTTCATAACAGGAACATCTGGAATATCGTCTCCCATATACAGTACGTTTTCAGCTTTAATATTATATATGTCGAGATATTCTTCAAGTTGTTCAATTTTGTTATGTGCACCCAGGTAAATATCGGTGATTCCTAATCCTCGTAAACGAATACGTACACCTTCATTAGAACCTCCGGAAATTACACAAACATTAAACCCGTTATCTACAGCAGTTTTTAGTGCGTAACCATCTTTTATATTCATTTTCCGAAGCATTTCACCTGAGGTAGTAATGGCGACAGTACCATCTGTGAGAACACCATCTACATCAAAAATAAACGTAGTAATATGTTGCAAATATTCTTTATAGCTTTTTTCCATGTGTTTGCTGAATTGATTTTGTGATAAGTTCGTAAATTTCTTTATGGATATTTTTATCGAGAGCCTTTAAATGCTTCTTTACAGTCTTTTTATCATTGCGTTTTGCTGGTCCGGTTTGGGCTAAATAGGGTGATAAGTTGTCAATTTTATTTGCAGTTTCTTTAATAAGAGGTTTTAAAATATTAAAATCAACACTTTTAGATTCTGCAATTTCATGGCCAATACGATACATTTGATTGGTAAAATTATTAACAAAAACCGCAGAAAGATGCAAGGCACTTCTTTGTTCGCTATTCACTCTATAACTTTTACTTCCTATTGACGAAGTTAATTCTTTAAGGATATTAAAATTAGTTTTATGCTCAATTTCAATACAAAAAGGTACGGTTTCAAAATTTAAGTCTGTATTTTTAGAAAAGGTTTGCAATGGATATAGTACGCCACGCAGATGTTTTTTGTCAAGATTATGTAAGCTTACACTACCAGAAGTGTGTACTACCAACCTGTTTTCAAACAAAAACTGTGATGAAAGTTGTGAAATGGCATCGTCACTTACAGCAATAATATAAACATCTGCATCTTTTAGTTGAGATATATTGTTAGTTATTTCAACATCATTTTTATATGGTTGAAGTGGGTTTAAACTTCTGTTAAACCATTGATTTACAGTAATACCATTAGCTTTTTTAAAAACTTTATACAAATGAGTAGCAACATTACCTGCTCCAAGCAAAACAACTGAAATCATACTGCTAAAATAAGCATATAATTTTCAACTCATTTAAAAATTTCCAAACTTAAACTATGCACAAGAAATAGTTGCATTATGTGTGTGTCCATCTCCTGAAGTTGAGTTTACAGAAATTTGCAGATTGCTTTTAAGTGTAGTAAAATTAGCTGAGCTAACCATAACACTATGAGAATGATCTGCATTACCAGTAAAACTATATGATTTCCAATCAGCAGCAATAACATCAGCTTTTAGTACTGTTAAAATGTGTCCATGATTATTACTTATAACACTGATTGTGCCATTCGCCAGGCAATCCCCGGTAATAATAGTAGCAAGCTGGGAGTTAGAATCATCTGAAGATGAAGAGCAGCTTAATAAAG
>RDRZ01000050.1 GCA_003709165.1 Flavobacteriaceae bacterium PRS1
TTAAAATCCGGAATGCCATAACGCAATAATCCACCAACTTTAGCGTCTCTTTCAAAAACAGTTACACAATGTCCAGCTCTGTTTAATTGTTGTGCTGCTGCTAATCCTGAAGGGCCAGAACCAATTACTGCTACTGATTTTTCTGTTCTATATTCTGGAATTTGTGCTATAATCCAACCTTTTTTAAATGCTATTTCAACAATATTCTTTTCAATATTTTCGATGGTAACAGGGTCTTCATTAATTCCTAACACGCAGGATTCTTCGCAAGGAGCAGGACATAATCTTCCTGTAAATTCAGGGAAGTTATTTGTAGAGTGTAAAATTTTTGCAGCTTCTTCCCATTTTCCTTTATAAACATTATCATTAAAATCGGGAATAAGATTTCCTAAAGGGCAACCACTATGGCAAAAAGGAATGCCACAGTCCATACATCTGGCACCTTGATCCTTTAACGCTTTTTCTTTCATGGAAACTGTAAACTCTTTGTAGTGTTTCAATCTGTTTTTTACAGTACCATAGGTTTCAACCTCTCTTTTATATTCTAAAAATCCAGTAATCTTTCCCATGATTAAGTAGTTATAAGGTTTTCTTTTTCTAACCGAATTAATGCTTGTTTATACTCTTCTGGAAGCACCTTTATGAATTTTGGTAATTCAATTTCCCATTTTTCTAAAATTCGTTGTGCTAATGGACTTAAGGTTGTGTTATAATGATTTTCAATGAGTCGTTTCAATTCAATTATATCCTCTTTTTCAAAAACTGGATCCAGATTTAATCCTTCAGTATTACAGTGATTTTTAAATGAATTATTTTGGTCGTACACAAAAGCAATTCCACCACTCATTCCTGCACCAAAATTCCTACCTACTTCTCCAAGGATAACAGCAATTCCGCCTGTCATATATTCACAACCATGATCTCCAATACCTTCAACAACCGCTTTAGCTCCAGAATTTCTAACACAAAAACGTTCTCCTGCTTTACCGTTAAAATATGCTTCGCCAGAAGTCGCTCCATATAAAGCAACATTACCAATAATGATATTTTGTTCCGGAATTATGGTCGCTTCTTCTGGTACCTTCACAATTAATTTTGCTCCCGACAAGCCTTTTCCAACATAATCGTTTGTGTTTCCACTTACAACCAAAGTCAATCCTTTTGTGGCAAAAGCTCCAAAACTCTGTCCAGCAGAACCTGTGAAATTTATTTTCAATGTGTTTTCGGGCAATCCTTGCGCACCATAAATTTTAGAAATCTCATTACTTAAAATAGCACCAAAAGCCCTATCCGTATTGGTAATTTTAAAATCCAATACTGTTTTTTCCTTTCTGAAAAGTGCTGGATGAGCTTGGCTAATAATTTTAAAATCTAAAGATTGCTCTATATTATGAATTTGCTTCTCGGTGTTGTATAATTTAACATCGTCTGTTACAGGGACTTTAAAAAGAATTGGTGATAAGTCTATTCCTGATGCTTTATAATGTTCTATAGTTTTATTTCTGTCTAATTTTTGAACTTGCCCAACCATGTCATTAATGGTTTTAAAACCAAGTTTTGCCATAATTTCTCTTAACTCTTGTGCTACAAAATGCATAAAATTAATAACATGCTCTGGTTTACCTTTGAATTTTTTACGCAGTTCTGGGTTTTGGGTTGCAATACCAACAGGACAGGTATTTAAATGGCACACGCGCATCATAATACAGCCTGAAGCTACTAAAGGAGCTGTTGCAAAACCAAATTCTTCAGCTCCCAATAAACATGCGATTGCAACATCTCTTCCTGTTTTTAATTGCCCATCGCATTCTAAAACCACCCTGTTTCTTAAATTATTCATTACTAACGTTTGCTGTGCTTCAGAAATGCCTAATTCCCATGGCAATCCTGCGTGTTTTAAGGAGGTTAGTGGAGAAGCTCCTGTTCCGCCATCATGTCCGGAAATTAATATAACGTCTGCTTTGGCCTTTGCAACTCCAGCAGCTACTGTACCAACACCAACTTCGGACACTAATTTCACATTAATTCTTGCTTCACGATTGGCAGATTTTAAATCGTAAATTAATTGTGATAAATCTTCAATAGAATAAATATCGTGATGTGGTGGAGGCGAAATCAGTCCTACATAAGGTGTTGAATTTCTTGTTTTAGCTATTTCCAGATTTACTTTAGTTCCTGGCAGTTGTCCGCCTTCTCCTGGCTTGGCTCCTTGCGCCATTTTAATTTGAATTTCGGAAGCACTTGTTAAGTAATTTGAGGTTACTCCAAAACGTCCAGAAGCAACTTGCTTGATTGCGCTATTCTTCCAAACACCATTTTCATGTTTATAAAACCGTTCTTCATTTTCACCGCCTTCGCCAGAATTGCTTTTTCCACCAATTCTGTTCATTGCAATTGCTAAATTTTCGTGGGCTTCTTTGCTTATTGATCCATAAGACATTGCTCCTGTTTTAAAACGCTTAACAATCTTTGTCCAAGGTTCGACTTCATGTAAAGGAATAGGGTCATAATTTGTAAATTCGAACAAGCCTCTAATAGTCATTAACTGTCGGGATTGATTGTTTATTAACTCGGAATATTCTTTATAAGTACTGTGTTTATTACTTCTAACCGATTCTTGCAGTTTTGCAATAGACAATGGGTTGAATAAATGGTGTTCGCCATTTCTACGCCATCTATATTGACCTCCAATTTCTAAATCTAATTCGGCAGCAATTTTTTGTTTTTGATATGCTTTAATGTAACGTTTATTGATTTCCTTTTCAATTTCGTGTAGTCCAATCCCTTGAATTCGTGTAACTGTATTTGGGAAATATTTATTAACCGCAGTAGTATTTATTCCTATACATTCAAATAGTTGAGAACCTCTATATGAATTAAGTGTAGAGATTCCAATTTTATTCATCACTTTTAATATCCCTTTGCCAACAGCTTTATTATAATTTTGTACAGCTTCTTCGGTTGTAATGCTTGATGAGTCTAATTCATTTATTTTATACTCTATAATTTCATTAACCATATAAGGATTGATGGCGCTTGCACCATAACCGAAAAGTAAAGCAAAATGATGTACTTCGCGAGGTTCTGCAGACTCAATAATGATACTTACTTGAGAACGTTTTCCCATCTTTTGCAATCCGTTGCTGATGTAGGAACAAGCCAATAATGCTGGAATAGGAGCATATTCTTTATTGACATTTCTATCGGACAAGATGACTATATTAGTTTTGGTATCGATAGCCTTAGAAACGGTTTCGAGTGTGTGTGTTAAGGCATCTTCCAAACCATTGTGTCCTTTATTTATTTGATATAAAATAGGGATGGATGTTATTTTAAAATCCGGACTTTTGAAGCTTTTTATCTTATCTAAATCTTGTTTTGAAATTACAGGATTACCGATTTTTAGCTTTTTGCAATGATTTTCATCAATGTCAAATATGTTTGAATCGCTTCCTAAAGTTAAACTAATGTCTGTAATTAGCTCCTCACGAATTCCATCTAAAGGCGGATTTGTAACTTGAGCAAAAAGCTGTTTAAAATAATTATAGAGTAATTGAGGATGATCCGATAAAACCGCAATAGGAGCATCATTCCCCATCGAGCCAATGGGCTCTTTACTGTGTTGGGCCATCGGTAAAATGATAGTACTTATATCTTCTTGGGTGTATCCGAAAATAATCTGTCTTTTCTTTAGCGTTTCTTCATTAAAAAAAACAGGGCAGTCATTATAAGGTATGTCTTTAAGATGCACTAAATTGTTATTTAACCAACTTTTGTATGGATATCTTGATGCGATATCTTCTTTTATTTCTTCATCATTTATTATCCGACCTTGATTCATATCTACGAGAAACATTTTCCCAGGTTCTAATCTACCATGATACTCAATATTTTTAGGTTCAATATCAATCACTCCAGTTTCCGACGCCATGATTACATAGCCGTCCTTTGTAACTGTATATCTTGATGGTCGAAGACCATTTCTATCCAAAACGGCTCCAATATAATTACCATCAGTAAATGGGATTGATGCAGGACCATCCCAAGGCTCCATAAGGCAGGAATTATATTCGTAGAACGCTTTTTTAGTATCGGACATTTCTGTATTTTTTTCCCAGGCTTCAGGAATTAACATCATCATCACTTCTGGTAAAGAACGTCCTGTCATTAATAGAAGTTCAACAACCATATCAATTGATGCTGAATCAGATTTTCCTGAAAGTACAACTGGAAAAATGTTTTTTATTTCATCACCAAACCAATCACTTTCCATTAATTCTTCTCGTGAAAATAACCTTGAAATATTTCCTCTTAATGTGTTTATCTCGCCATTATGACACATATATCTAAAGGGTTGCGCTAAATCCCAGGTTGGAAATGTATTTGTTGAAAAACGCTGATGTACTAAAGCCAATCGCGTTACCAATGAAGAATCGTTTAGGTCTTTATAAAATAACTTGATGTCTTCAGGAATTAAGAGCCCTTTATATATTATTATTTTAGTTGATAAACTTGGAAGGTAGAAAAAAGAGCTTTCTGAAAGTTTAGAATTATAAATCTCGTGTTCTGCTTTTTTTCTTGCAATAAATAACTTTAAATTAAATTGAAAGTCGTCTTGTTTAGGATTAGATTTTCCAATAAAAATCTGCTTAATAAACGGTTGTGTTTTAGCTGCAATCTCGCCTAAAACAGAATTATTTATCGGAACATTTCTCCAACCTAAAATTTTAAGTTCTTGTTCCTTTATATGTTTCTCAAAAACAGTCGTGCAATAGTATTGTTGATTTTCTTTTCGAGGTAAGAACACATTACTCACGGCATAATCTCCCACTTTCGGAAGTTTAAAACCGCAATTATTCACAAAAAAATCATGAGGTATATCTATTAATATTCCTGCGCCATCACCTGTTTTTCCGTCTGAACTCACAGCACCTCGATGTTCTAATTTTTCTAGAATTTCAAGTGCTTTATGTATAATATCGTTAGACTTGATTCCTTTTAAACTGCAAATAAATCCAGCACCACAATTTTCGTGTTCAAATTCGGGTAAATATAGTCCCTGTTTAATCAACATAATCAATATATTTTAGTTTAAAAAATTGATATATAAGCTAATATATGTAGTTGGTTTTGAATAATAACAATGGGCAATTCATTATTCCGATTTTAAAAATATTGTGCCTTATAAATAAACATTCAACATTTTCAATATGTAATTTTTATTAAATATGTAATTATAAAATATTAGATGAAATGTGATTTAATGTAAATTATATTTAATGAAAAGTAGTTTTTAGCGAATTAAAATCATTTAAATCTTCGAAATGATAGAAATGTTTAAAGAATTAATTATCAAATTATAAAAATAAAACGCAGTAGACTTTCATACCATTAAAAAAATAGGGTATAAAATAACAAATTGATAAAAATGAAGTATCAACCCCTGTTTAATTAGGGGTTAAAATCTTTTTTATATAGTTTTGGCACTTAATTAATCAAAAAACCAACAATTATGAAAAAAATTATTCTTGCATTATTTATTATTAGTTGTATTAAAACAGTTGCACAAACGGCTTCAGATTCAATTCCTAAAGCATCTTCAAGTAATATCGATATAGGCGTTGATATTCAATCACGTTATATATGGAGAGGTATTCAATTGGGTGGTAATAGTCCAAGTGCTCAACCATATATTGAGTTTTCAACAGGTAAGTTTGCTATTGGTGCCTGGGGAGCTTACAACTTAGGAGGTTTAAGTACTGGTAACGAAGCCGATTTATATGTTTCGTATTCAGTTAGTGATGCTTTTTCTTTAACCGTAACAGATTATTTCTTTCCTATAGATGGAAATTTTCAAGGCTATTTTCCTTATAACAAAGGTCATGTATTTGAAGCAATGGTTTCGTTTGCAGGCACTGATAAATTTCCTATTGGTTTAAGCGTTGCCACTAATTTTAGCGGAGCTATAAAATATGATGATGGAGGTAATGAAAAATCGGCTTACTCAACTTATGTAAAGGTTAATTATTCTAAGACTGTTGGTAATGTTGAATATAGTTTGTTTGCAGGAGCTGTATTTGGAGATGATAACAGCTATTATTTAACCGATGGTTCTGGTCTAATCAATCTCGGTCTTTCTGTTGCTAAAGAAATAAAACTATCTGGCTCTTTTAGTTTACCTATAAATGCTGCATTAATACTCAATCCAGATGCAGAAAACATATACTTAACCTTCGGATTCTCACTTTAAAAACACAAATAATTATGAAAAAAATCGAAGCAATCATTAGAAAATCAAAATATCGTGCTGTAAAAGAAGCACTTTATGACGCAGGAATTAACTTTTTTTCCTATTGGGACGTAACTGGAAAAGGGAACGAAAAAGAAGGACATGTTTACAGAGGTATTTCGTATAGCACGAGTGACATTCAACGACGAATCTTATCAATAGTTGTGAATGACGAATTCGAAGAAGCAACCATCAAAGCTATTTTAAGTTCGGCAGCAACTGGTGAGGTAGGTGACGGAAAAATCTTTGTGTCGGACATACAAGAATGTTACAGAATACGAACAGGAGAAAAGGGTGGGGACACTTTAAAATAATCAATCAAATAAAAAATTAATCATGGAATTATTAACTACAAATAATGTATGGATGATGATCTGTACAGCACTCGTTTTCTTTATGCATTTAGGATTTTCCCTTTTGGAAATAGGGCTTACGAGACAAAAAAACACAATCAACATATTATTCAAAAACATTTTCATCATTACCGTTGGACTACTCTTATACTGTTTAGTTGGATTTAATTTAATGTATCCAGGAGAATTTAACGGATTTTTAGGATTTGCAGGATTTGGTTTAGATGCTCCCTTAACTGCTGAAGGCACTTTAGATTTGGCATATAATGAAGGTTATACTTATTGGACAGATTTCCTTTTTCAAGGTATGTTTGCAGCAACTGCAGCAACAATTGTATCTGGAGCTGTAGCTGAACGCATTAAAATAGGATCGTTTATGATATTTACTATTATATATGTAGGCTTAATTTACCCTATTGCCGGATCGTGGAAATGGGGAGGCGGATTTTTAGACCAATTAGGATTTTATGATTTTGCAGGCTCAACACTCGTGCATTCTGTTGGTGGATGGGCAGCTTTAGTTGCAGTTTGGTTATTGGGTTCACGTATTGGCAAATTTAAAAACGGAAAGCCGCAAGCAATACCTGGACATAGCATACCATTAGCAACTGCTGGTGTCCTTATTCTCTGGTTAGGATGGTTCGGGTTTAATGGTGGTTCAGTATTATCAGCAGAACCTGGAGCAACATCATTAGTATTGGTAACAACTTGTTTGGCAGCTGCAGCTGGAGGTATAGTGTCACTTATTGTATCATATATAAGATATAAAAACCTTGATTTAACCATGTTTTTAAATGGAATATTAGGAGGATTGGTTGGTATTACTGCAGGAGCCGACCAAATGAGTCCAACAGATGCTATATTAATTGGAAGCATTGCTGGTGCAATTATAGTATTTGCTGTTGCTTTTATTGACAAATTAAAATTAGATGATCCTGTTGGAGCCATTGCTGTACACTTAATCTGTGGCATTTGGGGAACTTTAGCCGTAGGTATATTTGGTGCATTAGCTGGTTGGGATCAATTTGTAAGTCAATTAATTGGTGTTGGGTCTTATGCTGCAATATGTGTTTCTTCAACATTTATTATTCTATTTATTTTGAAGAAAACAGTTGGAATACGAGTATCTGAACGAGAAGAACTTGAAGGTCTTGATGTACATGAACATGGTATGAATGCGTATCCTGATTTTAGGTTGAATGAACATTAATATTTAGTTTTTGTGTTAGTCAAAAACCCCTCGGAGTTTATACTTCGAGGGTTTTTTAGCACCAATCATTGATAGTTATCGAAACAGCAATTTTTATATTATTGTATAAAAATAACTATATTTGAGTTATAATAATAGTATTATGGGAGCAATAGAATTAAGAAAAAAGTGGAAACAATCGATAGATACCGTTGATGAGCATTTTTTACGAATGGTAGATGCACTTTATGAAGGGTATTTTAAAAAGGAGGTTGTTGCTTATCATCCAAATGGAACACCTATATCTCGCCAAGAATATAAAAAAGCATTAGATACTGCTGAAACCCAAATAACAAAAGGAGATTATATTACTGCTGAAGAATTCGAGGAAGAAAATAATTAAATGACTCATAAAATTACTAAAGTTGTTTGGACTCGACAAGCAAGAGAATCTCTCAAATCCATTTTAGATTACCGTTACAAAGAAATTCCATCGGCTAGAAATATTGTGAGAAAAGATATTATCAGATATTCTAAAGATATTGTTTTTGCCGAACAATATCAAGAGGATGAAATTTACTCTCAATATAGAAGAATAATTGTACGAGATTATAAAATCTTATATAAAGAAAGTAAAAGTGTTGCTTATATTTTGAATGTGGTTTGCACAAAAGCTGCTAAAGAGAAATAATTTTAAGCTGAATTCCTACTCGCATTGATATTTCCAAACAAAGAACGTGTTACAATTTTTTTTAAAATTTGTATTTGTTCTTTATCAACTTCTTTAGCTTTTTCCAATTCCTGAATTTTTTTTAGCGCATATTGTTGTATGGTAAGCAATGGCAATACTATGGATTCTCTAACTTCGATGGAGGCTCTTCCTGAAGGTTCGTTTTCCATTAATTCTTTATATCCTGTTAGCTTTAAAAGCAATCTTTTAGTTAAAAGATATTCATTATATATAATTCTCCAAAAATCACCAAATTCTTCATCTTCCGACATGTATTGTGTTAGACTGAAAAAAGATTTTGTTAAAGACATCATACTATTTTCCAATAAAGTTTTGAAAAAAATTGAGTTATTATAAAGCTGTTCTACCTTATCAAACTCATTATTATCTTCATATTCTTTTAATGCTGTACCAACACCAAAAAATCCAGGAACATTTTGCTTTAGCATACTCCATGAACCTACAAATGGAATTGCTCTTAAATCTGAAAATATAAGTTTATCTGATTTTGATCGTTTCGACGGTCTGCTTCCAATATTGGCTTTAGCATAATATTTTAACGTACTCATGCGCTCTAAATACGGAATGAACATCGCATGATTTTTAAAACTTTTATAAGCTCGATGGCTTATTTCTGCCAGGTTATTCATAACAAGTTTGTCATCAGTTGACATTTCTGATTTATTGTTGCCAATACGATTGGAAATTCCGGAACTTATTAATTGCTCCAAATTATATTGTGAAGAGTCTAAAGTTCCAAAATTAGAGCTTATGGTTTGCCCTTGTATGGTGAGTTGCACTTCTTTGTCTTCTATAGTTGACCCTAATGATGCGTAGAATTGATGTGTTTTTCCACCACCTCTTGCAGGTGGACCACCACGACCATCAAAAAATATGGCAACTATATTATATTTTCTTGAAACTTTTGTAAGCAATTCTTTGGCTTTATATATTCCCCAATTTGCCATTAGGTAGCCACCATCTTTTGTGCCGTCGGAAAAGCCTAACATTATGGTTTGTTTGTTTCCGCGTTGTTTTAAATATGTTCTGTAAGCAGAATTTGCATATAATTCTTCCATAACTTTAGGAGCATTCTCCAAATCGGTAATGGTTTCAAATAATGGGACAATATCCACAGTTAAACAATCTTTAAAAGCAACCAATCTAAGCATTGCAAACAATTGCATTACATTTAATGCTGTTTGGTTGTTACTTATAATATATCTATTTGAACCACGCTCTCCATTTTTTTCTTGAATGGTCTTAACTACTTTAATCGTCTCAAGAGTATTAGCTACAAGGTCTTCCTTAAATAAACTAATATCGATATCTCCTTTTACAGACGATAATATTTTTATTTGCTCTTTTTCTGATAACGAATTATATCCTTTCGGAAAAATTTTACTTCCAGATTTTATTAACGTATCAACCATATTTGAAAAAACCGTATGATGAATTCTGCTATCTTGTCTTATATCCAAAGTCGCAAAATGATATCCGAAAAGATGCACCTTGTTTATTAAACTATCTACTTCCTGGAGGTATAAAGATTGATGGTCGTTAATGACAATTTCTCTTATATCTAAAAGTTCAGAAATTAGGACGTTAAGTTCAATCGCTTCTTTAGAATGCAGATTAATACTGCTTTTATAAAGTTTGGATTCTAAACTATTGATACGTTCTTCAACACCTTTAAAAGTAAGTTTTCGTTTTAGAGACCTCAAATCGCGATAGTAATTTTTAAGTATCGTTTGTTTTAAACGCTGTGCAACTTTTAATGTAGTTTCAGGCGTTACAAAAGGATTACCATCCCGATCTCCTCCAGGCCAAAATCCAATATTTATTATTTCGTTTTTTATAACCTTATTATCAAAAATATTTTGTTGTATATAATCA
The DNA here is from genome assembly GCA_003709165.1 of Flavobacteriaceae bacterium PRS1. Lineage (GTDB taxonomy): Bacteria > Bacteroidota > Bacteroidia > Flavobacteriales > Flavobacteriaceae > PRS1. Next base: position 10,458 of record RDRZ01000050.1, read on the forward strand.
TATATTTTACCAAAAGACTCATAAAAAACATTCTCTAAATACCATATTAAACTCACGGCTTCATCATAAGGCGTTGGTTTTTTATGTTTAAAAAAAGGGGTTTTTCCGAGTTGTGCAAATAAGATTCTTATGGTATCCAAATCATTTTTTTTGATAGCCTCAGTTAAGTCTGTGATAATTCCTAAAACGGTACCTGGATAAAATTGAGTAGGATGTGCAGTTAATACAATTCTCACTTTAAATTCTTCTAAATAATGCTGTAATTCTTCTAATTTATTTTCAGAAACTGCTGTTTCTTTCAGACTTCGCAAGGTACCAATACCATCCATATTATTAATTATGGGGAATGCAGCATCTTCAATAGCATCAAACAATACAACCTGACGTTCTATATATTGTATGAATCTGAACAAAAGATTTATTTGGCTTTTTGAAGATCGTCTGGCCTGATATTTTTTAAAAAAAGTATCCACAATAGTCGTTGGGTCATCACCATTTTTAAATCCTTTTTTGCATGTTTCGTGAAATAAAGGTAATAGTACACCTGTTTTAGTAATAGTATCAAAAGGCAAAGTCATAAAAATACTATTGTAAATGTTGTATTTAGACAAAACATTTTGTTTAAAACGCACTAATTTTGGTTGAACAGACATTTTTTAATTGATTACATAGAACTCATAAAAGTACTAAAGCTCAGGCAAAGAGTTAATACAGCAAGATAATTTTTATGAATTTACCCTAATATAAGCTCTGGCATTATGGACTTCTGAAAAAACATCCCTAATGATAGCAAGTCTGAAATTGTTTCATGCTATAAAAATAAAATTATTCGCGCTAATTTGGTTAATACTCAAGTTTCTATTTTAAAGTTTTAATATTATATGTATTTTTGACCTTTAGAA
>RDRZ01000051.1 GCA_003709165.1 Flavobacteriaceae bacterium PRS1
AAGGGGAGACCTTGAGTATATGTAGCACTTAAGGCACGATAAATTTTACCATTGGGACCGAGTTGTAAACCGCCTCTATAGAGTTGTCTACCATCTAATTCAAATTCACTAGCTTGAATATCGGCAATGGTTAAATTAAATTGAGTTAATACAGATGAATGATTTATTGCAGGTCCTCCTGAATTATTTGAGGAATGTACATAAAGTAATTCACTATTTGGCGAAAATTCTACTCCATAAGGAGCAAAACTGGGAGAATTAATAATAAGTTGTTGTTGATTGGTCACAATTCCAGTATTTTCATCAAAATCATATATAAACAATCCATCAGACATATTAGCACATGCCATTTTTGTACCATCCGGAGACAGTTTTAAATAACCTCGTTGATCAGTAATGTTAATACCAAATGTTGTTTTAACAGCAGTAGTATTTACTCCCGAATTATTTACTTCATAAGCATGAAAGGTATTATAAGTTCCTGAATTTCCATCTTCTGATGCGAAAGTAATAACCCAAATAGATTTTGTGATACAATCTTTTAAAACTGCAGTTATTTTTTCAGAGCATTGGTCTAATAAAAGGATGTTTTTATCAGTTGTTACATCGCCTAATCCACTATCTAGGGTCATATCGATAATAGAATACCTGAAACCATTGTTTACAGGTTCATTTTGCAACTGAACATCTACTGTAAAAATATAATATATATCTGGGTCGTCAGGTTTTGGGACAACTAAAGCAGATTGTGTGCTGGAAGGGTCTCCAAACAAACCGTTACCGTTAGGCATGACTTGATGATTTCTATTCCAAACCGTTATTCCATCCGAATAAAAAAGTAGATTCCCGTTTGCGTCAGATATTGTAGAACATCCTTCTCTGGTATTTAATTGCCCACCATTTAATGGTGTAGTATTTCCAGTTGCAAGATCAAATTGCATTCCAGCATTTTCACCAAAGTACCAATTGGAAGCTTCGCCTTGGCCTACAACATTTAAAGAAATGAAGAGGGAAAGAATTAATAATATCTTTTTCACACGTTAAATTTTTAATAAACTTAACGATAACTTTTTATTAAAAATGAGGACCTGTGTAACCACTTCGTTCTCATACTAAAAATTTAAATATATATAAAATTAATATTTAAATGTTATTAGCAATCGTTTCATTTATAAGCAAAATAGCCTATAAATATATTACAAATCTCTCTTCTTTAATAATCTATACGACAAAAAGATAAAAATTGCTGTCCAAACAAGTACGATTACTATTTCGTACCAATGCACTGCATAGTCGTATGCTAGTTCACCTTTGTCTGGAAACTTTGTCATAGCAATACGTTGAAACGGTTGCTTAATAAGGTTATACATAGACTTTAGAGGGAAGAAATTTTGAACCTTTTCAGCAATTTGAAAATTAGCTTGCCAGGTAATTAAACCTAAAATTATCCCTTCTATAATAAAATCTACAAATAGAAAAGCCAGTGCAAAGGCAGAACGCTTAGCCAACATGCCGAGAAATAAACAGAAAGAGAAGAATCCTACTAATTTTAAAAAATAGGCGAGTAAGAATTCAGTTTCTCTAATAATAATATTAAACTCATTATAACTTGAATAGTATAAACCGATTAATAATGAAATTAAAAATATAATAACGGTAGAAACTAATGAAAAGAATACAATAGTATAAAATTTTGATAGTATAAATTCTTTTTTGCTTAGGCCATCTATTAGATTTTGCTTAATGGTTTTGTTACTATATTCATTACCAATCATTGATACTACAACAATAGCAAAGAAAAATTTAAACTGTGATGCGAAAAAGGTTGTAAGATGCCAGATAATAGGAAAATTAAAAATTCCGAGTTCGCCAAGTTCTATTGTAAAAAAACCAAATACATTAAATTTTATCGAGGATAGTAATATGACGAAAAACGGCAATATAAATGATATAAATATGAGTATTTTACTTGTTTTACTTAGTAAAAGTTTTTGTAATTCTAAATTTAAAAGGCGTAGCATTTTTTGATTGATTGTGGTTATTTGTTAATTTAAGGAATTGTTCTTCAAGGCTTTCCTTACGTTTTACCAGATGCGATAGTGTAATATTATTTACAAACATTAGTTTGTTAAATGTTGAAGCATCCATTGGTGTATTTAAAAATGCAGTAATTAAACCATCTTCGATTTTCAATTTCCCAAAATCACTATCGTTTTCTAGTATTTTAATCAATTCATCATGTTTGTCAGCTTTTAATTCGAAAAATCCATGACTGGAAGTCATTTCATCAACACGTCCAGAATATAGTTTTTCTCCTTTACGAAGCACAACAACATGTGTGCATACTTTTTCTACTTCATCGAGTAGGTGAGATGCCAATAAAATAGTTGTACCCTTTTTAGCTACACCTTTTATAATTTCTCTTACTTGATGAATGCCTTGAGGATCAAGACCATTTGTTGGTTCGTCGAGAATTAATATTTGTGGATCGTTTAGCAATGCTGATGCAATTGCAAGACGTTGTTTCATCCCGAGAGAAAAGGTTTTAAACGCATCATCTCTTCTGTCTAGTAAATCAACAATCTTAAGTTTCTCGTCTATTCTTTCAAAATCGACTCCTTTTATTTTGCATACCAATTTCAGATTTTGATAAGCTGACATGTATGGATAAAAATTAGGGCGTTCTATTATTGCACCTACTTTTTTAAGCGCTTCGTGTGTGGAAAGTTTTCCGCCATACCAAGAATAATCGCCACTGGTTTTATTTACTACATTTAGAACTATACCTAAAGTTGTAGATTTTCCACTTCCGTTTGGTCCAAGAATACCATAAATATTACCTTTCTCTATATTGAACGAAAGGTTTTTTACAGCTGTTACATGACCGTATTTTTTAGTAAGGTTATTAATTGTTAGAATTGATTCCAAGAAATGTGTTTTTGGTTGGTTATAATTGTAAGACGATAAAACTTAAAACTTGTTACAATGGGTTTCCTAAATTTTTGTTCAGTACTTAAAGTTGAACAAAATTTATAATTTTGGTTAATTCCAGTTTTCATCGAAATCTAAACTCTCGTAGTCTTCTAAACCATTTTCAAAGTCATCAAAATTTTCAGTATCTTCTGCTTTGAAAGATTTTTCTGGTGCTTCATCAGGAATCTGACCTTGAACAAACAAAAGATTAGGATAGTCCGTTCCTTCAACTTCTTCAACAATTTCTGCTAATTCAACATAAAATGTCCACATACTAAAAAAATCATAAACATAAATGAGTTTAGTACTGGCTTCGTGAACTACATTATTTGTAATAGTTTCATTCATTAATTGCACAGTATTTGCACCTTCACTCATATCAAACAATGAGATTTCTTCACCTTGATTCCATTCATCGTCACTTAAGTAAAACGATGCCATTTCTGTACCATCAAACCCAAACGATTGCGTGATAATGTTGTGCAAATCTTCGAGAGTATCTGTTTCACGAAGTTCTAAATCACGAAAAACATCGTCTTCTGTATCATTGTCAAGTACTACTCTAAATCTATAAATCATGGCAAATAATTAGTTTGCAAAGATATGTCTTTTTTAAATTATTTACTGAAATGATGCAGGGTAAAAGTCATAGCTGTAAGTAATAAAAATGCACCTATTTGATGAGCAACTCCAAGCCATACAGGAACTTGAAGTAAAATGGTAAATACTCCTAACAAAAATTGAACTCCAACCATTAAAAGCAATGTGTTGACTCCTTTTGATTGATATGTTGTAAGATATATTTTCTTGGCTTTATACCAAATTATTAAAACAAAAGTTACTACGATATAAGCTAATATTCTATGAATAAACTGCACACCGCTTTTACCTTCAATAAAGTTTTTATATAAAGGGCTTTGTTCAATCAAAACGGTTTTATGCATAAACTTGCTTTCGTTCATTAATGGCCAATGGTTATGTATAAAACCAGCATCTAAACCTGCAACAAATGCACCATAAATAATTTGAAGAAACAAAACATATAGACCAACTCGTATTAAGTTTCGTAAACGTTTATTGATTTGTTTTTTATCAGGGAAAATTATATCTAATGCTACCCAAAATGTATATCCAAAGGTTACAAACGCAGTTGTTAAATGTGCTGCCAACCTGTAATGGCTTACGTCAGGATTGTCAACCAATCCACTTTTTACCATATACCAACCTAAAAAACCTTGAAATGCACCTAAAACGAGTAGTAGTATGGATTTTTTAATGGTTGGTATAGTGAGTTGTTTCTTTATTAAAAAATACAGAAAAGGAATAAAAAACACCAAGCCAATTAGTCGTCCTATAAAGCGATGCAACCATTCCCAGAAGTAAATGTCTTTAAAATCTTGCAGCGTAAAATGGGTATTCAGTTTTTGATATTCTGGGTATTGTTTGTAAAGATTGAAAGCATTTTGCCATTCAATATCATTCATTGGTGGAATTGTACCAGAAATTAATTTGTAATTCGAAATTGATAAACCTGAATGTGTTAAACGAGTAATACCACCAATTACAACCATAATAAAAATGAGGAAGCAACCAGTTAATAGCCAATAAATTACTTTTTTGTTATCTTGTTTTTGTTTTGCCACGAATACACGAATGATTGTTTTTTAACTCTTAACTGAAGTTAACCCTAATTTCTCACCTTCTTTTATCATTAATTGAAAAGCAGCATTGTATTCATTAGGAATAATGCCTTCTAAAATGGCTTCTTTAATTGCATCTTTAATTAAACCTATTTCCCGACAAGGTTTTAAATTAAAGGTTTTCATTATCTCTTCGCCTGAAACTGGAGGTTGAAAATTACGAATATGATCGCGTGCTTCAACTTCAATTATTTTATCTCTTACAATTTTAAAATTATCATGATATTTTTTAAACTTTTTTGAGTTTTTAGTAGTTATGTCTGCTTCGCAAAGGGTCATTAGGTCGTCAACGTAATCACCAGCATCAAAAACTAAACGACGAACAGCCGAATCTGTAACAGTATCTTGAGCCAATACAATTGGACGAGAACTCATAAACACCATTTTTTGTACAAATTTCATTTTGTTGTTTAATGGCATTTTTAATCTTTTAAATAATCGATATACCATTTTTGAACCTTCAAACTCGTGTGCATGAAAGGTCCATCCAATTTTTTTACTAAATTTTTTGGTAGGCGCTTTACCGATATCATGCAGCAATGCTGCCCAACGTAACCACAAATCATCTGTAGTTTTAGCTATATTATCTACCACTTCTAAAGTGTGATAAAAATTATCCTTATGGCGTTTTCCTTCTACTTCGTCAATCCCTTTTAATGCGGTAAGCTCTGGTAAAATATATGTTAATAATCCAGTTTTTTCTATTAACAGAAATCCAATAGAAGGTGTGTCGCTTTCAAGAATTTTATTGAGTTCTACTACGATACGTTCTTTGGTTATAATTTCAATTCTATGTTTGTTTTTTGTAATAGCTTTTAATGATTGTTCTTCGATTGTAAAATTTAGCTGTGTCGCAAAACGAATAGCACGCACCATTCGTAATGGGTCGTCACTATAAGTAATGTCAGGATTTAAAGGTGTGCGAATTATTTTATCATTCAAATCTTTTGTGCCATTAAAAGGGTCTAACAAATCCCCAAACTTTTCTTCTTTTAAATTAAGAGCTAAAGCATTTATTGTAAAATCACGACGATTTTGGTCGTCTTGAAGCGTTCCGTTTTCTACTATTGGGTTTCTGCTGTTTTCGTTATAAGATTCTTTTCGTGCACCTACAAATTCTATTTCAATATCATTATACTTAAGCATTGCGGTACCATAGGTTTTAAACACTTGTACTTTTGGGTTGTTTGGTAGATTTTTTGAGACTTGTTTTGCAAGGTCGATACCACTACCAATTGCAACAATATCAATATCTTTTGAATTTCCACGTTTTAATATATAATCACGTACAAAGCCACCAATTACGTAGCTGTCAAGACTCAATTCTTTAGCAGTTTTGCTGATGATTTTAAAGATGTTATGTTGTAAGGCTTCTTTGTAATTCATTATAATTTCAAAAATCAAATTCCAAATTCCAAAAGCCATAAACTGGAATTTGGTGCTTGAAATTTGAGTATTTATTTTCGAATAATTGTAACACTTCCATCGTTACCTAATTTAATAATTGATGATGGTTTTGCTTCGTTTTTTTCGTGTTGCAAATTTACAACATAGTCCACACCTTTTAAAATCTGTTCATCTATTTTTACGAAGGATTTAGGTGTAGTTTGTCCACTAATATTTGCAGAAGTTGATACAATAGGTTTTTGTAATCTTTTTATTAGCAGATTGCAAAAACCATCATTAACAATTCTAATTGCCAATGTATTGTCATTAGCAATTAAATTTTTAGAAACCCTTACAGGTTCGTCGTAAATAATTGTAGTAGGTTTATTGGCATATTTTAAGATATCGTAAGCTGTTTTTGGAATGTTTTGAATATAATAATTCAGCATTTTTAAATCACTTACAAGACAGATTAAAGATTTGCTTTCATTACGCTGTTTTAATTTATATATTTTTTCAATCGCATCAAAATTTGTAGCATCGCAACCAATACCCCAAATTGTATCTGTTGGATAAAGAATGATGCCACCTTGTTTTAATATTTTGAGTGCGTTGTTTATTTCGGTTTGCATCAAATGATTAATAGATGTTTGCTGCAAATTTAAGATTAGTTTTCTACTTTGCCTTAAAACTTTGTAATATTGCTACATGAAGAAAGTGTTTCATCCAAAATACCAAGATTCAGAATTAGACATTGATGGCTTTATTGAATCTTTTGACAGCTCAGGAGAATATATAAAAGATGAGAGAAACGCCTTGAAATTGTTTCAGCTGAATACTAAAGTAATTAATATCAAGTCCTTTAGAACACCAAACTTAATAAACCAAATTGTTTACAAATATTTCCGTAAGAATAAAGCAAAACGCTCTTTTGAATATGCTGAAAAATTGTTAAGTTTAGGTATAAATACTCCTCAACCGATTGCATATTATGAATTTACAACATCGTTTTTATTTAAAAAAAGTTTTTATGTTAGTGAACAACTAAAATATGATTTAACATATAGTGAACTTATTAATGATTTTAAGTATCCAAACTATGAACAAATTCTTCGTGAGTTTACAAGGTTTACTTTTGATTTACATGAAAAAGGAATTCACTTTTTAGACCATTCTCCAGGCAATACATTAATAATAAAAAATGGAGAACAATATTCGTTTTTTCTAGTGGATTTAAATAGAATGAAGTTTAAGCCTATGAATTTAGAAACCAGAATTAAAAATTTTTCCAGACTTTCGGCTTCCGAATCTATGATTGCTACAATGAGCGACGAGTATGCTAAATGTATTGATGTAGAATACGATAAGGTTTTTAAATTGATGTTGAAGTTTGCTGAAGAGTTTCAGAATAGGTTTCAGAGAAAGAAACGTTTAAAAAAGAAATTAAAATTTTGGAAAAAGTAAGTTTATTTTCTGCCTTTTCGCAATAACCAAAGTTTTACATAACGCATAAAAATTATATATCCTTGCACGTACCCAATAGTAAACCCTATAACACCATCTCTAAATCCGCTTTGCACCAAATAGTGTTTAATAAATCCCCAAAATGGTTTTATCACAAAATGATAAGGTGTTAGTTTACCTGTTTTTGCGTCATAATCTTTAGCTTGCAAAGTGGCATAGCGATTCATTTTTTCCATATACTTATCAAAAGTAATGTAGGTATTATGGTACAGTTTATGTTTTAACTTGCCAATGGTTCCATTAGCTATTATTTCTGCATGCACAAGTTTGTCTTGATAACTACAAAAATCACGTTTAAATAGTCTAATAACAGTATCGTTTCGCCAACCACTATAACGAACAGGTTCTCCCATAAAATGGTTGTTTCTTCCAATCCAATAAGCAACAATATCGTCTTTTGGATTATTTAGAATTTCAATAATTTCAGCTTTTAATTCTGGAGTTACTCGTTCATCAGCATCAACAAGTAAAATCCATTCGTGTTTTGCTTGTGGAATGGCCCAGTTTTTTTGTAATGCAGAGTATTGATATTCTCTTCTTAAAACATTGTTAGTGAGCTCTTTGGCTTTCTCGTATGTGCCATCTGTACTAAAGCTATCCACAACTAAAACTTCATTTGCAAAATTTACTGAAGCAATAACAGCTTCTATATTATGTATTTCGTTACCTACAGGAATTATGGCAGTTAGTTTTGTCATTAATTAAATTTTATTTTTTGTTTAAAAACTAAACCGCTACATCATTATCACGCAATGCATCATTTAAGGACGTTTTTTTATCTGTACTTTCTTTTCGTTTACCAATAATTAATGCACAGGGTACATTGTAATTACCAGCAGGAAATGTTTTAGTATAACTTCCAGGAATTACTACAGAACGAGACGGAATTACTCCCTTTGTTATTATTGGTTTTTCTCCAGTAACATCTATAATTTTGGTACTCATTGTTAAAACAACATTAGCACCAAGAACAGCTTCTTTTTCAACTCTTACACCTTCTACAACAATACTTCGTGACCCAATAAAAGCATTGTCTTCTATAATAACTGGAACAGCTTGTAAAGGTTCTAAAACACCTCCAATACCAACTCCTCCGGATAAATGAACATTTTTACCGATTTGAGCACAACTGCCAACAGTTGCCCAAGTATCTACCATGGTTCCTTCATCAACATATGCACCAATATTTACATAACTAGGCAATAAAATAACTCCTCTTGAAATATATGCACCGTATCTGGCTATAGCATTAGGAACAACACGTATTCCTTTTTCGGCATAACCTGTTTTTAAAGGTATTTTATCATGATATTCAAAAATACCAACTTCAAAAGTTTTCATTTTCTGAATAGGGAAATATAAAACAACAGCTTTTTTAACCCACTCATTAACTTGCCATCCATTATTGGTAGGTTCAGCAACTCGTAACACACCATTATCTAATAAATCGATAACCTTTTTTATAGTTGAAATAGTATTTTCGTCTTTTAAAAGTGCTCTGTTGTCCCAGGCATTCTCTATAACAATTTTAATATTTTCCATTGTGTAATCAAATTCAGAGCAAATATAATGTTATAATTTGCTTAAAAATACTTTCTTACTTTAAAGAGCATTTTTTTAATTAATTTTGAGTAAATTTAATTTATGGGCAGAATTTTAGCAATCGATTATGGAAAAGTACGAACTGGAATTGCTATAACAGATGAGCTTCAAATTATTGCTTCAGGACTTACAACAGTATCTACAAAGGAACTCATACCTTTTTTACAAGAATACTTAAAAAAGGAATCCATAGAACTTTTTTTGGTTGGATTGCCAAAGCAAATGAATAATAAACCTTCTGAAAGTGAAGTATTGATTATTCCTTTTTTGAAAAAACTAAAAATCAAATTTCCTAAAATACCATATATTCGTGTAGATGAGCGTTTTACATCAAAAATAGCTTTTCAAACAATGATTGATAGTGGCTTAAATAAGAGGCAACTAAAGAATAAAGCATTAGTTGACGAAATTAGTGCTACTCTTATTTTGCAGAGTTATTTGTATTCAAAGTAATAAATAATTTTGATTACATTTTGTCAGAAAATTTTGCTTTTTATCGCCAAAAGAATTATGTTTGACTAGTAATCTAGTATTTATTTATTTTTATATTAAATAATTAACTAAACTTAAAATCTCATAAAAAAAATCTACTTATTGTTCTTATTAGCTATTGCATTTAGCTTTAATCAAATTAATGCACAGTGCCATGATGGAGAATTTGTTGTTGGTACCCCAGTGGATCAATAGGTTATTCTTACTTTTGACCCTGGACCAGGGCCAGATTGTTCTAACGACCACTAGGAATTACTGTTGACGGTGTATCAACATATGCAAAAGGAGTTTGTGACACGAACAATGTTGTTGTAATGGATTGATATAAAATATAAAAACCGCAAACACTAAAGTAAAATGTTATGAAAACGTTTAATTTAATTATTTCGTTTTTTTATATAATCTCTGTTCTTTCTCAAAGTAGTTCCCCAATTTTTGTAAATAGTTACGACGTAGGAACAAACGGCGAAACAACACCACGATATTTTGCATTCAACACAGATGGCACCAAGATGTTTGTCGTAGGCGGTGAGAAAGACATGTTACTTGAATATACCCTTTCTACGGGCTATGATTTAACAACGCTCACCTACGCAGGCAATAAGGAGAGATATAATCTGCATATAAGTAATGCTACAGGTGATCCCCAGCCCCGTGGTATAGCCTTTAATAATGATGGTACGGAGATGTTTATCCTCGGTAATGCTGCCGATGAGGTCAATGAGTACCATCTGGCTACTGCCTTTGATATTTCCACTGCCTCACATGATTCCCGTATTGATATAACTGCTACTGTAGGTACAGGCCCTAATGATTTGAAATTTAGTGCAGACGGAACGAAGATGTTCATTACTAACAATACCACGACCAAGATATTTGTATTCACACTCACTATCGGTTTTGATGTAATAACCGCATCGTTGACGTCCACAGAAGATTTCTCGGCATATGTTAACGCTAAATTCAGAGGTCTTGTATTTAATCCTGATGGCACGAAAATGCTGGTAATTTCTAAAGGTTCCAATAAAAAAGTAAATGAATTCAGATTATCGACTGGCTTTGATTTAACTACAGCATCATATGTTGCAAATTACGATATAACTTCATATGAAACAGACCCACATGGGGTAGCGTTTAATAATGATGGCAGTACAATGTATATACTGGGTACTACAGGGGATGATGTAAATGAGTTTACGCTACCTTACGCATATTCTCTTGTGCTACCACCAACCATTACAGTCACGGCTCCAAATGGAGGAGAAACGCTTACCGGAGGAAGCACAACCACGATTACTTGGACTTCTGTAAACATTTCAGCAAATGTAAAAATAGAATATTCTAAAGATGGATTTTCTTCTGATACAAATACCATAACTACTTCAACGACAGACGACGGTTCTTATATCTGGACTATTCCAAATGATCCTAGTTCTACAGTAACTGTTCGTATTTCTGATGTGGCTGATGCCACAGTGAACGATGTTTC
>RDRZ01000052.1 GCA_003709165.1 Flavobacteriaceae bacterium PRS1
TGATACGAATATCTTCTGTAATATAGTTGTCTAAAAAAGTTCCTTTATCCCAAACAGTTGCTTGTTTTTCTTCAAGCGTTAGAACGTTAAATTCGTATAAGGTCATCTTTAGCCAAATCAACTCTTATTTTTAAAAGACTTTGCGAAGTCATCTTCTTCAGCACCTAACGGAAACAATACGTAATACCACAAACAATTAAACCAGTATCTAATTATCCTAATTAAATATGTCAGTCGTTTCCGTTTCTTCATAGTTTAAATATAAACACTTGATATAAGAGCATTGAAGAAATGTAAGGTTTTTTTTATTTAATTGTGAATTTATAAGTAGAATTATCAAAATAAATAACAATATCTGTTGAGCCTGTTGCATTTATAATAGAATTGTAAATATTAGTCTGTTTCCAGTCGTAAAAACCATATTTTATTTGATTTTTCACACCACTCGCTCCAGTCGTCAATTCCTTGTATCCTATAATTGTTACCATTCCTGATGAAAAAGAATATTCTCTTGTTTGAACTTAGTAATTATATTTAAAGTTTAAAATAAGTAGTTTATCTGATTATTTTTATTGCTTTTATGTCTATCGTTTTAGTTTTGGTGTAAATGCAATTGACAATTCAGGACGTCAATCGCCTTTTAGTAACATAAACGATTGGGCTTTTGAACAGCCTTTTACTATTGGTTTTGAATATAGAATAAGTAATTTATTTGCCATAGAGGAATTATTTAGCCTAAACAAGTTTTCTTCTGGTTATATATTTGATAGTGTAGCGCTTAATGAAGATGTTAGATACTTTTCAGCGGATACTAACATAAAATACTATATTGGTGAGTATTTTTTAAATTCTGAAAAAATAGATTTATTTCTAACTACTGGTTTAGGTTTTTATGATATGGATTTTGCTACATTTGCTTCTGCAAATTTAGGAGGGGGATTTGTGTTTTGGTTTAATGATGATATTGGGATAGGTGTACAAAGTTTGGGTAAATTTACTTTGGGTGATAAGGATAAACAATTCAGCAGTAATCATCTGCAATATTTTCTACAGTTAATATATAGGGATTAAAGGTTTGTTATTTATTTAGGACTATGCCTAAATAACCGTTACTGGTATATACAAAAATAGTTTTAAATCTCCGAGAGTTGCAACTCTCGGAGATTTTTGTTTTTATAGGTTTTGGTTTAATTCCCCGACCCTCATGTTCGGAATTTATGATGTTTGCGATGCAAACTCCATATTAATACCTCGTATACTTGCGTCGAGTTAGTTTATTGTTTTTTTGCCTGTTTCCAATAGAATCTTAAAAAAATTACTTTCTTTTTTTAGTAACCCCACTTTTACTTTTGGGCTATGGAAACAAAATAGAAATTAATATTTCCGGAGAGTCTGCAATAGATTTTTCAGGAGTTTCCGTAAGTTTAAATAACGATGAAAGTATCTTGGCTAGTGTAGCTTTTTTTAATAATGGTAATGGACCGGATTCTGGTCATGTTCATGTGTTTGAATGGACAGGAAGTAATTGGGTACAACCAAGAGCTAATATAATAGTTAAAGTAGAAGTTTCTATGACGACTTGTAAGAAATCAGTTGTTCTGTCATATTATGATGTACCTATGGAGGTTAGTTAATGCATTATTAAAACATAGTAAAATACAAACTACACAAGATCATTACGGACAAATTGTGCAGAAAGATGTTAGTTTAGAAATGAAGAGGTTGACAGTTGTGGTAAAAACTTCCCAAAAACCTAATAAGAAACCAAAAAAAGGGTCAGCGATTACTTCTAGTTGTTGAATCTCAAAAAACGATTGTAGCCCTAGATCCTAAGAAGTCTCAGAAGAGGTTGTCCAAAAATTATTCAATGGTTATATCGAATTTTTAAACAACCTCAATTGTTTAAGAGTGGCAATAAATACGGTTACTTATTTCCGATCATTAATAATTCGTTACAAACTACTTCGGTTATATATCGTTTTTCCCCTTCTTTGGTTTCGTAACTTCGTGAAGTTAGTTTGCCTTCTATAGCTACTTCTTTTCCTTTGGTTACATATTTTTCAATAATCTCTGCAGTTTTTCCCCAAGCCACAACATTGTGCCATTGTGTGTCAGTTACTTTTTCGCCTTTGGAATTTTTGTAGCTTTCGTTGGTGGCAATAGAAAATTTTGCTAATTTTTTTCCTGATTCAAGATTGATAATTTCCGGGTCGTTTCCTAAATTTCCAATCAACTGTACTTTGTTTCTAAGTGTGTTCATAATAATAATTTTAATGCCTGCCATATGGAAGGCTGGTTAAACAGTTAATGCTATCGAGTTCTTATGTTTCGACACTGCAAATATGAAACAACATCCAAATAGTATTCGGTTATTAAATATTTAAAATCGTTTGTAAATGTTTGTAGTCGTTTGTAAACGAATATTTTTTGTATATTTGAAAATTACACTTAACAAAAACCTACTATTTAAAAATGAAAACATCAATACAGCCAATCAAGATTATTATCCTTTTACTATTACTACTTCCCTTATCCATTACAGCCCAAAAGAGAAACAGTAAAAAAAACAATTCGACTAGTTTACAATTCGACGAAGCCCAGTTTAAAGCACTTAAATTTCGAAATATTGGTCCGTTCAGAGGCGGACGAAGTGTTGCTTCAAGTGGTGTTGTTTCCGATCTTATGACCTATTATATGGGAAGCACAGGAGGAGGTGTTTGGAAAACTTTGGATGGAGGAATTAGCTGGAAAAATATTTCAGATAAATTTTTTAAAACAGGAACCGTTGGTGCAATTGCTGTATCAGAGTCTGACCCAAATGTCATTTTTGTTGGAATGGGAGAACATGCAATTAGAGGTGTAATGACCTCAAGTGGTGATGGTGTTTACAAATCTACAGACGCTGGAAAAACATGGAAACACGTTGGTCTGGATAACACGATGCATATTTCGGATGTAATCATTCATCCTCAAAATCCAGACATTGTTTATGTAGCAGCACAAGGTGCTCAATATGGTGATACAAAAGAAAGAGGGATTTATAAGACTGAAGATGGCGGCGAGAATTGGAAAAAAGTACTTTTTGTTTCTGAAAATACTGGTGCTTCTTCGCTTTCTATGGATTTTACTAACCCACGAATTTTGTATGCTTCAATGTGGGAACATCAACGTTATCCGTGGATAATGAAATCGGGTGGAAAAGAATCAGGAATTTATAAATCTACCGATTCTGGCAACAACTGGAAAAAATTAGAAACTGGATTACCAGATACCTTTGGTAAATCTGGTATTTCGGTTTCGAGGGCTAACCCAAATAGGGTTTGGGCAGTTATTGAGGCTGAAGGCGAAAAAGGAGGCGTTTACCGATCGGATAATGCTGGAAAAAAATGGAAACAAATCAATAAAAACAGGATAAATATTGCAAGATCATGGTATTATATGGAAATATTTGCTGACCCTCAAAATGAAAATGTTGTATATGTTTTAAATGCTCCTGTTATGAAATCTATCGATGGAGGTACTACATTTAAACCCTTACCAACACCACATGGAGATAATCATCATTTATGGATAAACCCAAATAACAATCAGGTTATGATTAACTCGAATGATGGCGGTGCAAATATTTCATTCAACGGAGGGAAGAGCTGGAGCACACAGCAAAACCAACCCACAGCGCAGTTTTATCGTGTAATTACCGATAACTTAATGCCTTACAATGTTTATGGTGGTCAACAGGATAATTCAGCAATAGCCATCGCAAGTCGAACGAACGATAATGGTATAGATTGGAAAGATTGGTATAGCGTTGCAGGTTGCGAAAGTGCTTATCTGGCTTTTGACCCTAACCATCCCGATGTAATTTATGGTGGCTGTTATCAAGGTATTATTGAGCAATGGGTAAAAAAATATAATGGAGGCAAATCCATAAAAGAATACCCCGAATTGGGTTTAGGTATTGCGCCAAAGGATTCCAAATACAGGTATAATTGGAATGCTCCAATTATTAGCTCTCCACATGACAGAAATACCATTTACCATGCCGGGAATGTTGTTTTTAAAACACAAGATGGAGGTATGAATTGGGAAGTAGTAAGCCCCGATTTAACCCGAAACGAAAAAAGCAAACATGGACCTGGAGGCGGTCCTTTTACCAACGAAGCAGCAGGTGGCGAAAATTACAATACCATTACCTATCTTGTTGAGTCACCACATGAACAAGGTGTGCTATGGGCAGGGACGGATGATGGTTTAATCCATATTACTAAAGATGGTGGCCTAAACTGGAAAAAAGTAAGTCCTAAAAACATTAAGGACGGCATTATTAACACTATTGAAGTCTCTCCTCATGATGCTGCTACCGCTTATATTGTTGTAATGCGTTATAAATCCAATGACCTGAAACCCTATATTTATAAATCTTCTGATTATGGAACAAATTGGAAATTAATAACCAATGGCATAAACGACCCACATACTTTTGTGCGTGTGATACGTGAAGACCCAAAAATTAAAGGCTTACTATATGCGGGTACAGAAACGGGACTATATATTTCAAATAATGATGGTGAAAATTGGCAGAAGTTTCAACTTAACCTTCCTATAGTTCCTATAAACGATTTAATTATTCAGGATAATGATTTGGTAGTTGCTACCGCCGGAAGATCCTTCTGGATATTAGACGATTTAAGTGCTATACAGCAATCCAAAGGAAAATTTAGCACTAAAACTATTGAAATATTTACACCTAAAAACACTTATAGAATTTTTGGTAATTCTAGCGAAAAACCTGGTAATAGCATTGGGCAAAACCCAAAACAAGGCGTAACATTCGATTATTATTTAAACCAGAAATCCGATTCCCTTTCCCTAATTTTAAAGGTGTTTGATTTGCAAGAAAATCTTATTCGAACAATTACAAATAAAAAACAGAAAGATTTTAAATCCTGGCCTGGCGGACCATCAAAACCTGCAGTGTTGCCTTCCAAAAAAGGTCTTAATCGTTTTACTTGGGATTTTAGAAGAGAAACATTGCCATCTATCGATAAAGTTTTTGTTTTTGGAGGGCATCAAGGTTCGAGAGTAGCTCCAGGCGATTATAAATTGCGACTTATTTTAGAAAAAGATTCGGTAGAAACCATTGTAACTATTCTTCCAAATCCTAAAATTAAAGCAACAGCTTCAGATTTCAACCAACAACAAACTTTTTTACAAGACATAGAAACTCAAGTAAAAGACATTCATAATGCAGTAAATGCAATGCGTTCGGCGAAAGCACAGTTAAAATCGTATCAGTTATTACTAAAAGAAAATAAGGAAGCAAATACATTATTAGAAAAGGCTGAAATAATTATAGATAGCATCGATTCTTGGGAACAAAAATTAATTCAACCCAAGCAAAAAACCTTTCAGGATGTCATAAATTTTAACAATCAACTCAATGCACAATTTATGCATTTAAAGAATTATGTCGATGCTGCCGACCCAAGATTAACAAGTGGAGCAAAGTTACGTTTGGCTGATTTAAAACAACAATGGCAGGTGTTTTCTTCCGAAAAGAATACCATTGTTAATGAAGAAATGAAGGCCTTTAACGATTTATACAATTCGTTAAATCTTCCCGCACTTATTATGGAAAACTAATGAAGATTTATTTAGAAACAGAACGTTTTATTTTACGTGAAATTTTACCTACGGATGTCGATGGCATGTTTGAATTGGATGCAAACCCAATAGTACATCAATATTTAGGAAAAAAGCCTGTAAAAACTAAATTGGAAGTTAAAAATGTCATTCAATTTATTAGAAAACAATACAAAGAAAGAGGTATTGGGCGTTTTGCTGCTATTGAAAAATCTTCAGGTAAATTTATAGGTTGGTCTGGGTTAAAATTAAATTTAGATAAAAAGGAAGAACTCAATGGAAAAAGAGATTTTTATGATATTGGTTACCGTTTTATACCCCGTTTTTGGGGAAAAGGTTACGCAACCGAAACCTCATTAGCAGTTTTAGATTATGGGTTTAATACACTAAATATTAAAACCATTTTCGGTGCTGCCGAAATTGAGAATATAGCATCTAATAAAATATTACAAAAAATAGGCTTGCAATTTATAAACGAATTTTATTTTGAAAATGTAAAAGTAAATTGGTACGAACTTAAAAAAGAAGATTATGAAACAATGTCCTGAATGTGGAACTAAAATAGTTGGTAGAATTGACAAGAAATTTTGTAGTGATGCCTGCAGAAATTCGTATAACAATAAATTTAATAAGGATAGTAAAAACCTAATTAGAAACACGAACAATAGACTGCGAAAAAATTATAGAATTCTTGAAGCTTTAAATCCTGACAAAAAAACCAAGATGTCCAGAGCTAAACTTATAGAAAAAGGTTTCGATTTTAATTATTTTACAAGCACATATACCACAAAAATAGGCACAATTTATTATTTTGTTTATGACCAAGGATATCTGCCATTAGAAGGCGATTTTTATGCTTTAGTGAAGCGGGAATAATGGTTTGTGAATTAAGCGTTGGGCATTTAAAAGTATTTTCTTTTAGGTTTAATGCAATCTTTATTAAGAGTATTACCTTTAAATTAATCAATTATTGCCAGTGATTTATACACTTTGTTCTGCCCAGTAGTTGTATATTAATTGTCTTTTTGAGTTTAATTCAATTTGACAGAATTTTAATATCATCAATTAATCGAAGAATTTCTGAATCGTCTGTTCCATCATAAACCCCTCGTATTTGTTTTTTTTTATCAACTAATATAAAGTTAGGTGTGTGTATAAAATCTTGTAAACCGCCATCTCCTTGCTCAACGACTGCAAAATAACTTTTTCGTGCTAACTCATAAATATGTTTTTTATCTCCTGTGGTAATATTCCACTTTGCGTCTATCACACCTTTGTTGTCTGCATATTTTCGTAGGACTGCAACACTATCAATTTTTGGTGTTACTGATAAAGACAAAAACATAATTTCATTATTATTAATAAACTTATCTTGAAGTTTAACCATATTATTTGTCATTATCGGGCAGATAGTAGGGCAACTTGTGAAAAAGAAATCGACAACATAAATTTTGTTCTTATAATCTTCTTGTGTAATCGTTTTCCCATTTTGATTTATTAATTTAAAATCGGCTACTGTATGATTTTCACTTGTGTTCAGCAAACTTCTATCTACCAATTCTGGATCGAAATCTGAAGGGTTATAAACGGGCAATTGCTTTGTTGATGTTTGATTGCAAGAAACAATACAAAGAACAACGAAGCTCAATAAAATGATATATATTCTATAAATTCCCATCTTAAAATTAAATTGCTTCCTGTCCAATAAATTTTCTTGCCTCCTTTATTTCAGGTCTTTCTACATTTGAGTTCTCTGTTAATTCAAGTAATTGTTCAAAATACAAGGTAGCTTTTTCATTATCACCTAATTGTTTAGCAGCAATGGCTGCACCATAAATACCATTAAATCTCCGTGGATGTACTTTTAAATTCTGTTCGTAAGCTACTAATGCTTCTTCTGGTTTATTTAATTCTAAAAGCATATCTCCTAATAATTCTATGGCAGGCAAAACATTACCTGGTGTAACTGGGTGCTTGCTCGTCACTTTTTCTATTTCTACTGCTTCTTGCATTATTAAGAGTCCATTTTTTAAGTCGTTTCTTTTAAAACTCAACCATGCTTGCGATGTTTTAATTTGAATTTCAACTTGTTTAATTTGATTAACCTTTGAACGATCGTTTTGTGCTATTAAATTTTGATGTAGTTTTTTTAGAACTTCGATTTGTTGTTCAGCTGTATCAAAATCTTTTATTTTTGACGCTCCTAAAGCCTTTGCGAAATGATATATTGCTTTTTGCCATGGAAATTCTTCCCAGTTTAAATCAATTTCTTGTAATTCTAGATTTGCTGCTTGTTCCCAATTTCTATTTTCGAGAGCCAATCTTGCTGGTATGGCTGTAATAGGATAAATAGCTGCTGTAATATTAGCAGGATAAAGGGCTTTTAAGTTCTTAATTAGATTATATTGTTTTTCTGCATTTAAATTATCTCCTTTTTGAAGGTACGCATAAACCAAATAATCCGTAGCGTGTAATTCTTCAAAATAGGAACCATTTAATGCTGCTGCTTCAGTGTAACATCTAGAACTCTCAGCCGATAATAAATTAGACTCGATAGATTCTTCCCAGATACCTAATCGAGTGAAAATATGTGATGGCATATGCTGAGCATGAGAAGAGGAAGGAGCTATTTTGGCATACCTCCTGGCTGTTTCTAAAGCTTTTGGCGCCAAAACAGGATTGTCGTAATTATGAATGATATAATGGTAAATCCCTGGGTGATTGGGATTATCAATAATGAGAGATTCAAGAATTTTTCCTGCCTTTCTTTCATTTTTATAGTCTTTTCCAACTCTATCTCTAGTAGAAAATAATGCCAAGCTGTAAAAAATAGCAGCTTCTATATCTTCAGGATATTTTATGTAAATCTGCTCCATCTTTTTTTCAAATCTTTTTGCCCTTGTATTGTGGTCTATGGTTTCCCAATCAGTATAAAATGCATCAATTGCATTTATATAATCCCTTTGTTTATCATCCATTGCTAATTCTTTAGCAACTTTCATTATTTTTGATCCTTTAATTAAATCTTTTTCTGTGGGCGGAAACCAAGCCGCATGGTATATGCTCATGGCAACGCCCCAATAAGCCATGGGACAATTAGGGTCGGCATCGAGCACCTTTACAAATGCTTTTTCAGCTTCGGAATATTGAAAAGAGTGTAACATCGCCACGGCTAGGTCAAAAGCGCTCCTAGTTTCATAGCTACAAGACAATGAGAATTTGAGTTCTCCAAACTGTCCATCGCCACATAATAATAATTCTCCTCTTAAAAAATCTATAGAAGCTAAAGCGGGATTTGATTTTTGTGTTTTGTCTTTACATGCAGATAAACTCAAAAATAAACATACAAGAATTAATATATTTTTTGAATGTTTCATTAGTTTGATTTTTTTAATATTTATAATGGTTTATGATTTTTACTATCGGGCACAACTTCTTTTAGCTCAAACTATGATTAGTATATCTATTACGCCCTGACAGAAAAATATTGCTCTGCTAAATTTTTTGTTATTGAACTTTGGTTAAAGAACGTAACCGAAATACGTCGAAATATTATAGTTTCAATTCTAATTAAGAAGTTCTAATGTACAATTTGGACAAAAGAGAGCATTACGAAAAGTTGGTTATTTCCAATTATGACCTTTTAATTTTAAAGCAGCTTTTAAGATGTCTTTTTGGCTAATTTGCCCTACCAGTTTACCATCTTCAACAATTGGGAAACGTCTTCTTTTTGCTTTTATAAATTTGGTTGCAGCGTCAAAGATATTCATGTTGCCGTCAATAGTTTCCACATTCATTGCCATATGCTTTTCAACAGTATTGTTATCCATTGGCATATTGTAATAGCGACTTTCACTCACATGTTTAATACAGTCACCTTCTGAAATAATACCGATGAGTTCATTTTTTTTATTTACTACTGGTCCACCAGAAATTTTATACTTAATTAAAGTGTCAATTACGCTTTCAATCTTTTGGTCAGATTTAAAGGTTATTAAATTTCTGGTCATATAATCGCTAACCTTAAAAGGTATTTCATCAGTAGTTTGCTGTTGCTTTTTTCGAGGAGCTAGAAAACTTATTATTCCCATGATTTAAAGATTTTAAGATTCTTATACCAATTAACACTCAAAATTACCACTATAAAGTTGTTCTTTTTCCGTTATACTGTCTCATGAAAACAAACCGCAACTACTCTATACTTTTTATTTTTATTCGTCGCTTAAAGAAAAAATTACTGTTTTTATATATTGTATTTTGAACACTAAATTGGTATTAAATATAAATATTTTTAATGAGTTAGCCTAAAATTTATTTTTAACATTATGAATTCAATCTTAAAAACTCTTAAAAAAATGATGAATTTATCATGGTATAATAAAATAATTGGTTTCATTTTAGTGATTGATTTTCTAATTATTTAATTTTGAGCCAGAAAAAAAATATATAGAGATGAAAAAGTTGATAGGAATAATAGTTTTTGTTTTTACATTTCAAATTAATGCGCAAGATAATAAGGTGCTTATTAAACACTATAAAGCGTATTATAAACAAATGCAAAATCAAGGCGATGTGCAAGGAGTTATTAATGCACTAACACACTTAAATGTGTTATCACCAAATAAAGGTAGGTTAGATACTTTAGCTGTGTTGTATATGAAAAACAATAAACACATTCAAGCTTTAAATACCATAGGAATTGAATTAAATGCAACCGATAGTGATATGGCAGTTGAGGTAAAAGCCATAAGTTTACAAGTATTAAATCAACCAAAAAGAGCTATTGAGCAATTCGAGGAATTATTTAAACGTAATCCTATCGCAATGATTGCTTACGAATTGGCCGATTTAAAAGCTCAATTAAATGATGATTTAGGTGCAACATTACATATTACTTATGGAATTGCCAATTCGAAAGCTGAAGTAATGCGTACCTTTTATGAATCACAAACACCTTATCAAGTGCCAATTAAAGCGGCTTTTTTGTATTTAAAAGGAATTATAAAGTTTAAAGAAAATAATGAGTTAAACATTGATGCTGCCATTGCTATTTTTGATGAAGCATTACAAGTGGCGCCAAACTTTAACTTGGCACAAATTAGTAAAAATGCGTTGTTAGCAAGAAAGAATACACCGGATAAGAAAAACTAATAAATAAAAAAAGCAGCTAATAGCTGCTTTTTTTATGATCTATAATGTAGTATTACCAAATTCTCACTCTTTTCTCAGGAGCTAACCACATTTTGTCACCTTCTTTAATATCGAATGCCTCATAAAAAGCATCAATATTTTTAAGTGGTTGAGTTGCGCGATAGATTCCAGGTGAATGCGGATCGGTTTTAATTCTTCTTCTCATCTCATCTTCTCTGGTTAATGTTCTCCATACAGTAGCCCAAGA
>RDRZ01000053.1 GCA_003709165.1 Flavobacteriaceae bacterium PRS1
CACGACCAAATATCAAAAATTTATCTGCACTATCAGTTTCATTTACGCGAAGTGCTAAATTCTTTTCAAGTTCTTTATAAAGACGATCTTTGATATGTCGAGATGTTACAAATTTTCCATCTTTACCAAAAAAGGGCGAATCGTTTATGGTAAACAACATGCTCATTGTTGGTTCGTCAATATCAATTGTTTTTAGTGCTACAGGATTTTCTAAATCGGCTATGGTATCGCCAATTTCAAAACCTTCCATACCTACAATCGCACAAATATCACCTGCCTGTACTTCATCTATCTTTTTTCGACCCAAACCTTCAAACGTATAGAGCTCTTTTATTTTGGATTTTACAATGCTACCGTCTCTTTTGCAAAGCGATACACTCATTCCGGTTTTCAATAACCCTCTTTGTAAGCGTCCAATAGCTATACGTCCTACAAATGATGAAAAATCTAAAGATGTTATTAGCATTTGCGTATTCCCTTCTTCAATTTTTGGTGATGGCACATGCTCAATAACCATATCTAAAAGTGGTTCAATATTAGTAGTTGGATGTTGCCAATCTTCACTCATCCAATAGTGTTTTGCAGAACCATAAACGACTGGGAAGTCCAATTGCCACTCTTCGGCACCAAGCTCAAACATCAAATCGAAAACAGCTTCGTGAACTTCTTCAGGAGTACAATTTTCTTTATCAACTTTATTAATAACCACACAAGGTTTTAAACCTAAATCTAAAGCTTTCTGCAGTACAAATCGTGTTTGTGGCATTGGACCTTCAAAAGCATCAACCAATAATAAAACACCATCAGCCATATTAAGAACACGCTCAACTTCGCCACCAAAATCGGCATGACCAGGAGTGTCAATAATATTGATTTTTGTATTCTTATAAACAACAGAAACATTTTTAGAAGTAATTGTAATACCACGTTCACGTTCCAATTCGTTACTATCAAGAATTAATTCTCCGGCGTTTTGATTATCACGAAATAACTGACAATGGTACATTATTTTATCTACCAAAGTTGTTTTACCATGATCTACATGTGCAATAATTGCAATGTTTTTTATATTAGCCATAATGACGCTTTATTTTGAGCGTGCAAAGTTACGTTATATTTTATGATTATTTACCTTGCTTACAACTAATAAAAAATAGTGAGTAATGACAGGCATTTGTGTAACTTTGTACCTTAAATTAAACAATTGATGAACCTTCAGGATATTCCGAAGATAAAACATAACAATTCTAATAATTTCTTTCTTTTAGCTGGACCTTGTGCTATTGAAAGTGAAGATATGGCGCTTCGCATTGCCGAAAAAGTAGTTAGTATTACTAGCAAACTTGAAATTCCATACATCTTTAAAGGAAGTTTTAAAAAAGCAAATAGAAGCAGAATTGATAGTTTTTCTGGAATTGGTAACGAAAAAGCCTTGAAAATCCTCCAAAAAGTTTCGAAAACTTTTGATGTTCCAACCGTTACAGATATTCATCAAGTTTCTGATGCTGTTTTAGCTGCTCAATATGTAGATGTTTTACAAATTCCGGCTTTTTTGGTTCGCCAAACCGATTTGGTTGTGGCTGCTGCAAAAACAGGAAAAGTAGTAAACCTTAAAAAAGGGCAATTTATGAGTCCTGAAGCTATGCAGCACGCAGTTCAAAAAGTAAAAGATTCTGGTAATAAAAACGTTTGGATTACAGATCGTGGCACTATGTTTGGTTATCAGGATATGATTGTAGATTTTAGAGGTATTCCAACGATGCGACAATATGCTCCTGTGGTGCTTGATGTTACACATTCGTTGCAACAGCCTAACCAAACGAGTGGTATTACAGGTGGTCGTCCAGATATGATTGAAACTATTGCCAGAGCAGGGATTGTTAATAATGTGGACGGTTTATTTATAGAAACTCATTTTGATCCTGCAAATGCAAAAAGTGATGGTGCAAATATGCTGCATTTAGATTATTTAGAAAAACTATTGACTAATCTGGTTGCCATAAGAAAAACTGTAAATAATCTATAATTCTTTCCAGGCTTTTCTGCTATTATCAGTTATTTCGGCGGCAGCATTAATAACTGCTATAAGCAATAATTCATCAATGTTTTCCAGGCGGTCGTATTGTAGCGAACGCACTTGTTTACGTTTGTTATAATTTTTTAACACTGGTAATTCCTCTTCTAAAAACACACCTTGTACAAAAGCAACATCAACAAAATTAGTCCCTTTTAAAATATTAAAATAACACATTGGTTTTTTGTTATGATGATAAAACGGAATACCATAGTTATACTTCTCCACCACATTAGGCAAGGTTTTTAAAATAACACTTCTTATGTATAACATAATAGAACGATAAGGTTCTGGCTGGTTGAGTATATAATTTTCTGCTGGGTTCATAATTTAAAAGTACAAGTAATCAATTTCAAAAATTAATTAGTAAATTACCATTACATAAAAGTTAATAACCGCTATAACAACCATAACTTTTCTACTTGGAAACAAGTTTATTTTCGATGACTAAATTCATCCATCGTATCATAAAAAAACTACTTAACTAATTCTATGAAATTCAGTAAAGCGTATTTCTTTTGGTTTCTTATCCTATTTATCATTGAAGCATGTATTGCATTCTTTATAAAAGAAGGTTTTATACGCCATACTTTTGGTGACGTCTTGGTAGTAATTATGTTGTATTGTCTTATTAAAAGTTTTGTAAAAGCAAAACCAATATATACAGTTATAACTGTGCTTATTGTTTCCTTTGGTATAGAGTTTTTACAACTAACCCATATATTGCAATGGCTTCATATTGAAAACAACAAAGCCTTAAAATTAATTTTGGGAAGTACCTTTGATATTAACGATCTCTTAGCTTATTTATTTGGTATAATTGTGGTTCTATTAATTGAATATAAATACTCAAAAGCATAAATTTTTTATTTATTACCTTGCCGAAAATTCATAAAATCTATCTATATGACTAAACCATTTGCACTCTTGTTAAGCACTTTAATTTTTTTAAATTTTTCCTGTTCTCCTCAAGAAAATCAAAGCACCCAAATTGCCTGGGATAGTTGGGGAGTCCCTCATATAACTGCTGACACTACCGACGGGCTTTTCTTTGCACAAGGTTGGGCACAAATGCACAATCATGCCAATACTATTTTAGAACTCTATGGAAACTCTCGTGGTCGAGCTGCTGAATATTGGGGAAAAGATAATGTACAAAACGATATGCTAATCCACACTTTAGGCTTTGAAGAACTTGCTGAAGTTTGGGGAGAAACGCAAGACCCTGAGCAAAAAAACATCTATAAAGCTTTTGTAAGAGGGTTAAACAGTTATGCAGAAGCACATCCAGAAGCTATTGCCGACAAAAATAAAGTCGTGTTACCAATAACCACAAATGATATAAATATGCATAGCATGTATGTTATTTTTACACGTTTTATTGCTGGTGGCGATTTGGGAAGAGTACAACAATGGCCAGATTTGGGTTCAAATGCTTATGCTATTGCACCAAAAAAATCAGCTTCAGGAAATTCAATGTTGGTTCAAAATCCACATTTACCTTGGTGGAAAGAATTTCTGTTTTTTGAATCTCACCTCAGATTAGGTGACAAAAATATGTATGGAGTTACTTTGGTTGGCTTACCTGGAATTTCTATTGGTTTCAACGAAAATCTTGGGTGGAGTCATACTAACAATCCAATTGATAATGCTGATACTTATGAATTAGAATTGAAAGATGGTGGTTATCTTTTAGATGGAGAGCGTAAAGATTTTGAAACCTCATCTAAAACCATTAAAATAAAAATAAATGACAGCACTTTGGTTGACCAAGAGATTCCGATTTTAAGAACGGTTCATGGTCCTGTAGTGAACAAAACTGAAGAGAAAGTATTAGCACTTCGCATGGTTGGTTTAGACAAACCAAATGCTTTTTTACAATGGTGGCACATGGTTTTAAGCAACAATTTTGAAGAATTTGAAACGGCTTTACATATGGCTGAAATTCCATTTTGGAATGTGATGTATGCCGATAAAGAAGGCAATATATTTTATTTGTTTAATGGACTCGTACCAAAACGAAGCTCAGGAGATTGGGCTTATTGGAATCGAATTATTCCAGGAGGAAAATCGGCAGATGTGTGGACAGAGGTACATTCGTATTCCGATTTACCAAGAATTAAAAACCCTGAAATAGGCTGGTTACAAAACGCCAACGATCCACCTTGGACAAGCACTATTCCTATTACATTGCATCCTGAAGATTATCCAGCGTATATGTCTCCTATTCGTATGAGCTTTCGTCCGCAACGTTCCGTAAGAATGTTACTTGAAGACGACTCAATTACGTTTGACGAACTTGTTGATTACAAACTTTCTACACGATTGGAGTTTGCCGATCGTATTCTCGATGATTTATTTAAAGCTATAGACGCTTCCGATTCAGAAAAAGCAAAAGAAGCAAAAACTGTTTTAGAAAATTGGGATCGGGAATCAAATGCAGATAGTAAAGGCATGCTTTTATTCTACAAATGGGCAAAAAAATTCAATGTGTGGAATAAAGCAAATTACACAGAACCTTGGAGTTTAGAAAAACCGAATACAACACCTGATGGTATTGCAGATCCTGAAAGAGCAGTCAACCTTTTAGAACAAACTGCTACTGAAATTGAAGCTAAATATGGTAAGTTAGATGTGCCTTGGGGAGATTATTACCGAATTGTTTATAATGACAAAAATCTTCCGGCAAATGGTATAGATGGCTCAATGGGAGTTTTTAGAGTCGCATGGCCTGCAAGAGCAGACGAAAATAATATGTATGTTGGTGGAGGCGATTCTTGGGTTGGTGTTATAGAATTCGGCGAACAGGTTAAAGCAAAAGTACTTTTAAGTTATGGAAACTCTACTCAAAAAGATTCTCCTCACAATGGCGACCAATTAGAATTATTTTCTAAAAAAGAACTTCGTGACGCATGGTTTACAGAAGAAGATGTAAAAGAAAATACTGTAAGAATTGAAGTATTAACTGAAACTGGTTTTGTTAATAAAGTAGATTAATAAAATTGAAATAGACTAAAAGAAAATGACACTTAAATTCAATTATTTTTTGTGCCTTTTTTTTAATTCCTAATACTTCTTATAGCCACGCCATTTCTCAATACAGTGTTGTATATCTTCTGGTGTTTCAGACGTAAATGACATCCATTTTCCAGTTTTTGGATGCTCAAATCCTAACGTTTTAGCGTGTAATGCTTGCCGTGGTAGTATCTTAAAACAGTTATCTACAAACTGTTTGTATTTGGTAAAAGTTGTCCCTTTTAAAATACGTTCGCCACCATAACGCTCATCGTTAAAAAGTGTATGTCCAATATGTTTCATGTGCACACGTATTTGGTGTGTACGCCCAGTTTCTAATTTACAAGAAACTAATGTAACATAACCCAAACGTTCTAAAACTTTGTAATGTGTTACAGCAGGTTTTCCTTTGTGAGCATCATCGCCAAAAAACACCGTATTTTGTAATCTGTTTTTTGGATGACGACCAATATTGCCTTCAATAATACCTTCATCAGCTTCCATATTTCCCCAAACAATGGCTAAATATTCACGTTCGCTTGTTTTTTCAGCAAACTGATTAGCCAAATGTGCCATTGCATTTTCGGTTTTGGCAACCACCAAAAGTCCGCTGGTATCTTTATCAATACGATGTACCAAACCTGGTCTGTCGTTAGAGTTTTTTGGTAAATTGTCAAAATGGTAAATCAGTGCATTTATTAATGTACCCGAATAATTACCATGTCCTGGATGTACAACCATTCCTGCTGGTTTATTTACAACGAGAAATTCGGCATCTTCATAAACAATATCAATTGAAATGTCTTCGCCAACCAATAAATATTCGTGAGGAGGATGAGACAACAAAACACGTATTTCATCAAATGGCTTTACTTTATAATTCGATTTTACTGGAATTCCATTAACAAAAACACTGCCATCTTTTGCTGCAGCTTGAATTTTATTACGCGTGGCATTCTCGATAAAATTCATTAAATATTTATCAATTCGCAAAGGCTGTTGCCCTTTTTCAACTGTAAACGAATAGTGTTCGTATAAATCGCTATCCTGTTCAGGCAAATGGTTTAGCTCGTCCATTTTAATTAGAAGAAGGTTTGCCATTCCCAAGAACCAAATCTATTTTTGAAGTTTTAGACAATAGTTTACCAGGTTGGATTGTTTGTCCTTTGTATTTCATTGCAATAACTTCGTTTTCACCAATATCGTTAACATAAGTAATATTACCTACAATAAAACCCAAAGCTTCTAATGTAGGTTTTGCCTGGCGAATAGTATTACGAATAATATTTGGCACGGCAGCTTTTCTATAACCTGAAGGGTTTATGGTTAAATAAATTTTACGGTTTTCTTTAACCAAAGAGCCTTCTTCCGGCTTCTGTTCAATAACCGAAAACTTAGGATAATTAGGATTGTAGTTGGCAGAATCCTGTACCATCATTTGCAAATCCTTATCGTTTAATTCTATCTGTACAACATCCAAAGTTTTTCCTTTCAACGTAGGTACTTCAACAAATTGCCCATGATTAGTAGAATATTTTAACCATTTCAATGCAACAAAACTCAACACAATAATAGCTGTAACTGCTAATATAATTTGCTTTAAAAACACTTTACTCGTAAGAAATTTAATGATGCTCATTGATTACTTTTATAAAAGACAAATATATAAAAACAGAACCGTTTTTACTTTTGATAAATTAATGATATTTTTGATTAACTATTTATAAATACGTTTTATTGTTCGTTTTAGATTTACAAACCATATTATTAATGTATTGGTAGTGGATAAATAAATTATCATTCAATTAAAAAGATTCCTGCTTTCGTAGGAAATATTATGAAACGAGCATATTAAAAAGTTTATCATCTAAAGGAATGATTAATTGCGAACAGCATGTGACCGTTAAAAAACAATAAATATAAGCACATGAAAAAAAATATTGCCATCATAATGGGAGGTTATTCTAACGAATATGAAATTTCATTAAAAAGCGGAACTGTAGTGTATCAATCTCTTGATAAAAAGCTATATAATGTTTTTAAAGTTTGTATTTTTAAAGACAAGTGGGTTTATGTAGATGAAAAAGACAACGAATATCCAATTGATAAAAACGCCTTTTCGGTAACAATCAATAATACTAAAATTACTTTTGATTGTGTGTTTAATGCTATACATGGTTCACCTGGCGAAGATGGTTTTATGCAAGCATACTTTCAATTATTAAATATTCCGCATACAAGTTGCGATATGTATCAAGCCGCACTTACCTTTAACAAACGCGATTGTTTAAGTGTTTTAAAAACCTATGGAATAAAAACTGCCGAATCGTATCACTTAAATCTTGGTGATGCCATTAATGAAGATGATATTATTGCAAAAGTTGGCTTGTCTTGTTTTGTAAAAGCAAATAAAGCAGGAAGTAGTTTCGGAATTACTAAAGTGTATAAAAAAGAGAAGCTTAAAGATGCGATTAGTTTTGCTTTTAAAGAAGATGACGAAATAATTATTGAAGAATTTTTGGATGGTACAGAAATTTCAGTAGGGGTAATTACTTATAAAGGAAAAACCAAAGTGTTGCCAATAACCGAAATTGTGAGCAATAATGATTTTTTTGATTATAAAGCCAAGTATTTAGGTGAATCTCAAGAAATTACACCAGCAAGAATTAGTGAAAATATGGCAAATAAAGTAACCAAAGTTGCAAAACAAGTGTATGAAATACTGAAGCTTAAAGGCTTTTCGCGTAGCGAATATATTTTCAAAAACGAAGAACCTCATCTTTTAGAAGTGAACACGGTTCCAGGGTTTACCAAAGAAAGCATCTTGCCACAACAAGCATTGGCTGCTGGAATTAGTTTAACTGAATTGTTTGGGAATGCTATTGAAGAGGCTTTAAGGTAAGTTTACAGTTTGTAGTATTCATATTACTTTGAAATAATTAATGATTATATTTGACTGACATTAATGAGATTCCTGCCTTCGCAGGAAATAAATATGAAAAGAGCATTATTTCCAGGATCATTCGATCCATTAACTTTAGGTCACTACGATATTATAAAACGTGGCGTTACGCTTTTTGATGAAGTTATTGTTGCTATTGGTGTAAATGTTGAAAAGAAATATATGTTCTCTCTTGAAGAACGGAAACAATTTATTGAAGAAGCTTTTGCGGACGAACCAAAAATAAAAGTCGTTACCTACAAAGGACTTACCGTAGAATTTTGCAAAGAAAAAGGTGTTGGTTTTATTTTACGCGGACTCCGTAATCCTGCCGATTTTGAATTTGAAAAAGCCATAGCACATACCAATCGAAAACTTACCGAAATAGAAACCGTGTTTTTATTAACTGCTGCTAAAACCTCTTTTATTTCGTCTTCAATTGTGCGTGATGTGATTCGAAATAATGGCGATTACACCAAGTTTGTTCCTAAAGCGGTAAGAGTAAAACAATGATTCCTTTCAATATTAACTTTCTGGATCATGTTGCTATTCGTGTTAAAGACATGGATATTTCTATTGAATGGTACAGCAGAGTATTGGGTTTAAAAAAATATCAGTTAGAAAAATGGGGAGAATTTCCAGTGTTTATGCTTTCAGGCAAATCTGGGATTGCTATTTTTCCTTCAAATCTTGATGATGAAAAGTGTAATCAAGAATCTCGAAATGTTAAAATCGACCACTTTGCTTTTAATGTGTCGAACCAGGATTTCAAAAAAGCACAAGATTATTTTAATGAAATTAACGTGCCTTTTCAGTTTCAAGACCATCATTATTTACATTCCATTTACTTAAAATATCCCGATAATCATACTGTAGAATTAACCACGTTACTGGTTGATGAAGATGAATTTTTTAAATGATTTGTCATTTCTGCGGAGGCAGGAATCCAATATAAATTGAAGTTAAAATTAAAAAGATTCCTACCTTCGCAGGAATGACAATTTTACAAATTATATTCAGATAAACCTTTTGTAAATACTTCGGGATTTGCTGCCAAATGATAACGAGGGTCATCAATGGCTTCAACAATCACTCCATGAAATTTAGGACTGGCTTTATACAATAGTATTTTACAATCTTCACTCAAATGTTTCAGCTTAACAGATTTTCCAGCCACTTCATATTTATTTACCAGATTAAAAATAGCTTCAATGGCGGAATGATCACTCACACGGGATTCTACAAAATCTATTTCAACCTTATCAGGATCATTTTTTACATCAAATTTTTCATTGAAAGCAGCAATACTTCCGAAGAATAAAGGTCCCCAAATTTCATACACTTTAGTGCCATCTTCTTTTGTACGTTTGCGTGCGCGAATACGTTTTGCATTTTCCCAGGAAAATACCAAAGCACTAATAATAACTCCAGCAATAACTGCTATTGCCAAGTCGAAAATAACCGTTAAGGCTGATACAGCAACCAGCACAATAACATCACTAAACGGAATTTTATTTAATATCCTGAAACTACTCCAGGCGAAAGTGCCAAATACAACCATAAACATCACACCAACCAATGCTGCAATAGGCACACGTTCTATTAAACCAGAAGCAAACAAAATAAATACAAGCAATGTTAATGCTGCCACAATTCCTGACAGTCGTCCTCGTCCTCCTCCTTTTATGTTAATAAGCGATTGTCCAATCATAGCACAGCCTCCCATGCCTCCAAAGAATCCGGTTACAATATTTGCACCACCTTGTGCTAAACATTCTTTGTTAGCATTGCCTCTTGTTTCGGTTAATTCGTCTATTAAATTAAGTGTCATTAACGATTCTATCAATCCGATTGCTGCAAGAATCAACGCATAAGGAAAAATAAATTTTAAGGTTTCAAAATTGAAAGGCACTTTGTTAAAGATATCGAACTGAAACTGTGGCAAACCTCCTTTTAACCCTTCACCTCCACCATCAGAAATAAAACTACCGACAGTTGCAACGTCTAATTGTCCGAAAATTACAATACCTGAAATCACAAGAATTGCTACTAAAGCTTCCGGAATTTTTTTAGTAAGTTTCGGCAAACCGAACATAATTGCCATTGTTAATGAAACTAAGCCAATCATAATCCAAAACTCTATTTTTGTAGATAAACTATAGAAGAGTTCACTAAACCAAGTTCCTGTGTTTTCCCAAAAAGATACACCTTTGGGAATTAAATCAGGAAACATTCCTAATTGTGAAATAAATATAACGATGGCCAATCCGTTTACAAAACCCATCATAACAGGATGTGGAATTAAGCGTACAAATTTTCCGAGTTTAAAAAAGCCAGCTAACATTTGAATAATTCCCATTAAAATAACGGTTGCAAACAAGTAGTATAGACCAAGATTTTCGGCTTTCATTCCCATTGCATTTCCTTCTGCAACAAGACTTACCATAACCACAGCCAAAGCTCCGGTTGCACCACTTATCATTCCTGGACGACCACCAAAAACGGCAGTAATAATCCCAATCATAAATGCAGCATACAAGCCAACCAATGGGTCAACACCAGCCACAAATGCAAACGCCACAGCTTCCGGCACTAATGCTAAAGCAACAGTAACTCCACTTAAAATATCGTT
>RDRZ01000054.1 GCA_003709165.1 Flavobacteriaceae bacterium PRS1
GTTGCTTTTTATATGTGGATTTTGTTTAGCATCTACAGAATAACAGGTGTTTGCAGGCAGAAAAATCATCACTACACTTATGAGGCATAAAAAATAATAGTGATTGTTATATGATGCTTTTTGCATTAAATAAGTAGCTGTCCACAATATTGTAAAAGCTATAATACTAAATCTGTATTTGTAACCAACCATAACACAAAAACCAAAAACTCCCATGATTGCATAATATCCATACATCCAATTTCCTGGAAGTGGTTGCAACCATTCAAAACCAATAAACGAAAATGTAAATTCTGGGTCTATTAATGTGCGTTTTATCCAACCTGTGAAAATAGCTCCCACAGATTCTAAAAAAATAAGCAATCCAAAAATGATTCTAAAAACTATAAGCGCAGAATTGTCTATATGTTTAAATAGAAATCGGTTAAGCATTACTTTTATTTATGAAATTAAAAGCATTGAGTTTGTCTTTATGTAACTGGTTTTTTAATGCTTCTAACGATTCAAATTTTTGTTCGTCTCTTAATCGTTTTAACAATTCTATTGTAACTTTTTTATCATAAATATCTTGATTGAAATCAAAAAAATGAATTTCGACAGATTGAAATTTTCCGCCAACAGTTGGATTGGTACCAATATTCATCATTCCGTAAACAGTTTTTCCATCCAGACTCGATTTAACTACATAAACACCATTTTTTGGGATTAATTTATAATCTTCAGATATATGCAAATTAGCGGTTGGATAACCGATTTGTTTCCCCAGACCTTTACCTTTAACAATCGTTCCTGTTAAAATAAAGTTGTATCCTAAAAATGCATTGGCAGTTGCAATATCACCTTCATTTAAAGCATTTCTAATTTTTGTTGAACTTATAGTAACTTCATCAATATCTTGTGCTGATATTTCGGTAACCTCAAAATCATATATTTCGCCATATTCTTTTAAATCATCAATATTTGCTGTTCTATTTCTTCCGAATTGATGATCGTAGCCAATAATGATATGTTTAATATGAAGTTTATTTACTAAAATATCTCTTACAAATTCCAACGCTGTAAGCCTAGAAAATTCTTTTGTAAACTCTTTAACGACAAGGCAGTCTAGTTCTAAATTTTCAAATAATAGTGTTTTCTCATCTATGGTATTTATAAGTTTAATATTAGCATCCTTTTGTAAAACCATTCTTGGATGTGGAAAAAAAGTAAGCACAATCGATTGCAATTTTTGTTTTTTGGCAATCTTGATTAAACGTTTTACTATTTTTTGGTGTCCAATATGTACACCGTCAAAAGTGCCTATTGTAACAATTGAATTATTGGTTATGATATATTCTTTAAATTTTATCGACTTATACATATAGAAAGTTGCATATTTTGGATTCTCCAAAAAAAAATTAACTTTGTTAACTTATTATTAAAAAAACTCTATGAAAACAAATCTACACTATGTTTTTTTTATTTCCTTTTTTTTACTAACATTTTCTATCTATAGTCAACAAAATTATTGGAGTGAAACTAATTTTAAAGAAGATACTAAAGGTGTTTCGTTAAAAAATTTAGATGAAGCTAATTATAAAACCTATCAATTAAACAATATTGATTTTAAAAAACAACTTATTGGAGCACCAATGAGAGGACAGTTTAGTGGAAAATCTAAAACTATTGTTAGTTTTCCAAATGAAAAAGGTGTTTTAGAACAATTTAGAATTGTTGAAGCACCTGTACTTTCTCAAGAACTTTCAACTCGTTATCCAAATATTAAAACATATCTTGGTTTTGGTATTGATAATCCAGGAACGAGAATTCGTTTTAGTGTCACACCACTTGGCATAAATGCGATGACTTCCTATATTAATAAGCCTACTATTTTTTTATCTCCTGTTACAAAAATATCTAATGGACACTATTTAGTTTACAATAGAGAAGCTAACTTAAATGCAACAAAATATTTTAAGTGTTTAACAGAAGATACAAAAGTTCCTAAAAGAGATAACATATTATCTAATAGAGATGCAAACGATCAAATTTTAAGAACTTTAAGAATTGCCATTTCCACAACTGGAGAGTATACCAACTTTTGGGATGATGGCGATGATGGTAATGGTACAGCTCAAGACGATGCTTTAGCACAAGTTGTATCTACTTTAAATAGAACTAATGAAGTTTTTGAAGTAGATATGGCTGTTACCTTTACTTTAGTAACAGGAACAGAAATAATATATCCTGATGCTGCAACCGATCCATACAGTGGCAACTTAAATTCTGAATTACAAAGTAATTTAACAAGTGTTGTTACCGAAGCTAATTATGATATAGGACATTTATTTGATTTTGGAAGTAAAAATGGAAATGCTGGTTGTATTGGCTGTGTTTGTGTTGATGGTCAAAAAGGAAGTGGTTTTTCAGCACATGATTTTACAGATAATGATGGTGGCGCTTATATGGCAGATTTTTTTGATATTGATTATGTGCCACATGAAATTGGCCACCAATTAGGTGCCAATCATACTTGGTCATTTAGCTCTGAAGGTACAGGAGTACAATCTGAACCAGGTTCAGGCACTACCATTATGGCTTATGCAGGAATTACAGGATCTGATGATGTACAAGACCATAGCGACCCTTATTTTCATTATAATAGTATTGATCAAATTTTAGATAACCTTGATTTTAGAACTTGTTGGACAAGTACAGCTATAACTAATAATCCACCAATTGCAAATGCTGGCAATGATTATACAATTCCACAAGGAACAGCCTTTATATTAAAAGGAGCATCTACAGATGTTGATGGTGGAGATACACATACTTATACTTGGGAACAAATTGACAATGGTGTTTCTAATAATGGGAATTTTGGTCCTACAAAAACAACTGGAGCAACTTGGCGTTCAAGACCTCCAAATGCTTCACCAAATAGGTATATGCCAATATTATCGAGAGTTATTTCTGGACAACTTACTGAAACAAATCCTTTAGAATCAGTTGATAATAGTACTTGGGAAACTGTAAGTACTGTTGCAAGAGATTTAAATTTTGCTTTAACAGTTCGCGATCGCTCTGAAATAAATGGTATTGGACAAATGCCACAAAGTAGTTTTGATTTAATGACAGTAACTGTTGATAGTAGTTCTGGACCTTTTGCAATAACATCTCAAACAACAAATGAAACTTGGGAAGTAGGCTCTAATCAAACCATAACTTGGGATGTTGCTAATACTAATATGTCTCCTGTAAATGTAGCAACTGTAAACATTTTATTGTCGATAGATAGTGGCTTAACATTTCCTTTTACATTAGCTTCAAATATCACCAATAATGGCTCAAATATTGTGACTATTCCAACTTCAACCACAACAACTCTAGCAAGAGTTATTGTTGAGGCTTCCGATAATATTTTTTATGCTGTGAATAGTTCTGATTTTACTATTATAGAAGTTGATTTTATTTTAAACGCATCAAATCCTTCAATTGATATTTGTCAACCAGATGATGCAATTTATAATTTTACCTATAATACATTTCTTGGTTTTTCTGAAACAACAGTGTTTTCAGCAAACAATATTCCAACAGGTGCTTCTGTTGTATTTAGTCCAACATCTGCTTCGGCTGATGGCACAGCTGTTACAATGACAATTTCTAACATAGGAACTGTAGCTACAGGAAATTATACAATAACTTCAGTTGGTACTGCTCCATCTTCAACATATAACACAGATGTTATTTTAAATGTTTTTAGTAGTACTATTAACTCAACAATATTAAATTCACCAGCTAATAATACTATGAATGTTTCGGCTATGGTAACACTTAACTGGGCAACTGATGTTAATGCCGAAGATTATTTTGTGGAAATCGCTACTGATTCTGCATTTACAAATGTTATTGATTCAGCAACAACACAAAATACAAGTTTCAACAATACAATGTTGGAAGCAAATACTCAATATTTTTGGAGAGTTACAGCTTCAAATCAATGTGGAACGGCAACTCCATCAACAGTATTTAATTTTACTACCGAAAATATTATTTGTAATACTTTTAATTCAACAGACACACCAATCGATATTCCCGATAATAATACTACAGGAATTACATCAGTTATAAATATACCTGATGGTAATGCAGTGAGTATTAATGATGTAAATGTAACAATAAATATTACACATACTTTTGATGGTGATTTAACACTTACTTTAATTAGCCCAAATGGTACTAATGTGATTTTATCAAATGGAAATGGTGGAAGTGGGAATAACTATACAAATACAGTTTTTGCTGATGATGCTTCCAATACTATATCGTCTGGATCTGCTCCTTTTACAGGTTTATTTATTCCAGATGAAGCATTAAGTATATTAAATGGAGAGTTTTCGTCTGGAGATTGGTCATTATTAGTAGTTGATGATGCTGGAGTTGATACAGGAAGTATTGATAGTTGGAGTATTTATTTTTGTGGAAGTCCACCAACCGATTCAGATGGTGATGGACTTACTGATAATGTAGATAATTGTCCTTCAATATCAAATGCAGATCAAGCTGATTTTGATGGAGATGGTTTAGGTGATGTTTGCGATCCTGATATAGATGATGATGGTATCTTAAATGCAGACGATATGTGTAATGACACTCCATTAGGAAGTGTTGTAGGTGTTGATGGATGTATGGTATTTACTTTACCTGCAACAAACTTTAGCTTATTAATCAATAGTGAGGTTTGCAGAAATAGTGATAATGGCAGTATTACAATAACTACTATTGAAATTTTTAATTATACTGCGCAACTTATAGGTAATGGATTAGATATTTCAAATGCATTTACAAATTCAACAAATTTTAATGGATTAGCTGCAGGAGATTATATGGTTTGTATAACCGTTGAAAATCAAACTGTATATGAACAATGTTATAATATTGTGATAACCGAACCTGAAGATTTATCTGTACTATCAAGGTCAGACACTGCAACTAGTAGACTTCATTTAGACCTTTCAGGAGGAATAAATTACACTATTGACTTGAATGGTATTATTACAAATACTACAGAAACTGAAATTTCTTTAATCTTGACTCCAGGTATAAATCGATTAATTGTAAAAACAGATGAAGACTGCCAAGGCATTTATAGAGAAACAATAAATAATTCATTAAAAATGATTGTGTTTCCTAATCCAATTATTAATAGTGACTATTTAACTATTTTAACTGGAGATACTTCAATTAAAAATATTAATGTTGAATTGTTTTCTTTATTAGGAGAAAGACTTTTATCGCAATCTTTTAATTTTAATAATAAAAAAGCTGAATTAAATATCTCACGTTTATCAACTGGAATGTATTTACTTGTTGTTAATACTGGGAAAGAGCAATCAACTTTTAAAGTTCTAAAAAAATAAACACATGAAAAAAGTTAATATTATACTCACACTTTTATTAATCCTAAGCTGCTCGAAAGATGAGGGAAATCCAAACCCCTCGGCAACGTCATTAATATTTCCAGATAATAATCAAGAGTGTAATCAAGGTATTGATGTTTCTGGGACCAACAGAAGCACAGTCACATTTAGATGGTCAGCTTCTGCGAAAACCGATTCTTATGATGTGTTTCTGAAAAATTTAAACACACTTAGTACTATATCTCTTTCATCTCTTACAACCGAGTTAGCTATAACTATCGATAAAGGAACACCTTATTCTTGGTATGTTATTTCAAAAAATATGAAAGTTCTAGAAACAGCACAAAGTGAAACTTGGAAATTTTATAACGCTGGCGATCCAATAGCCTCTTATGCGCCTTTCCCAGCCGATTTAATTGCTCCAGCAATGGCAAGCACTTTAACTGGAATTACTTCACAAAATTTATCTTGGTCAGGAAGCGATATAGATAATGATATTGTAAGCTATGATGTTTATTTTGACATAAGCAATCCTCCAACTGCTTTAGAAGGAAATACATCATCTTCTAATATGGATGTTACAGTAGCTGCTGGAAACACATATTATTGGAGAGTTGTTACCAAAGATAGTCAAGGTAATAATTCGCAATCTGAAATATTTGAGTTTAGAGTTGAGTAATTTTTTAATTCAAACTAAATAACTCGTTAATTGAAGTGATAATTTGAGGTACACCAAAATTTGATGATGGTACAAACTTATCAATATTTCCAAACACTAATAATGGAGAATTTATAGTGAAATTAAATTCTAACTCCGGTAATAATATTAAGATAAATGTTTATGACATTCGGGGGCGAAGAGTTTTTGATAATAATTATAATAGTGCTTCTAAATTTAATGAAATTATAAATTTAGGCAATGTTCAATCTGGCATCTATTTGCTTAATGTAAGTGATGGTATTAGCAGTACAACAAAAAAGATTATTGTTAACTAAGGTATTTCCAAATTAAGATTATAAAAAAGAGAAACTTTAAATTTTCTCTTTTTTACTTTCCATTAAACTCGTTCATAGTATTATTTATACCTGCTAATCCAAAGGATTTAATTAGTGCAATACTTTTATCTAACCGTTCTGGTAATTTTTGTAACTCTTCTTCACTCCATTCGCCTAATACGTAGTCGGTTTGTCTGCCTTGAACAAAACTATCACTTATTCCAAATCTAAATCGGTTATATTTTGTTGTATTTAATTTATCCTGAATATCCTTTAAGCCTTTATGCCCTCCATCGCTTCCTTTATTTTTTAATCTAATACTTCCAAACGAAAGGTTTAAATCGTCGGTAATAATCAATAGGCTTTCTAACGGAATTTTTTCTTTGTCTAACCAATATTTTACAGCCTTTCCGCTTAAATTCATAAAAGTGCTGGGTTTAAGCAATACAAACTTTCGTCCTTTAAGTTTAAAGACAGTTCTATCTCCTAATTTTTCGGTTTTAAAATTAACATCGTTCTTTGACGCAAAGTAATTCAAAATAGCAAACCCAACATTGTGTCTTGTATTATTATACTGCTCTCCAATATTTCCTAAACCAACTATTAAAAACTTTTTCATATTGTTGTGCGCTTCAACTTGGTCATTTGCTTTTTTATCAAAAATCCAGCGTAATATATTAACCATAAAACAAACTTTATAATGAATTCAGTGTAAAAATAAAAAAGCATTCTGAATAAACAGAATGCTTTTTAAAATAGATTATTAATTTTTTTTATTTTTTAGGAGTTTCTGTTGAAGTTGTCGCTGTTGCTGCTGCTTCTGTTTTTGCTCCTTCACTTGTTGTTTCACCAGTTCCTTCTGTTCCTTCTGTTCCTTCTGCTCCTTCTGCTCCTTCAATACCCTCTTCGTCTTCTTCAACTTCATCAACAATTGCAAGTCTTGCTGTTTTAATTTGACAAACCACAGTATTTTCTGAATGTAAAAAAGTGTAATTTTCATTCAATAAATCACCTACATAAACCTTATCGCCAATTTTTAAAGGTTCTATGTCTATTTCTATAAAATCAGGTAAATCAACAGGAAGTGCTTTTATACGCAATTTACGATTATTTCGTCGCAAAACACCACCATCTTTTACACCTAGTGAGTTTCCAAAAAGTTTTACTGGTATGTTTAAAGCAATTTGTTTACCTTCAAATAATTGATAAAAATCGATATGAAGAATTCTATCGGTTACCGGGTGAAATTGAATATCCTGTAACACAGCGTTAAAGGTTTCGCCACCTTCTATAGCAATCACAACTGTATGCGCATTAGGCGTATATACAAGTTTTGAGAAAGCCAAGTAATTTGCTGAGAAATGTACTGGTTGATCTCCTCCGTATAATACGCAAGGTACC
Organism: Flavobacteriaceae bacterium PRS1; assembly: GCA_003709165.1. Classification (GTDB taxonomy): domain Bacteria; phylum Bacteroidota; class Bacteroidia; order Flavobacteriales; family Flavobacteriaceae; genus PRS1. The sequence continues at coordinate 7,797 of RDRZ01000054.1, forward strand.
TGTCCAGCATTACGCAAGGCTTTTGTTGCTTTTTTGCCCACGCTTTCTCTTTTAGATCCATTGATTGTAATTGATTTCATTGTTATAATTTATTGTTATTAATTTATATTCATTTATATTTCTGAAACTCCTTCCTTTTGGGGAGGTTAGGAGAGGTTTACATTATAAATTTAGAACTGATTGATTTATTGTAATGTACACAAAGCATAACATCTGCGAACAAATCTGAACAACTTAAAACTCTAATTTTACTACTTCTTTGTTTTAAAGGAATAGAATCTGTTACTATTAATTCTTCAAGTTTAGAGTTTTCAAGTTTCTCGTAAGCATTTCCGGATAAAATGGGATGAGTGCAAATAGCTCTAACGCTTAAAGCTCCTCTTTCAATCATTAAATCCGCAGCTTTTGCCAAAGTTCCTGCAGTATCAACCATATCATCTACTATTACCACATTTTTACCAGACACATCACCTATTAACTCCATATAAGTAATAACATTGGCTTTTGCGCGTTGCTTATAGCAAATCACAACATCGCATTTTAAGGCTTTTGAATATGCATAAGCTCTTTTAGAACCTCCCATATCTGGTGATGCAATAGTTAAATTGTCAAGGTTCAAACCCCTTAAATATGGTAAAAAAATTGTTGATGCATATAAATGATCAACTGGCCTTTCAAAAAATCCTTGAATTTGGTCAGCATGCAAATCCATAGTAATAATTCGGGTAGCTCCTGCAGTTTCCAACATATTAGCTACTAGTTTAGCGGCAATTGGCACTCTTGGTTTGTCTTTTCTATCTTGTCTTGCCCAACCAAAATATGGTAAAACTGCTGTTATATGTCTTGCTGAAGCACGTTTTGCTGCATCAATCATTAACAACATTTCCATTAAATTTTTGGAACTTGGTTGTGTAGAGCCTATAATAAAAATTCTTGCTCCACGAATAGAATCTTCAAAGGAAGGTTGAAACTCTCCGTCGCTAAATGTCGAAGTGATTACTTTTCCTAAATCGATACCAAACGAATTTGCTATTTTACCAGCCAATTCTACACTCTGTGAACAAGAAAAAATTTTAGGTTCTGGTCTTGTGTAAGACATTATATATTGCTGTTAAATAGTGATTTAAATCCCGTTTGCTAAAACGAGGTGCAAATTTAAAAATTTATTTGGACTCAAAAGCATAAAAGACAGTATTTTTAATAGATTAACATAAATTATTTTATAATTTTGCTTTCACTTTTGCTCAAGTGGCGGAATTGGTAGACGCGCTGGATTCAAAATCCAGTTCTTTCGGGAGTGTGGGTTCGATTCCCACCTTGAGTACTCATAAGCCCTGTTAATCATTTGATTTTCAGGGTTTTTATTTTTTTTAAGTAGTGATATAGTAGCGGTACAGGCTTAATTAATCAATCTTAGCTGCATAATTATCTATTTCTGAAATTAACTTTTTAAAATCATACCCTTCTTTAACCTCAATCATTTTAACCCTGTTCTTTCTGCATTTTTTTCTTTTCATTGCATCTCTCATAACTGTGTTATTAAACCCCTCTGCACCACCAAAAATATCTATTGGTTCATAATGTTGAATCCCATTATACTCAACTGCGACTTTAAGTTCTGGAATCCACTTTTTTATTATCTGTTAAAATTGTTTTTCAAGGTTTTTAATTCTTTTTTTAGACCACAATGTCGTTTCTTTAACTTGCCCATAACGGTCAGGGATTATGCTCTGTGGATGCGCAGCATACACGTTTAGAGCATTGGCTGCGCATCTATATAGTATATCCATTGTTGT
>RDRZ01000055.1 GCA_003709165.1 Flavobacteriaceae bacterium PRS1
ATCTAAAAAATCATCATCTCCAGGATACATCGCGCAGGCAAACATAAAATCCTGCCAAACCAAAATTCCTTTCTCATCACATAACTCATAAAAAATGTCATTTTCATAAATACCTCCTCCCCAAACACGCAGCATATTCATATTGGCATCAACTACGTCACTCAATAATTTCTCATAATGTGTGTCTGTAACTTTATTTTGAAAACTATTTTGCGGAATGTAATTGGCTCCTTTAGCATATATTGGAACTCCGTTTACTTTAAAGTAAAATGATTCTCCAATACTATCTTCTTCGGTAATCAATTCTATAGTGCTCAACCCTTTTTTTAGTTGAACAGAATCTAAAATTGTATTCCCTTTTTTTACAACAATACTAATAGTGTACAGATAAGGTTCGCCAATATTATGTGGCCACCATAGCTTTGGGTTCTTAATTACAAAAGCAAAAGGCGTTAAATCTTTATTAGTATAGGATTTCACTAAACTATCATTTACATAAATATTATAGCTTAATTGTTTACTTATACCTGCGTCCAAAAAGGATTTAATATCAACTTCAAGTTTTGCTTCTGAATTGCTCAATTCTAATTGTTTAATAAATACATCTTTAATTTTCAAATCATCCCAAGCTTTTAAATAAACTCCTTTCTAAATACCTGATGTATTTATTTTGGAGCCCAATCCCAACCGTATTGAAACTGTGCTTTTCTGGTAAATATCCTGTTTCCTTCTGGTAATTCGTAAGGCAATTTTGCTTTTTCTCGTTCTTCAAATTTAGTTGTGCTTTTTAAAACAATCCGTAGTTCATTTTCTGCTTTAAGAATTGATTTTACATCAACTTTCGATTGCCTAAACGCATTATTCGATTTTAATATTAAACTATCATTTAAAAACACATTCCCATACGTATCTAATCCTTCAAAATTGAGTTCAATATGTTTTTTTTGAAGGACTTCTTCATCAAGACTAAATTGGGTTTTGTATTCCCAATCGTTTTCTGAAATCCATTGGAGTTTAATCTCGTTATTCCCAATAAAAGGGTTTTCTATAATTTTATTATCAAGTAAATCAGTATGTACATTCCCTGGAATAGTTGCATTTAACCAAACGTTATCTTTAATGTTTTTGAATTGCCAATTCTTATGTAATTCCATTTCAATAGGAACATCTTGTTTTGGTTGACAGGCAAAAAACACTAACACAAGAATGAAGAGATACTTAATCATTTACGATTTTTAAAATATTTATTATTATTTCAGAATCTGAATATGTCTCAATAGTTTCGTTGAAAAACTTTGAGCTGTTCATTAGTTAACAATTATCTCATCAATAAAGGTCCATGCTTTATTCCCTGCTCCTTGTTTACCTTCTGGAATGATTCCATAATTAGGAACTTTAATTCTGATATATCTTACTTTGGAATCAATTAAAATCTTATTGTCAAACGCAAAGTCTTTTTTAAAGTATTTTAAAGAAGTGTTATCATTCCGGATTGGTAATAATAATTCGTGCGGTAAACTTTCCATTTGTAATTTAGTTTCATCAAGTTCACCTTCGGCTAAAATTTCAATTAATTCTGGAGTATAAATCCATGAGCCTGGAGCATTATAAAAACGTATTTCAATTGAATTAATTTCTATTTCTTTTCCCAAATCAATTGTGATTTCTACATCATCTCCCCAAAACCCCAACCATTCTTTATCTCCATAACGCTTATTGCTTCCCGAAATACTATTTATTAAAGCTTCTTTGCCTCCTGCATTATACGACTTATGTGGTTCAACACTTAATGTAATTTTTTTGCCAACTGCTTTATGGTAATTAAGTTCTTGAGTAAATGTAGTGCCTAATTGTTTTTCAGAATTAAAAACTGCCGCTTTAATTGTCGTATTAGTATAAATTTTTATGTATTCAGAATAGATTTCTGACTGCAAAGTAGGATTCGTACCATCAACTGTATAACGAATGGTCTTATCTTTTATAGTTGTTTTCAATTCATAAGATAAACTTTCATTTTCACTCTGTAACTTACCATCAACTTCATACAAATGATTTGCGTAGTTGATATCTAAAGCTTCTAATCGATTATGAAACTGTTCCAATCTGGTAACAAACTCTTCGTAATCTTTATTTTCAACTTTAGACCAAACCACCTCACTCATGGCAAGCATTCTTGGAAACACCATATATTCTACTTTTTTTGAGTTTGGCATATATTCGGTCCAAACATTTCCTTGGGCACCTAACACATATTGTTTTTCTTCTTCAGTAAGTTCTTCAGGAATTGGATTAAAGCTATACACTTTTTCAAGTTGAAGTAAACCACCAATAGCAAGTGGTTCATTTTCGTTGTTAGATTGATAATGGTCAAAATAACAATGAGAACCTGGCGTTAAAATAACATCGTGAAGCTGTTTTACAGCCTCGATAGCACACTCGTACCTCGCCATGACATGACAGTTGCATTTGGTGCTAATCCACCTTCTAAAATTTCATCCCAACCAATAATCTGTTTGCCTTTACTATTAATATATTTTTCGATTCGTGAAATAAAATAACTCTGTAATTCGTGTTCATCTTTTAAGGCCTCTTTTTTAATAAGTTGCTGACAATGATTGCAGTTTTTCCATCGCGTTTTTGGCGCTTCATCGCCACCAATATGAATGTATTTTCCCGGAAACAATGCCATAACTTCATCTAAAACATCTTCTAAAAAAGTAAAAGTTGTTTCCTTTGGACAATAAATGTCTTCGAAAATCCCCCATTTTGTAGCGACTCCTATTTGTTCTCCTGTACAACCTAATTCTGGATAAGCTGCAATTGCAGCTCGTGAATGACCAGGCAATTCAATTTCCGGAATAATTGTTACCTGTCGCTCTTGAGCATAGGCTACAATATCTTTGATTTGTTCTTGTGTATAAAACCCTCCATATCGTTTGCCATCAAATTGATGAGGTTGGTAACTATAATGTCCAATTAATGTTTTATTTCTATAAGCTGCAACTTCTTGTAGCTTTGGATATTTTTTAATCTCTATTCTCCAACCTTGATCTTCGGTTAAATGCCAATGAAATGTATTCATCTTCAACATTGCAATTGGGTCAATATATTTCTTGATAAAATCAACAGGAAACAAATGTCTGCCAACATCTAAGTGCATTCCTCTATATTTAAATTGTGGCTTATCTTCAATTTTTAAACATTGAATAGAAACTTCTTTTTCTTTGAATGTTCCATTTTCAAATGAAGCCGGTAGTAACTGCCTCAAACTTTTTACAGCATAAAATGCTCCTTGGGGTAACTTTGCTTTTATTTCAATATTACTCGGAGTAATTTCAAGTGAATATCCTTCAATATTTTGAATTGTTTCATCTTTAATGAATACAATATTTTGAGTTGATTCTGATTCATTAATCAAAATACTACTTCCTTTTTCTATAAATGTTATTAGGAAGTTTGCAGCAATCTCAAAATCGGAATCGTATTTTATTCCTGTAGAATTATTTATTACAAAATGACCTTCAGTTATAATTTGTGATGAAGGAATTGGAATAATTAACGGTTTTTAATATTAATTTCATTACTATTACATGCTATTTGAAGGACGATTAATGTTGTCCATATTAGAAATTTAGTTGTTCGTCTAAAAAGTTTAATTTCAATCAATTTTAAATATCATTATTTTGCTAATTTAGAGAAATTAATAAACTCTTCAACTAATGAAAATATTTCTTTTACTGTCTTCATTTTTAGTTGTCTTTATTTTTTGTTCTTGTTTAAATAAAGAGAGTATTTCAACAGCTCAAAAAGATAAGCCATTAATCACTTATGTTAATCCATTTATTGGTACCGGAGGACATGGTCATACTTATCCCGGAGCAACTATGCCTTTTGGGATGATGCAATTAAGTCCGGACACTAGATTAAATGGTTGGGATGGCTGTTCTGGCTACCATTACAGCGATGAATATATTTATGGTTTCTCGCATACACGCCTCAGCGGAACAGGAGTGAGCGATTATGGCGACATTTTATTAATGCCAACCAATGAAATCGTTTTTAATAATGGTGCTGATGGGAAAAAAGGCTATCGTGCTCACTTCTCTCACGATAACGAAATAGCTCAACCTGGATATTATGCTGTGTATTTTGATTCCACTAAAATTGATGTTGAACTCACTGTTTCAAAGCGTAGTGGAATACATAAATACATATTCCCAAAAAACTCAAAACAAATTGTTATTTTAGATTTAGAGCATCGTGATGAGGTTATAGATTCCAAAGTAAATATGTATTCAAATACTGAAATTGGAGGCTATAGACATTCCAAATCCTGAGCTACAAAACAATACTTGTTTTACAACATTCAGTTTTCTAAACCATTTAAAAACATGGTATTTTTGGATGATATTAATGAAGGTAAAAAAGTAAAAGTTGCTTTTGATTTTGATGCTTCAGAAGGTGATACTTTGGAAATTAAAATTGGAATTTCTGCAGTTGATGAAGAAGGTGCAAGGAAAAATTTAAATCAAGAAATTGGTGATAAAACATTTGAGCAAGTAAAAACTGAAGCTCAAAACACTTGGGAGCAGCAACTTGAGAAAATTGTAATAGAAAGTGACAATGATAACTATAAAACCAATTTTTATTCAGCTTTATATCATACCATGATAGCTCCAAACTTGTATCAAGATGTCGATGGTCGTTATCGTGGGATGGATTTAAAAGTACATCAAACAAAAAACTTTGATTATTATACAGTATTCTCACTTTGGGACACTTTTCGTGCTGCTCATCCTCTATACACTATTATAGAACAAGACCGAACCAACGATTTTATCAATACCTTTTTAGCAAAATATGATGAAGGTGGTATTATGCCAATTTGGGATTTGTCCGCTAATTACACAGATTGTATGATTGGTTATCATGCTGTTCCTGTAATAGCTGACGCGTATTTAAAAGGTATTCGTAATTATGATTCTGGAAAAGCTTTTGAAGCCATGAAACATAGTGCAACACAAGATAAACTTGGGTTAGAATCGTATAAAAAACTTGGTTATATTCCTGTTGAAAAAGAAAGTGAATCTGTTTCAAAAACATTGGAATATGCTTACGACGATTGGACGACTGCACAAATGGCAAAAGCATTAGGGAAAACCGATGAGTATAAAACATTCACCGAAAGAGCTCAATATTACAAGAACATTTACGACCCTGAGACTCAATTTATGAGAGGTCGTTTCCGCAATACGTGGTTTGCGCCTTTCGATCCTTATGAAGTGAATTTTAATTACACCGAAGCCAACTCTTGGCAATATAGCTTTTATGTGCCTCAAGATATTTCGGGATTTATTAATTTATTAGACGGGAAAGATAAGCTGGAAGCACATTTAGACAAATTGTTTACTGCCCAAGTGGAAACTTCTGGAAGAAATCAGGCAGATATCACAGGGCTTATTGGTCAATATGCTCATGGTAACGAGCCAAGTCATCATATGGCTTACCTCTATAATTTTGTAAACAAACCTCATAAAACACAAGAAAGAATCCATCAAATTTTAACTGAAATGTATCATAATGAACCTGATGGTATTTCTGGTAACGAAGATTGTGGACAAATGAGTGCCTGGTATGTATTGAGTTCTATGGGGTTCTATCCTGTTACTCCTGCATCTAATGAGTATATTATTGGAACTCTCTTATTTGATAAAGCCACTATTAATCTCGAAAACGGAAATCAATTCACTATTGTGGCACATAATATAAGCGATACTAATAAATATATTGAAAATGTTGCGTTAAATGGAAAGTCATTAGATAGAACATATTTAAAACACGATGAAATTATGAATGGTGGAACGTTAGAATTTCAAATGACAGACAATCCGGCAATTTGGGGAAGTCGTGAAGGGCAAGAGCCAAAAACTGAAATTACTGAACATCTTATTGTTCCTGTGCCTTTTATTGCCCAGGGTGATGTTGCTTTTAAAGGCTTGACAGAGGTTGTACTTGAAAATGTAGATACAGATGTATCCATTTATTATGCACTAAATGATTCAGAATATACCAAATATGAACATCCAATAACTATATCAGACCCTTTATCGCTAACTGTTTTTGCTGAAAAAGATGGTGCTAAAAGTGCGACAATTACAACCAATTTCTACAAGATAGATCCGAACCTCAGCATTACATTAGAAACCGAATATGCCAATCAATACAACGCAGGAGGAAACGACGCTTTAATAGATGGCATTATAGATGCTGAAGATTTTAGAACAGGGACCTGGCAAGGTTACTGGAATGAAGATCTTATTGCCACCGTTGATTTAGGAAGGGAAAAGCCAATCGAAACCATTAGTGTGAATTTTTTACAAAACCAAGGTTCCTGGATCTTTTATCCAACTGAAGTAGTGTGTTTTGTTTCAAAAAACGGGAAAGATTTTAAGTTAATTGACATATACAAGATTGACACAACAATACCATCTGAAAAAGCAGAAATAAAGAAAGTAAGCTTTAATCAGAAAACTGCTTCGTACAGATACGTTAAGATTGTCGCTAAAAAATTAGGAAAACTCCCAGAATGGCATTTAGGTTTTGAGCATGATGGCAGAAGCTGGTTGTTTGTAGATGAAATAATTATAAATTAGTGTCTTTCCTGCGAAAGCAGGAATCTTGTGAATTAAAACTTAAATAAACTTAAATGGATTCCTGCTTTCGCAGGAATGACAAAAAACCTAATAATGAATCAACAAAAATCTTATCATTCCTCCTTTATTTTACTAACCACACTATTCTTCCTTTTGGGATTTATAACGGTTTTGGTAGATTCTTTAATTCCACGTTTGCGTGAATTATTTACACTCACTTATTTTCAAGCTGGATTGGTGCAATTTGCATTTTTTGGAGCCTATTTTTTGCTCTCCATTCCTGCAAGCTATATTTTGTCTAAAATAGGCTATAAAAAAGGTATTATATTGGGTTTACTAACTATGGCTTTAGGTTGCTTGCTGTTTTATCCGGCAGCTTCCTATCGTGTTTTTGGTGTATTTATGCTGGCTTACTTTATTCTGGCTGGAGGAATGACCATTTTACAAGTGGCTGCCAATCCTTTTGTAGCAGTTTTAGGATCTGAAGAAGGTGCATCAAGTAGATTGAACTTATCACAAGCATTCAATTCTCTTGGAACAGCGATAGCACCTGCTGTTGGTGCGTTATTTATTTTAAGCGATACTATTAAAACCGAAGACGAAATCGCTTTGCTTACAGATACTGCAAAAGAAACATATCTCCTAACTGAAGCTTCTGCTGTACAAACACCGTTTTTAGGACTTGCTTTATTTATCGTATTTATTGCAGGTATTTTCTTTTTTGCAAAGCTTCCGAAGTTAATAAGTGTGAAAACTACAGGAACTTATATACAAGCCTTTAAACAAAAGAATTTAATGTTAGGTGTTTTAGGCATCTTCTTTTATGTTGGAGCCGAAGTTGCAATTGGCAGCTATTTAGTGAACTATTTCCTTGATATGAATTTAGTTTCATTAATTACAAAAAATGATTTTATGAAATCTATAGTTGAAGGCATTTTAAATACTGGAATTACTGAAAGTGATAACAAAGCAATAGTTGGAGTATTTGTGGTTTTTTATTGGTCTGGAGCCATGATTGGACGTTTTGCAGGAGCATACCTCACAAAAATCATGAAACCAGGAAGCGTATTAAGCATTTTTGCCGCTTTCGCAATTACCTTAATTCTAATCTCAATAAACACAACAGGTTTAGTATCTATGTGGAGTATTCTTGCTGTTGGATTATTTAATTCTATTATGTTTCCTACCATTTTTACTTTATCAATCGATGGTTTAGGTAAATTAAAGCCAAAAGCATCGGGATTATTGTGTACTGCTATTGTCGGTGGCGCATTAATTCCGCCATTGTACGGATTTTTAACAGATAAAATAGGATTCAAAACATCTTTATTCTTTATTATTGTGTGTTATACCTACATTCTTTATTTTGGATATCTTAATTCTAAAAAAACAGTAGTATCATGAAACGTAGAAACTTTATAAAAAATGCGTCACTAACAGGAGTTGGAATAGCTGTTGGAAGTACATTAGCAAGCTGCACTAAATCTTCTTCAGGAGAAAAGAAAACAATAATCCCAACAACAAAAGCCTCTTTGCCTTTAGTTATAGCGACTTGGGATGTTAAAAATGCCACAACTAAAGCTTGGAAAGTGATAAATAATGGAGGAAATTCCATTGATGCCGTAGAACAAGGTTGTATGATTGAAGAAGCTAATGAAAAAGGACAATCGGTAGGTAAAGGTGGTTTGCCTGATAGAGATGGAAACGTTACCCTTGATGCTTGTATTATGAATAAACATGGTAATTGTGGCTCTGTTGTATATCTTCAAAATATTACTCATGCTGTTTCAGTTGCACGTAAAGTCATGGAAGACACACCTCATGTGATGCTTGCTGGAAAAGGAGCCGAGCAGTTTGCTGTTTCTATTGGATTGAAACGTGAAAACCTTTTAACAGATGCTTCTAAAAAAGCTTGGGAAAACTGGAAAGTAAAAAGTGAATACAAACCTATTATAAATATTGAAAACCATGATACCATCGGAATATTGGCTATTGACAAAAATGGAGATATTTCTGGAGCTTGTACAACAAGTGGTTTAGCTTACAAAATGGCTGGTCGTGTTGGAGATTCGCCTATTATTGGCTCTGGATTGTTTGTGGATAATGAAATTGGCGCAGCTGTAGCTACAGGTTTAGGCGAAGAAGTAGTTAAAACAGTTGGTAGCTTTTTAATTGTAGAACTTATGCGACAAGGCAAAACACCTCAAGAAGCATGTGAAGAAGCCATCAGACGTATTGTAAGTAAGCCTAAGAGCAATTATAAAAACTTTCAGGTTGGCTATATAGCTGTAAACAAACAAGGAGAAACAGGATATTATGCTATACATAAAGGCTTTAGTATGACTAAATACCAAGATGGGCAGAATGTAAACATACCATCTAACAACTATATTTAAAGTAATTAATAACCCGTTTAGCGGTTAGATTTAGAGAATAAATAAAAGAAAAAACGTGCATATTT
>RDRZ01000056.1 GCA_003709165.1 Flavobacteriaceae bacterium PRS1
TTGAAGCCTATAAAGAACGTAAAACAAAAAACGGGATGGATATTTACTTAAGAAAATTTGAAAGTACCAACAAGGTATCTAATACCGTTTTTGAATAAATTTTAGAATTAAAAAGGACATTTAGATGATTATAAAGTTTTCAAAAGAAATAGATGGATATAAGCTATAAAACATCTGGTCAGTTTGAAGATACTAGATTTGAAAAAATACACAATGTTATTTTTAAGAGTTCAAATGAAGCTTCAATAGTTGTTGCACAAGAAATAGCCCTTCTTATTAAAGAAAGAGAAAAAAAGAAAGAAAGCTGTGTGTTAGGGTTGGCAACAGGATCTTCACCCATAAAAGTTTATGAAGAGTTGGTACGACTTCATAAAGAAGAAGGTTTGAGTTTTGCCGATGTGATCTCCTTCAATTTAGATGAATATTATCCTATGAATAAGGAAAGCATACAGAGTTATTATTACTTTATGCATGAGCATCTTTTTAACCATATTGATATATTACCAGAAAACGTTCATTTGCCTGATGGTAAAGTGATAAATGAAAGGATGTATCAACATTGTTTAAATTATGAATTAAAGATTAAAAATGCTGGAGGATTAGATTTTCAATTGTTAGGTATTGGCAGAACAGGGCATATTGGTTTTAATGAGCTTGGTTCACATTACAACTCAGGTACAAGAAGTGTTACTTTAGACCATATTACCAGAGTAGATGCAGCGTCAATCTTTTTAGGTATAGAAAATGTACCAAGAAAAGCCATTACCATGGGTATAGCTACAGTAAGAGCCGCAAAGCGAATTGTATTATTGGGTTGGGGACAACACAAAGCACAAATAATTAAAGAAACGGTTGAAAGTGAAATGTCATCACAAATACCTGCTTCTTATCTTCAAAATCATCAGAACATCACTTTTGTTTTAGATACCGAAGCAGGTTCTGAACTCACAAGAAATAAAACCCCGTGGTTAGTCGAATCAAGCATTTGGACCGAAGATTTAAGATATAAAGCGATTGTTTGGCTATGCCAAAAAACAAAAAAGACCATATTAAGTTTAACAGATAAAGACTATAATGATAATGGGATGTCTGACTTATTAGCAGAAGAATTATCCGCCTACGATCTAAACATCCTCATGTTCAATAAATTACAGTATACCATCACAGGATGGCCAGGAGGCAAACCCAATGCTGAAGATAGCCATAGACCAGAGCGCAAAGAACCAGAAAAGAAAAGAGTAATTATTTTTAGTCCACATCCCGATGACGATGTAATTTCTATGGGAGGAACCTTTGATAGATTAGTGGAGCAAGGGCATGAGGTACATGTTGCTTATCAAACTTCAGGAAATATAGCAGTATCAGACCAAGACGCTTTGAAATACGCAGAAATAGCAAAAAGAATAAGTCCAGATTCCCAGAAAGCACAAAAGATTATTAAGTTACTCTCTAATAAGAAAGAAAGCAGTGTTGATGCTATAGAGGTGAGACAATTAAAGGGGCAGATACGAAGAAGTGAATCGTATGCAGCAACTAGATATATTGGCTTAAAGGATAAAAATGTTCGTTTTTTGGATCTCCCTTTTTACGAAACAAGTACAATAAAAAAGGAGAAACTATCGCAGGCAGATATTGATATTATTTATGATTTAATAGAAGAAGTGAAACCCCACCAGATTTATGCAGCAGGAGATTTAGCAGATCCGCACGGCACACATAAAGTTTGTTTGGATGCTTTGTTTGAGACTTTGGAACAAATAAAAATAAAGCCATATATGAAGAATTGTTGGGTGTGGTTGTATAGGTGCTCTTGGCGTGAGTGGGATATTCACGAAATAGAAATGGCAATACCGATGAGTCCAGATCAAGTTTTAAAGAAGCGCAATGCCATTTTTTGCCACCAATCTCAAAAAGATAGTGTTATGTTCCAAGGTAAAGATACAAGAGAATTTTGGATGCGTGCAGAAGAGCGTAATAAAGATACAGCTAAAAAATATAGTACCCTTGGATTATCAAATTATGCAGCAATAGAAGCTTTTGTAAGGTATCAATTTTAATAAAATCATGAAAGAAGCAATAACATTAAAACACATATCCCAAATTTCAGGATATTCAATATCAACAGTATCAAAAGCCTTAAATAATCGTAGTGATGTAAGTAAACAAGCAAAGTTTAAAATTAGCAAAATAGCAAAAAGTAACAACTATATCCCTAATAACACCGCCCTTGCATTGAGGAGTAAGAAAACTAAAATAATAGCTGTTATTATTCCTCATATTAATTCAACATTATACGGCGAAGTCTTATCCGGAATTCAAGCAATTGCGTTTAATAAAGGTTATAAAGTATTGATATTACAAACTTTTGGATATAAAAAAAGAGAATCGGAATGTATTAATGAAGTTATGGATGGTTCTGTTGACGGTATTATTATAATTAAACTTTACAAAAAAACTAATGTTTCGCCCTCAATTATAAATGGCACAATGTTTCCGTCTAGTTTGATTTATATAGATGTCAAACCATCAATGAGTATATATGAAATTAAGGCTTTAGCAGAGGAATCTCTTAACAGGTTGCTTCTTCAAATTAATTAGCAATTTAATTTTAAACTAATAAAAAGAGAAAAATAAAATAAAAAAGGGAATGAGAAGTTTAACAGTTTCATGTTTTGATCGGCTAGTGCAACAGTAACATCGTTCCCTTTTATGTATTATAAAAATCAAAATATGTGCATAAATAAAAAGATGACACTAAAATGTTTTTTCGTAGTCATATGTTTTTTGAATTAGTTAAACTATGCACAATATTTTGAGGTTAATGTTCAGGACTAACCATTGTTATGCATTGGTAGTCTTGTGCTTTTTTTAAAAAAGATTCTAAATTAAAGAAAGAACCAACTCTATGGTATATGCATTCATATCTGGCAAGTAGTGAAGATGTAGCTGAAGCATGGAACTATTTTTATCATACCTATTTACCCAAAAACAAGAGTTTTACAAAACCTGAATTATCAGATGCTCTTTCTATGAAATTAATGCCACACCATCCTAGTCATTTTGGTAAAAATGCTCCAATGATTAAAGTAATAACAAAAGTTTTGATAGATAGTTATATCTCTGAAACCGCTTTTGGAACACTTGGAATTATTAAACAAAATGATGAAGGGTTTGATCGAGGTCATACAAAGGTTCCTTATAAATGGAATAATGTAGAATCTTTTGCTAGATTGTTTTAAATACCACATTCAAAGTTAGATGGAAAATTCGATAACATTTATTCCATTACACCAAAAAAATCATGATTATATCATAAAAGGACAAACTATTAATACTACATTCGTAAATGGATTTATCCCAAATAAGTGAACTTGATTTAGAAAAGGGCCAAACTAAATTTTATAAGGACGAAGTCCTAAACATATATTATAGAGCATTATGTAATGCATCATCTTGGGATATAGGGCTAGGATTTTTTAGTTTAAGTGCTATGAAGCTTTTAGCATACCCCTTGTCTAAGTTTTTAATTAATAATGAAGGAAAGATAAGAATCTATTGTAATGAACGCATATCAGAAAATGATTATAACATATTAACCAATAAGAAATATAATTTAAATGAAGGTGCCTTCTTTTCTGATATTATAAATCTGAAAAATGCCCTGGAAGTTAGTGAAGAGGAGCTTTTCGGTCAATGTATCGCATATCTTATCCATGAGAATATTTTAGAATTAAAAGTTCTATTATGCAACAAGAACAGCATAGGTATATCACATCACAAAAATAGCATATTTAAAGATGACAAGAGTAATATAGTTGTCCTTTCAGGATCCGCTAATGCTTCAGAGCAGGCATTCGTTTTTAATCGTGAAGACACCAATGCATTTTGCTCATTCTGGAAAGAAAAGTCCCCTAATAAAACTATAAAGAGAACTATTGAAGAATTTGAGGACACATTCGCAAATGGAGATGAAGGATGGAAAATTTTAGAAATTGATTCCAAAGAACTTAAAGAAAAACTAAATGAAATTGGATTTAGAAAAATTAATCGAGATGGATTAAAAGGAGCTTCTCAAAAATTTTAAAAAAAACAAAAACATATTTTCTGAAGAAATTCAAAATGAAATTGAGAACGAATTAGAAAATATTGAACAAGAGCCTCATTTCCCAAAATTTAACGGTAAAATTTCATCCCCTCGAGAATATCAAAAAGAAGCCTATAAATCTTGGTTAAAAAATGATTATCAAGGAATTTTTGCTATGGCAACAGGGACTGGAAAGACGTTAACTTCCTTAAATGTTGTATTGGAAGAATATAGAATTAATAATATTTACAATATTATAATTCTTGTCCCCACATCAATATTGGTCAATCAGTGGATTAGCGAATGTGAAAAGTTTAATTTTAATAACATATTTTCAAATTACACAAATAACTGGAGTAATAAAATTAAAAATGTTTTATTAGAAAAAAGACTTGGCTTAAACACCAACTTCATATTCATTTCGACATATGCAACCTTTAATGGTGTAAAATTTCAAGATATATTTAGAAATTTAAAAAGTGATGACATAATATTAATTGCAGATGAGGTTCACAACTTAGGGACTAAAAGATCAATAAATAATTATTTGTCCGGAGTTACGAAAAGAATAGGACTGTCTGCGACACCTAATCGAAAATTTGATGAGCTTGGCACTTCCAATATAGAACAATATTTTAATTCTTATGCACCTAACCATACTTATAATTATTCGATGTTAAAAGCCATAAAAGATGGTTTTTTAACACCATATTATTATTATCCTAAGTTCATTAAACTAACGGATAATGAAATGGAACAATACGCAGAATATTCGGAAAGACTTTTAAAATTTTATGACTTTGAAAAAGGTGTTTATAAGGAAGAGGCAACAATTTTATTAATACAACGAAAAAGAATTATACATCAAGCCTCTAATAAGAGTGAAAAATTGATTGAAATACTTTCGGAAATAAATAGTGAAGATTTGAAACATACTATTGTCTATGTCCCTGAAGGCTTTGAACCAGATTATTCAGAAAGAGATAACTATCAGGTAGCAGATGATGATATTAGAATTATTAATGAGTATACAAAATCAATTAGCAAATTAAATATAAAAGTACATCAGATAGTTGGAGGAACAAAAGGCAGAGAAGATATACTCAAACAATTTGAAAATGGGTTTATTCAAGTTTTAACGGCCATGAAGACTCTTGATGAAGGAGTTTATAATGCAATTACCATTATAATGAAAGGTGATGATTTAACTCAAAAGCACCTAAAAACATATCTTGAAAGGTATTCGTCAGGTGTTTCTTTCAACACAGTAAGAAGACATCTAAATGTTCTTATAAATGAAGCAGTTCAGCAAGGAATGGAGGAAAATCTACTAACAACTATTAAAAGTAGAAAAACCAATGCAAAACTCCATAAACCTTATCAAAATATTGCTAAAATACTTCAAGAAATAAAAGGATATAACCCTAATTTATACCTATGCTGCCTAATGACTTATGGATGTTTATTAAGACCTCATCGAGAGATTAGAGAACTCACTTGGGGAGACTTCTCAGAAGACCTCAACTATATTAATTTATCAGGACATAGAAACAAATCAGGAAGAAATAGAATTGTACCTGTGCCTTCTTATATTAGAGATATTCTTGTAAAAGGAAACCCTAACAGCAA
Source organism: Flavobacteriaceae bacterium PRS1 (assembly GCA_003709165.1). Classification (GTDB taxonomy): domain Bacteria; phylum Bacteroidota; class Bacteroidia; order Flavobacteriales; family Flavobacteriaceae; genus PRS1. Next base: position 5,714 of record RDRZ01000056.1, read on the forward strand.
CATCTTCTCCGGAAAACCTCAACCTTTAAACCAAGACTATTTCAAGACGCTTTGGAGTCGTTTTAAGAGACAATATAACCTGCTTGAGCAAGGACAAACATTGTACTCATTCAGACACTCAGGAGCTATAGATATCTTCAAGAGAACAGGTTCATTAACCAAACTTCAGAAAGCAATGGGACATTCTTCTATAAATGTAAGTTTAACCTACTTAAGGGGTTTAGAAGTGGCTGAATTAAAAGAAGAAGATATGCTTATGGTTTAAACCATCTATCAGCCATCATTTTCCTATATAAATCTAATGACTCAATATCAATGTCCTCAATAGATTTCTTTTTTCTCCTTGTTATAGAAAATTGGATTTTATTCTTTCCTTTTTCTACATTAGAAATATGATTTAATTTTTTATTATCTTAAAATCTAAAGATTGATTGCTTTCTAAATCTGTTAATTTAATAATATATACCGCATTGCCCAACTTTGAAATATCTAAAGAATTTCCAACATCTTCCATTAATAATCTTCCATTCATGTCAAATAATTCAAGTTTATAATTCTTAATAGAATTGATATTTACTATAGAATTAGAGGGGTTGGGGAAGATGGACACAATTAGGTTTTGATCACTCTCATTTGTATTTAGCAATGTTCCGATATCATAAACCTGTACCATTCCAGTATATTGTCCATTAGGGCCGCCACTAGCAGTAAGTGCTCCTACAGCAACCATAGTGCCAGATCTACTTATATCAGTATCCCATCCCATATAATCGTCTGGCCCAAGGCCATTTATAGGGGTGCCGATTTGAACCCAACTGCTTCCTGTCAGCTGATAAATCCTATCTTGTCCAGCATAAATTCCGTTAGTGTTATTATGAATAGCACCTAAAATTAATATGGATCCATCACCGCTTATGCTAACATCATGACCGGCATTTTCTGCATTCATAAGTCCATCTATGTCCTGGCCAATTTGCCCCCAGCTTGTGCCATCATATCTATATACTCTAACATGTCCTGCTGCAAGTGTAGAAGAATTGAAATTACTGTTTGCACCTATAGCTACTATTTCTCCATTTGAACTTATGCTATTAGTATATCCTGAATGATCATTTCCTGTTCCTTCCCCATCTATATCTAATCCCAACTGCACCCAAGTATTAACACTTGGATCAAAAGTATATACCCTAACATGTCCTGCATTAGTCCCTGCATCAGAATTATGACCAGCACCAACAGATAAAGTATATCCGTCCGAGCTTAAGCTTACTGAATGTCCGCTATGATCGTCTGGGCTTTCTCCATCAATATCCTGCCCCATTTGTACCCAACTGTTTCCTGAAAGCTGATAAGCCCTAACACTACCTGCATTAGTCCCTGCGTCATCATTCCTAACTGCTCCTCCCGCAACAATATTCCCAGCACTATTGATAGTACATGAATATCCCAACCAATCTCCTATATTCTCTCCATCAATATCTTGTCCGATTTGTATCCAATCATTGGCTGCCTCATCCCATTGATAAACTCTTAAGTGGCCAGTATAATTTTCATTCTTGGGAGCTCCTATGATAACTATTTGTCCATCATCATTTAAATCAATTGATTGTCCAAATTCGTCTCCAGCATTTTCACCATTAATGTCATTCCCTCTTTGGCTCCATGAAGTTCCATCAAACTGAAATATTCTGGCTAATCCCGATGATGTACCATTAACGTCAGCATATGGTGCTCCTACAGCTAAAGATCCATCAGTGTTTCCTATCCCTACCGACCATCCAAACCGATCGTGCATGGCATCTCCCCATAAATTTTGTCCGACCTGAGTTTGAGATTGAAGCATGAATACCGCTGCAAAAAGAGCCACAAATATAAAAATTCTAGTTTTCATGATAAATTATTTAATGTTTATAATAAATTTAACCCGTTTAGCGGTTAGATTTAGAGAATAAATAAAAGAAAAAACGTGCATATTT
>RDRZ01000057.1 GCA_003709165.1 Flavobacteriaceae bacterium PRS1
TTTTTTGTCTTTTTTTCATAACTTCTATTATTAACTACTTTAGATAATACTAATTAATGTTACTCGATTTAAGTGCTTTTTAGTTTCTTTTAAATAAGCCACGTCATAAGCCGTTTCAGCAATCTCATCAATAGATAAAAAACTCTTTTTGTTTTCTATCAAAACCGTATAAATTCTTTGTTTTACTGATAGTGTTCTCATTGTTTTAATTGTTTTAAAGTGTTAATATTTTCTTCTGTTAGTTCGGCATCTTTAGACATCACCTCTAAAAATTGATTAATGTGTCTTTGTAGTTCTGCAATTGAAATAAATAATATTCTGACATTATGGTATTTTATGCCTGATATATTTTTAATCTCTTCATGCATTTCTTTTAAGGCATTTATATTTAAGGAAGCAGCATCAAATTGTTCTGATATTTCAATTAGTTTGTGTTCAAAATTTGAAACTCTTGAATCTGCTTTTTTCTCTTTTCCTATACCTCTTGGGTATTTCTTTTCAAAGGCTGCTACTTCAACTGCGCCCTTTACGTCTTTATGCCCTTTTTTTAGGTCAAGACTTTTAGCAATTTTAATTTGTTCCTTTTCTGTAAGATTTGTTTTTGAAACTGCAACAGTAAATGTATTAGCCTGATAATCATTCGGAAACAACTCTACTGCTTCTTTAGATAAAATACCATCTTCTATTAATCTTAATCTTTTTAATGATTCCCTAACCTTATGATTATCCCAACCTAAAAAATTAGAAATATCTACGCCTGATGCTAAACCATTTTCTGCCTTTGTGTTTTTCCATTTGGAGGCTTTGGCAAATTTGCCAAAGTTAATATTGTTCTCTAAAAAATCTTTAGCAACCTTAACGGTTTCATCTGTTACCATTATACTATGCCCCCACTCTGACATATTTTCATTAGCCATTATCTGAATCATTGTACCATCTGAAATATCTCGAATAGGTAAATCAAATTCAAAGTCATAGCCATAACCTTTTGCTAATCTCAATGCCTCTATTCTGTGGTGTCCGTAAGCAATCTGAATTTCTCCATTCATTTTACGCCCTACGAGATTATCCCAGAAGCCTGTCTTTTCAATAGAGCTTGTTAATGCCATTATCTTATCCTTGTTCAAAGAGTAATGGTCAATGTTTCTGTAAGGGTTAGCCTTAACATCTTTTACTTTTACTTTCATAATCTTATATTTTAATTTTTGTTAAGTAATCTGCTATATCTAATCCTTGCCTTTTTTCGGTTTCTGTGGCTTTAGTTTCTAATAGTGTTGAGGTTCTAAATGTTGCAAGATTTGTAAGATTTTCAATTTTGTTATTCCATAAATCGAAGCAACCTAAATCGGGAAACAGTACAACATTGCGCCCTTTAAGTACTTTGGTTTTTACTTCATTCAAATTGTTAGCACTTCCACACGCTAACCAAATAAATTCGGGTAAATAGATACTGCATATTATAGCTGTCTTTTCACTTTCAACTATTGCAACTGGTTTGCTATTATCTTCATTTAATAAGTGTTCACCAAAATAACATTGTTCTAAATTGAAGCTATCGAGTTTTAATGCCTTATGCACCCAGTTAATGTGATTATAAGGCTCTTTTACTCTTTTTCCATTAGAAGCATTGTAAAGCATTATTTTACCGCTCCTGACGCTCCCATTTATATCTACTTGCCAAAATACAGTTGCTCCTTGCCAATATTTAGAAGTCCCGATATTGTATTTGTCTGCTAAAAAATAAGCTATTTCATAATCCCAAATACTAGCTAAATAATCAATAAAATAATTCGTCTGTTTGGTTTCAATACTTTTATTAAAAACCTCAACATTTATAAAACTTGTTTTAGGTTTTGGTTTTACACCAACCTTGTAGTTAATTTTAGTATCAAATGAATAATTATTATCACTAAAATATTGTTTTGGTGCATAATGATAACCACACTTTACAAGCCTGTTACATTTACCTGCGGCATCACTTAAATACTCATTAGTTTGCCTATCAATGTATCTAGTAAACACTCCTTTTTTATTACAGTTTGGGCAATGATAACGGGTTTTCATTCCCTTGTACGGTTCTAATATGTATCTATAATCGACATTCATCTACTATCTATTTAATCGTACTTCTCGTACTTCTCGTACAGTGTACGAATGGTACGATTGGTACGAATCATTTTTTATTTTCATTATCTTTTTTTATCCATTTTCTTACTGCTCCTTCCGAAACACAAAACTTTCGAGCTATTTCTACATTCGAAAACCCTTGTTTTTTAAGTTCCAACGCTTCGGAAATTCTCTGTTCTCTATCGTTTTCAGTGAATTGTTTTAAGTGCTCTCTTTCTGTACTAAATTCAATAAAATCAAACTTCAAAAAATTATGAGGTTTTTCAATTTGGCAAACAATAACATTATCAGCATCATAAATTATTTCCGTATTTCGAGCTTTTATCTGTTTAAAATATCGAATACATTTATCATTAGTACTTTCTCCTATTGTAAAAACACTATCACAAAAGTTTATCAGCATCTTACTACCAGCTAAATCATTTCTTGTTATAGGCTTCGATAAATCTCTTTTTGGAGTATGAGCAAGGACTAATATTGAAAGGGCATATTTGTTTTTTAATGCTTTTAAGTGCTTCATTAATGGTAAAGCATTTTTTGCTTTTTCTGTTTCATTCTTTAAGTAAGTAAGGTTATCAATTATTAGAATTTTTGCTCCTGTTTCTGCGATCGCCTGTTCTAATGAATTGTTTAGATATACCTCAAAAGGCTCTTTTTCAGGAATATTGGCATCAGGATTAATTTCTATTCTGATAAAATTATCATTGAATATGTAGTGCTCCTTAAAATATGATGAATAACGATTTTCAAATTGCTTGTCCGAAAGTTCAAAATCAAAATATAAAACAGATTGTGATTGACTTTCCAACTTAAAACAACTTATTGGTACACCTTTGCTAATACTATTGCCTATCTGAACAGCCAAAATTGATTTTCCTAAATTAGTATCGGCAAACATTATACACAATTCGCTCTCAAACCAAAATTCACTAAATAGCATTTGTGGAATAGGTCTATTTTTAGCACACTCAATCCATTTATTTGCTGTTTTAACTGTAAACAAGCCTTTGTTATCCTTATCTGTTTCTATAGCTTCAAGTAAATCGTCCTTTTCCTTAATGAAATCGTCTAATCCGATACTCAATTCTTCATTTTGTGATGAATTTATTGTATATTGCCCCTGTCTTTTACGGAGTGCTGTATCTAATTTTTTCATAGTGCAGCACTTTTTTTATTAGACAAATACTCTTCTGCTTCTGCTTCTATTTCAGCATTTGTTTTAACCCTCCCTATTTTAATCCAATTTATGATTTCAGCCTTGAAAAACCTCAACCTATTTCCTCGTTTGTGGTAAGGTATTTCCTTTCGTTGGCAATAACCATAGAGCGTAGCTACTTTTAAACCAGTAAGTGTAGCAACGTCTATAATGCTTAAAGGATTGTCGGATTCTTGTTGAGGTTCTACCTTTTGAAGTAGCAAGGCTTTCAATTCACTTTGTCCTTGTATGAGTTCAGCGACTGCATTTGGCAGATTTTCAAATTTTAATGCTTCCATTTTACAGTAAATTTTATTTGTTCACTGCAACGTTATTGGTTTGTTATGTCCGAAAAAAATGAATAGACCTTATAGCCCTTTATTTAGACCTTATAGCCTTTTATTTAGACTTTAACTTTTCTGGTGTTGGTATTTTGTTATTTGTTTTGTGCCACTTATCTGAATCTGTTTGATTAAATCCTGCAAAACTTTTATTTAAAATATTGAAATACTTTTGTTTCAAATGCTTATTGTTATTTTCTCTTAATGAACAATTATTTTGGAACTTTCGGAATACACTTCTAACATCTATTTTATCTTTACTGAAACTGACATTAAAATCTTGTTTAATTGGTGTGCATTCTACAAAAGTGGCATTTATAAAAATTAACAGTTGTTTATTAGTTAGATAACATTTATCATTCCTATTAGTTGATTTAGTCAATGTTTCAAAGTGATTAAAAACTTCATCAATGTTAACATCAGGTATTAAATTGTTTAGTTTACTTATGATGCTACTCTTTGTTAAATTATTATTTTTCTCATTATTTGATTGTAATGATAGACTTAAATAATCTTTATATCTTTTCGCTAATGTTTCAAAAGTATCCCTATGTTTAATAAAATAGATTAAGCCCAAATTATTAAGCATATTGTCTAACTTTTTTATTTCTTTATCTATGATTTCTTTGTCTGTTAAATTTTTGTAATAAGAATTAAATCGTTCTTTTTTGAATTTTTCTTTATACTCATACCAATTTGTTTCATTTAAAGCAATTGGATAATTTACAACTATATCTTTTTTGAATTCTTTCGAATATTCATTTTTAAAATTATCTATTTGAAAGAAACTTATTATTGATATTCGTTTTAACATTTTATTTTCCATTTGTCTTTTATACTTTAAAAATCCATTAATTTATCAGCAAATTCTTTTTTTGCTTCATCTTCAAATCCAGCAAAGTAATTTTTTGTGACGTTGAGGTCACTATGATTTAAGGCTTCACTAATAAATTCCATTGATGCACCTTTACGTATTGAGTTAGTTGCAAATGAATGCCTTGCCCAATAGCTTGAAAGCTCTTCGGTTAAATTATTATCCTTTGCTATTTTCTTCAAGTGCTGGTTAATAAACCTTGTGAAGTTTTTAATTTTTTTGAAGATAACTTCATCATTATCGTCTTTATGAAGAATTGGAAATATGTAACCATCTAAATCTCTTGTTTCATATTTTTTAATTATCCCTCTTGAAAAGTCATTGAGATATATTTCAATCTTCTTCTTAACACTGGACTTACTAAATGTTTTGGCTCTGTAATAGGAGAATTTATCCTCGTCAATATCTGTATATTTCAATAGTGCAACATCCTTAGTGTTCATCCCATTACAAGTATAACTAAAGAACCAAAAATCTTTCGCCTTTTCCTGTTCAACAGTTTTTGGCTTGGAATTGAATAAAGTTTTAAGCTCAATACTATTTAGAGCTTTCTTGACCTTATTAGATTGAGGAATTTGATATTTCCTTTTCCCAAAGGGGTACAATTCTTTGCTTATATCATTATCTTCAATAGCATTGTTAAAAATTATTCTTAAAGAACGAAGATAAATTCCAACACTTGTCACACTTTTACCTTTAGAGAGCATAAAAACTTCATAAGCATCCAACCAATCAACTGTAATGGTTTCAAAGGGGAATCTATCTAATTCTTTCCCAGTATAATGATTATTAAAATGGGTTAATGACTTTAATGAACATTTGAAACTTACAGAAGAACCTATTTTACCTTTACTTACATTGCTTTTAATTGCTTTATTATAATGATAAATAACATTATGAGCATCATTTGATTTTCTAAAAAATCGCATTTCAAATTTCTCAAAACTAAAAACATTCAATTTTTCGGCTTCGTCATTAGCTTTTGTTTCAAATCTCTGTAACCAGATACGAGTGTCTCTGTTCGCTCCCCTTAATTTAATCTCGTTGCCATTAATCCAAATTTTTTCAAATTCTTTTTGGGATAAATCTTTATTTGTATTGTAAAGTTTAGCCTTATAATTAGCTTTTGAATAAACTCTTAATTTAACAGGGAATTTGCCGTTTGCTTTCTCTCTACGATTGTCCAGAATAAGCGATATATTATGCGAATAATTTTTATCCATTGTATAAAGATAGTCATTTGCACAAAATTTGCATAGATTTGCACAAAATAAACAACTAATACTTATTAACAGATATTAATCAAGATTCACGTTAATAGGCAATTATAGATATAAAACATAAGAAAAGTATAGTAAATGAATAACAAGAATACCTGACTCATAATCAGGGGGTCCATGGTTCGAGCCCATGTGGGACCACTTTATTTAGCCCTTTATATCATTGATACAGAGGTTTTTTGCTTTTAGTAGTTATACTGCCCAAATATACTAAAAAAGTGGTTAACTGCCACTTTACTGCCACTTATATGACAGTAAAAAGCTAAAAAAACCCAACTAAAATATTTAATTCATACCCCCCATACTCATAAAAATATCGGTTTTCTTTTGAGGGTCATCCATGCCCCCCCGAAACAGTCAAGGACACAAGGAGGTTATAATGACTCACACTAATTTTTTGGGAAATGCAGAATAAAGAGGTGATTTTATTGGTTTTAAAGAGATTCAATTTTTCTTCCTATATTTATAAGCTACCAACCACTAAACAATGATAGATTCTTTAGAAAAATTCGTCAAAAAATGAAACGTATTATTACAGCATTTGTTTTTACAGGAATTTTAATTTCTTGTAATTCATCAGACAAAACTAAAAACGCAATACAGGAATCCTCTGTATCAGAAACTGTAACAGACAGTACATCAAATGATGTCAAGATACAATTAAATGCTATTGATACTGATGAAGCTTTAATTGCAACAGCATTAATGGCTGCTCCCAAAGAAAGCAGATCGGGATGTAAAGTTATTGGATATAATATGGCTGGTGAATTTGTGACGTTGAGAGAAGGAGATAATGAATTTATTGTTCTGGTAGATAATCCTAATCAGGATGGATTTAATGCCGCATGTTATCACAAAGATCTTGAACCCTTTATGGCAAGAGGAAGAGCCTTGAGAGCAGAAGGAAAGACAGGACAAGAAATCTTTGCTATTCGTGAAGCAGAAATGAAATCGGGTCAAATTAAAATAACTCCTGGATCGACTTTGCACATCTACTACGGGGCAAAAACAATGTATGACCCTGAAACCTCAAAAGTTGAAGGTGCTCAACTCCGCTATGTGGTATATATGCCGTGGGCCACATCAGAATCTACTGGTTTGCCAGAAGCCCCAATAGCTCCAAACCATCCTTGGATTATGGAACCCGGAACACATAGAACGCACATTATGATTTCACCTTTACCAGAAGATAGAGAGTAATCTAAATGAGAAACTAAAACAAAGGAAAGAAGAAAATCCAATTTTCTACAACAGGAAAGAAAAAGAAATCTATTGATGATATTGATATTGAGTCATTAGATTTATATAGGAAAATGATGGTTGATAGATGGTTTAAACCATAGGCATATCTTCTTCTTTTAAAATTATTGTAACTTGTAGGTATAAGATAATTTATCTAAATTTAACCCGTTTAGCGGTTAAAAAGCTAAAGCGTGTTTTATATTATTAATTGGTTTG
>RDRZ01000058.1 GCA_003709165.1 Flavobacteriaceae bacterium PRS1
GATTACTTTTTTGATTCAGTTAACTAATCTTAACTAAAAAGATGCTTGAAAAGTTGGCAGCAGCGGGACGTTATCCTGGTGGGTTCTCAAAAAAATTATGTGTGGGCTATTAACTGGTTATTCTATTGTCCTTTGGGGTGGTATAGGGGTGCGATTAAGCCTTACACATTGACCAATCAGAGCTTTGTAAAGTTCTATGATGGTTATGTCTCAGATGAAAATTATCGTTTGTGTTTTAGGACTTTGTCAACTAGTTAATCAGTAGCAATTAATTATACACGTTGTTGGGTGTTCGGGCTTTGTCATTGCAAATTAATCGTGTTTTTGCATTTGGGATGATTTGTGCATCTCAAATAATTACCAAACCTTCTACTTTTTTTAATCATAAAACCACTTTTACAACTTGCGCAAATTAAAGGGTTCTCTAAAATTTCTATATTGTTAAATGTCTGTCTACAAATCGGATAATGTGAACAGCCCAAGAATTGGTTATTTGTAGTTGAGTTATGTCTAATTACAAGATGTCCTGTTTGACAATAAGGGCAATTTGTTTTACTTAATTTTTGATTGTTTGAAGTAAAAATAAAATCATTATCTGTGATTAGTTCTTCTGTAAATAAAGAAGCATCAGTCGGAATTAGTAGCACAACTTCGTTTTTAGTTCTTGTTAAAGCAACATAAAACAATCTTCGTTCTTCTGCAAAACGATATTCTTCATCACCGCTTAGTAATAAAGACAACATAGGGTCGTCAGTTATTTTGTTAGGAAAACCAAGTAAGTGATTTTTTAGGTTTAATATGATTACATTGTCTGCTTCTAATCCTTTTGATTTGTGAACAGTAATGTATTTAATGTCAATGTCTTCAAAACCTTTTATTTCTAATTTGTCGGTGCGTTCATAATACTTTATTACGGGGTTCGGTGTAAGTTTGATAAATTCATTTATGTCAAAGCTATGACGACCTAAAACTAAAATAGGTTTGTTGCCGTTTTTCTCTTTAAGAACTTGTATTTCATTTATGAAAACTTCTTCGGCATTGTCTTGTGAATAAGGAACAAACTTAATTGGATTTTCAAAAGGTTCTTTTTTTGATTTAGGATTTTTTGGTATTTGTTTTGTATTTTTTTGAATAAACTTTTTTGTTATATCAATAAGTGATTGTGAGTTACGATAGGTTTGCTCAATAAATAACTGCTTATATTTGCCAACATATTTTTCAAAATTACTGAACAAAGAAATGTCACTTCCCGCAAAACTATAAATCGATTGCCAATCATCGCCAACACAAATTAATCTTGCACCTGATAATTCTCGAATTTCTTTGATTAGATTGAAACGAGCATATGAAATGTCTTGATATTCGTCAATTATTATGTGTTGATATGCAAACTCTGGTTTGTTTACTTTTAAGAGGTCAGTTGCCTGATTTATCATATCATTGAAATCAATTTCACTTTTCAATTTAAGTGTATTATCATAATTTTTTAGAATTGGAAGTGCAAATTTCAGGAAGGTTTCTTGTCTTTCAAGCATAAACTCATTTTTGACTTTATCTTTGTCTGAAAACAAGGATATTAATGAACTGTGGTTTAATTGTCTTGATTTGCTAAGGTTGATAAAGGTTCCAATCAGATTTGTTATTTCTTTTCCAAAATTTTTGTCGTTATCAGCCACTTTTGCAAGAATACTTTTTACATTTCTAGGCTTAAAAACTACATTTTCATTGTTCAACATTTCACTTAGCTTATCAAGTAAAACATTGTTTCTGTTGTAATAGGAATATGTTTCTAAAAGCTTTGTATTGAATTTTTTATGCGATTCTCTCTTCAACTCCATTTCTTCGACATATTTCTCCTCATTAAATGGTGTCAGCCATTTTGCTCTATTATTTTCGTCAACACCAAAATGTTCTAAATAAATGTCGTAATCTTTTAAATAAAAGTCAGGGCGATACATTACATCTCCAAAAGGATATTGTTTTTCATATTCGTATTCAATACCATTCAGATATAAAAAATTTGCAATAGTAAGCTCTTCAACACTTTTTACTTTTTCTCCCTGGATGGTATCAAGTGCTTCTGCCACTTTGTTTAGTAGTTCAGGTTCGCATTTAGATTTTAAAGTTTGAAAATCAACACCTTTTTCGGTCTCTATTTTCTCACCTAGGGAATTATAACTTTCATGTTCCTCAGGAATATTCATATAACAAGCGACATAGACTAAATAGGCTTCTAACGCTTCTTGATGGTTGAAGATTTCATTCTTAAAATATTCCTTAATTACATTTTTTAATGTGTTTTCATTTGTTACTGCAGGAACAGTTGTTAGGTATCTTTTTATTGTATCGTACCCAAGTTTATGAAAAGTTGTAGCTCTTGCATCAAGTCCTATATTTTTTAGTCGTTCGTTTAATTCGTCAACAGTTTTTTTCATAAATGACAAAAGTAAAATGTTTTCAGGTTTGACATTTTTCTTTTCTAGCAGATATTTAACTTTTCCGATAATGGTCAAGGTTTTGCCTGAACCTGCACCTGCGATAACAAGGTTCGAATATTCATCCGTTATAATAGCAGTTCGCTGCTGGTCATCTAATTTTTTTTCTTCAATATCATCAAAATATTGGCTAAGTTTTTCTTTTTGAGTTTTGACATAAGTTTTATTGTAGTTAATTATATAATTATCAAAATTTTGAAAAATATCATTAAACCTTTTGATACTTTCTTCCTTTTTATAAAAACTAGATTTGCCTTTAAAGAATCGACCAACCGCAGAGAATTTAATCTTTATTTTTTCACGTTGTACCCAAGTTATATAGTCATCAAAAATTTCGATGGTATTGAAAAATGAAGTGATTTGTCGTAAATTAGATAGGTAAGTGGTGTCCTGATATTTTTTGGTTCCTGTTAATTGCTGATAAACAATTAGTAAACCAATTATTATAGCAGAAAAGATAATCAGAATCCAAGGCATATTATCAGTTTATGTTTTTTAGATTGATTCTCGATTGTTTGCTTTTTTATTTGGCCTGACACACAACGTTGGTATAAACAAACTTATTACAATTCTTAATAATAACCTATTCTAGTCTCGTACATCGACTAATTAGAAAGTTTAACAGTTCTATGATAGTATTTGGTTAGATGGAAATTATTGTTGGTGTTTCTCTTCAAGGGTTAGGACATTGAATTCATATAAGCTCATTAACTTTATTCTTCACGAAATAACTACGTCTTTCATCAAATTCATTCCTACAACTACGTGAGTAGTTATTAGTTCAAGGTATTCTATAATTTTAACTTCATCAAATCCTGTTGTTGTAGTTGCTTTGATGTTTTTTGGATTCATAGTAGATTATTAAAACAGATATAAATAATAATATTTTATTCATAATAAAAACTTTAATAAAGAAGTGAAAATATAACTTACTTTATTAGAGCATAATATGATATTAATTACATCTTGTAATAATTAAAATTTTATATTTGTTAAGATAAATTATATTGATTGAATATTTATGGAAGATATTAAAATAAAACTTAAAAAATTTGCAGAAGATAGAAATTGGGAACAGTTTCACTCCCCTAAAAATTTAGTAATGGCTTTATCAGGAGAGGTAGGTGAGCTTACCGAGATTTTTCAGTGGTTAACAGAAGAGCAGTCAAAACTTGAGAATTTAGACCCGAAAACTTTGTCCAGAACCAAAGAAGAACTTGCCGATGTGTTTCTATACATATTACGCTTGGCTGATAAACTAAATGTGGATTTAATTTCAGAAGCCCATAAAAAAATTGAAATTAATGAAGATAAATATCCTATAGACCTTGCTAAAAATAATGCTATAAAATACAACCTTCGAGATGAGTAAAATTATATTACAGCCTTCAGGAAATAAGGATGCAAGAGAACATTATGTTGATACAATTAAGAAAAGTGTAACATTAGAATTTATTAAACCACACATAAGCATAACAGAATACAAAATCCTACAGGAAATTTATCCTTCTGGAGAGTGTAAAGTCTGGGGAGTTACACCAGGCGGTAATAACATTACCAAATGGAATAAAATTGAAAGAGGAGATGTAACACTTTTCTCAAGAGATGGTGCTATATATTCGTCTGCTGTAACAACATTTAAACTACATAGCCAATCACTTGCTTCAAATTTATGGGACTATGACCTTAAGGGTCAAACTTGGGAATATATTTATTTTTTGGATGAAATTAAACGCTTAAATATTCCCTACATAGACTTCAATAGAAGCGTATATAAGAAAAATGGTGAGCTTTATGATGATAAATTCATTATTCAAGGATTTAGTGTTTTAGACGAGAATCAATGTAGATTGTTTTTCGAGAGATTTGATTTAGAGAGTGAAATATTTGTTGAAGAAATAACAGCTGACAGCTATAAGCAAGTTTTAAATCAATTAGAAGGGTTAAAAGAACCAAATACTGAAATAAAAGCTTTAGGTAGAAAGGAGCAAGGATATTTAAGGAAACTCCTATTTGGTAAAAAAACTATAGATATGTGTGCTTGTTGCAATAGAGAACTACCTGTTTCTTTACTTGTAACAGCCCATATTAAAAAAAGAGCCTTGTGTAAAACATTTGAAAAACTTGATAAAAACATCGTAATGCCAATGTGCAAATTGGGGTGTGATGAGATTTTTGAAAAGGGCTATATTAGTGTCAAGGATGGTAAATTTATAGATTTAAAAAAAACACCAACAACTCATCATTTAAACGGTTATATCAAACACGTAAATGGTAATAATTGCAATTATTATAATGATAACACTATATCTTATTTTGATTGGCATTTAATTCATCATTCTTAATTTGTAGACAACAACTAAATTATTTCAGATTGAAATTTTTTGTTTAATAATCGTTTTCGAGATATTCTCATTAACTGTTATGCAATAGATAGGTTCTTTGTTGAGGTTGTTTATGATGGTGAGTTTAACACAATAACAGAAGTTAGGAGTTTTAAATATGGTCATAGTCTTGACAAGTATTCACCAAATAGTTATTTTGATTAATCAACTTTTTTCAATTCAATAGTTGATTTGTATTGATTAATAATTGAACTCAATTATTTTCAATTTAATTAATTAATCTTTATTAATTCAGTTTATGGCAAATGAGAATATGCAGGAATGGGGGCATTCGATAATAGTAATTGATGAAACGGTAAAAGTAGCAAAGAAGTTTTTGGAGAATGATTCTACTTTTTTAGTGGGTAAAAAGTTGAAAACATCAAACAATTCAAAATTAGCATCAGGCGAAGACATTGCAGACTTTTTAGGATGGGGCAAGGCTAAAATATTAGCATTAAAGATTTTGGTTATAGATAATTTCATCAAATCATTAATGATTACTTTTTTGATTCAGTTAACTAATCTTAACTAAAAAGATGCTTGAAAAGTTTGCAGCAGCGGGACGTTATCCTGGTGGGTTCTTTAAAAGAGAAGCAAGACCAAGTGATGTAGATAAATAAAGGTTTGTACCTTGTATGCATAATCTTAAAATTTATAATTATGAAAAAATTTAAAACGATTGCCCTAATCTTAAGTATGTTAATCCTTTTGCAAGGTTGTACAGTTTACAAATCAGCTTCTGTATCATTAGAGGAAGCGGCTTTAGTACAAACCAAGGTAAAATTAGAAACTAAAAGTGGAGAAAAACTCAAATTCATAAGAATTGGAGTTGAAAACGGCAACTATTATGGTGTTAAGAAAGTTAAAGGTGATAAAACACTTAATTATAAAACAGTTCCTTTAGAGACTAACTATATTAAAAGTGTGAAATTAAAAGATGAATTCAAGTCCACAGTTTACACTATTTCAACTACTATTTCAACTACTCTTTTATTACTTTTGAGTTGGGCAATGTCTGGATATTTGACCCAGTAAATTATATATTGTTAATTCTAAGTCTTTGTCAAATTTCACATTT
>RDRZ01000005.1 GCA_003709165.1 Flavobacteriaceae bacterium PRS1
AAATATGCACGTTTTTTCTTTTATTTATTCTCTAAATCTAACCGCTAAACGGGTTAAACATAATTATTTGTTATATCTACTAGTAGAATAAGAAAAGACATAAAAGCTTCTCTTATCTGTAGGTTGACATATGTGAAAGAAAGAAAACAATTTGCTACTGGACTATTTATAAATCCCAACAACTGGAACAGTAAACAACAACTAGTAAAACCACCAGAGCCTGATAGTGACTATATCAACAACCAATTAAGCCTTATTAAAACTAAAATTAATAGGGCTTTTTTAATGCTTCAATTTCAAGAAATAAGCTTTACTGTAATAGACATTTACAGCCTCTATAAGGGCGAGAAATCAACCAGAGATTACAGTGTAATTGAATACTTTGAACGTTACTTAAACAAGCTTAAAAAGCTCATAAACATTGATATTAAGCTTACTACATGGAAGAAATTTGAGTATGTAAAAAAACATGTGCAATCCTTCATAAAATGGCAATATAAATCATCAGATTATCCATTAAAAGACTTGAAATTACAGTTTTTAAGTGATTTTGAATTTTATCTCAAAACAGAGAAACACATTGGGCAAATAACTATTAATAAGATTATCCAACGATTTAGAAAACCTATTAAAATTACTGTTGCAGAAGGCTATTTAGACAGAGACCCATTTATGTTACATAAATCTAAATCTGTTAGAACAGAAGTAGTGTTTTTATCTCCAGAAGAATTGCAAAAGTTTGAAGAATATGAGATTTCACAGCCTAGATTACAATTTATTCAAGATTTGTTCATTTTTTCATGTTACACGGGATTACCATATAATGAGTTAATGCATCTAGAACAGAAACATATTGTAAAAGGATTTGATGGCAATCTATGGATACAAATGAAACGTGAGAAAACATCTAAAGAATTATCTATTCCATTGTTACCTAAAGCGGAAGTAATTTTAAATAGATATGATGGTGAAGTTTTTGTATTTCCAAGAATTAGCAACCAACGTTATAATTCATATTTAAAGGAAATAGCAGCTATTGTAGGTATTGAAAAGAAGTTAACAACGCACATGGCTAGAAAGACTTTTGCTAGTACAGTTTTGTTATATAATGACGCACCTATGGAGATTGTTAGTAAGCTGTTAGGACATAGTAGTATGAAAGTAACACAAGATAGTTATGGTAAAATAGTTGAGAAGAAGATTAGTGAAGAGATGAGTAGGTTGAAGGGGAGGTGATGTTTGTAGCAATAACCTGTTAAAAAGTTATTTTAATGGTCTTTAGTATTAATCATAATTGATTTATAGGTTTTTATAAATTCTTTTTAGCTATACTTTCTCTAATTTTGTATACTTTTAAGCTGTATATGAATATTAATAAACAATATATATGGCTTATCTGTTTTTCGATCTTTGTCCTAGCTTGTACAAAGAATGATAATTCGGAGCTTGACCTTCCGCCTTCAGAGAATGAAGCGAAGGAACTTACTATTTTTCATATTAATGATCAGCATGGAAGACTGGAAAATTTTGCAAAAATTAAACATATAATAGACAAAGAAAAACAGCAGACCAACGTGCTGTTTGTTTGTGCAGGAGATGTTTTTTCAGGTAATCCGGTGGTTGATAATCACGATGAAAAAGGTTTTCCGATGATTGATCTCATGAATATGGTGGGAGTAGATGTTTCTGTTATAGGAAATCACGAATATGATTATGGCGAGTCTATACTAAAGGATCGAATAGAACAGTCACAATTTACCTGGATATGTGCTAATGTCGATATGGTTGATTCGGTAATTTCTCAGCCGGAAGCATATACTACAGTTAGCATTGACGGATTGAAGATTTCTTTTTTAGGCTTAGTTGAAACCTTTGGGAGCGATCAGGAAATAATTCCGTCAACACATCCATGGCGGGTTGAAAATTTGAGCTTCTCAAATTATCAGGACGTAATTACAAATTACGCAGATCTTAAAAATACGGAGAATGCCGACCTTTTTATTGCTTTAACACATCTTGGGAATAGTTCCGATATTGATATCGCGAATTCATATCCTTATTTTGATCTTATTATAGGGGGGCATACTCATAGTATAAGTAATCAGACCGTAAACGGCACTCCTTTGTTACGTGGTGGTTCTAATCTTGCCTATTTGGGAAAAATTGAATTATCGATTAAAGACAAGGCTATTGAAAGTATGCAATACGAGTTGATAAATCTAAACGTATATCCTGATATTGACGATGATATTGAATCTATAGTTGATACTTATAATATTTCAGCGGATTTGGATGAGGTTATCGGTTTTTCAGAAGCCTTTCATTCCATAGCACAGGTTGGCTTTTTTTATACAGACGCTCTCAGGAATGAAATGAATGTTGACTTAACCTTTCAAAATACAGGAGGGATAAGAAATACGTTGGATGCAGGCAATATAACTAAACGAGAGATTTATACAATAGATCCGTTTAACAATGGAAGTGTTAGCTACGATATGACAGTGGGCAATATAAAAACCTTTCTTAGAGAAACTAATCAAGGTGTTTATTATTCCGGAATGACTATCGAAAGAAATGGGAATGTTATTGAAATACGCAACAACCAAAACCAATTGTTGAGTGATAATACTACCATTTCCTTAGGACTGAACGATTATATACCGGCGGTATACAACAACTATTTTATACAAACACATACTAATTTACCATATACAACAGCCGAGGCGATTATTAGCTTTTTAGAGAACAGCCAAACACCGGTAAATTACACCCTATACACTAATTTTTTCCAATATCAATAATAAGCTGGTGAAAAAAGATAATTTTTCACATAATATTTTTTAAAAATCTATATATAGACAATTAACTATTCTAAATAACTTGACAAGTTGACGGTCAAGTTGTCAACTTTTTATTGGAATTTAAGGAAGGGATATTTAGGCTATATTTTGAAATCAAATAATTCTGCTACATCAAGATCCATAGCTTTAGCAAGAACATAAACAGTAGAAATTGTAGTATTAACCTCTCCACGTTCTATTCTACCAACTTGAGAAAGTGGTATATCAGCATCATTGGCTAGTTCTTCTTGTGTTAAACAAGCATTTTTTCTTAAGGAAACTAGACTTTTACCAAAAGCAATTGTAAACTCTTTGTTCTTTACATTAATCACAAAATAAAAGTCTACAAAACTTATACAATTTATAGATGCATGTATGCGTTATTTTATTAACTTTATGAAACTTAAACAATGAAGAGAATCACAACATTAACAATTGTATTGTTACTTTACATAACAACAATAAAATCACAAACATTTTATGTTGAATATTTATATAATCCTTCAAGAGGGAATTGTATTGAAGAAAAGTATCAAATTCAATTTAAGCCAGACATTTATTATCGGATAGATTTATTAAATCAAGATAAAAAACACTTAAAAGTAAAAGAAGTTACTAATAATTTAGATGAGGTTAATAGAGTACTGAGAATTGATAATATGAAAATTACATCTGCTCAGCTAGATTTTTCAAGAGTAGTACCAATAGATGCAGATGCGGAAAATACACATCCTAAAAATATTTTCAGAATTTCAAACAATCAAGTTCTGGCTTATCCTGTAGTTGAAAGTTTTGGCGAAGGCATTTTCTTCTCCTTCAATGTTGAGTTAATTAATTAATTTTGTAAAAACAATAGTTTAATAGAAGAAATTCAAATTCATTTAGCTGCTTTACAAATAACAGCTAATGCTTTTAATAAAGGAGCTGTTGATTTTGCAAATATTATGAATTGGCAAATGTATTTAGTTCATACATTCTCTCATTTAATAATGAGAGAATTGGAATTTAGATGCGGTTACCCAACCTCCTCTTTATCAGAAAGAATTTATGTTTTCAATGATGACAAATATAAAATGTATGGCTGTTTAATATATACAGCAGAAGGTGCTGAAGGAAGTATGGGTGGACTAATAGCGCAAACAAGACCTCAAAATTTAAATAACTTAATAAAAAGCGCTATAAAAAGAGCTACAATTTGTAATAGCGACCCATTGTGCTGGGAGTCTGAAGGTCAAGGATTATTTAATTTAAATTTTGCATCTTGTTTCTCTTGTAGTTTAGTTAGTGAAACCTCTTGTGAGTATAGAAATTTGTATTTAGATCGAAAAATACTCGTAGATTTAGAAAACGGCTTTTTTAAAGATATTCTATAGTGAGTTTTTATAATAATAATAAATATTATATCATACAAAATCTCCAAGTTGGAATGAGGGGTCTTTCTTTAGAAGAAAGGCAAATTAAGTACAATTCTTTTAGCCCAGAGATTCGAAAAAGAATTTATCAATATTACCTTAAAAATATTGTTGATTCAACCGTGGTTAATACGACTGAATTAAATTCTCTTTACAATAAACTCTTTGAATTTGTTGGTGATTTTGAATTGGAATATATAATTGCTAATTTATTTTTTGAAACTAATTTTACTAATATAGCATTTTACTTAAAGAACAATACTGTTGCTTTTAACAATCTAATCGTTTCACCATTTGAACCATTCACTTTTAAATGGCTTATGTATTTGTACTTAAATGAATCTGATTTCTTTCAATCTTCATTTTTTGAATTTGTTAATTTGTAGTAATACCAATTTGACAACACGGGATTTAGAAGTTAGCACAAGAACAGGAAATCCAGTTTTTGAGTTCGTACATAAATATCCTCAGTGGTTAATGAATAATTTGATTGGTTCAGAAGACATAAATAAACTAGTATTTATTCATCTATTGATTATTAAATTGTTTAATTTAAATTCAATTTTTATTAGTCACGAAAACACAAACGCTTTTGCTATTATATTTCTATATGACTTATCAAAATATTACAATGAGAAAATTAATCTTGGTGAATCTCCAAGACTTAGTTTGTTTTATTCAAAAACAAATGGAATTATAGATTCTTTTTTTATCAAAGATTTTATTTCAAAAACCCCAATTTTAGATTTAAGTGAGAAATCATATTATACTAAAGGGTTTTATTTGACCCGTGATAAGTTTCTAAAACTTGTTGAAGAGGCCGAAATTCTTAATAATGACTTTTCTGATGAACCCTTTAGTGATTTATTTGTGTTATATTTTAGCATTAGTCTTTCGGCTAAACAAAAAATAATTAAAGAGATAATAAATAAAATTAAGCGCTTAGAGTTTCCAAAGCAGGAAGATTTAACAATTCTAAATCAATTTACTGGAGTGAAAGCATTTGACGAAATCAACCCCCTTGTTTATCGTAAACTTTATCTATATTAATAAATTTTTTAAGAGCGAGTTTTCTAATCGATTCTCAAACCTTTATACATCTACACTACTCCATATTACTATTTTGAAAGATAAATAGTTAGCTAATTACTCCGTATTACTCCACAACACTCCACATTACTATACAATAGATGAGTACATGTGGGACCACAATTAAATAAAAGCATTAAGAGATTTTATCTTTTATTGCCTTTTTTGTTTACCATCCATTTTTTCACATTTAGGTAGGTACTAACGATAAGCGCTAAAAAGAATATTACAATGGTACATATATCAACCAATTCAGTTGATAGATTAACATTTGTAAGCTTTAGTAAAAGAAAATGGATATATGAAGTACTCATATTTTGATAACCAAGTATTTCACGTACTTGCCAGTGCCAATCGGTACAAATACAATAACCCCAACCAAACCAAATTCCAAGTATGAACCATGAAAATGCTGTGAGAGATAATGAGATAAAATTTATAAAACGCCATCTAGGAATAAGCCACCCGAATACATTGAATAGAATAAGAATTGTATGAAATCCAAAAAAGAAAACATCAAGGATCTTGAGTAAAGCTTCTTGCATTTGTTAGGGTTTTTAATTCCCATTAAAAATAATCAAATAATATAAAGTCTATTTTTGTTTTCATATCTAATAACTCAATAATAAAAAGAAAAGTTATTTCAATTGATGCTCAAACCTTTATACATCCATACTGCTCCAGATTAAGCTTTCGGAGAAAAAATAATTGCTGATAAACTCCGTATTACTCAACTACACTCCACATTACTATACAACATATGGGTATCTACAGGACCACCTTAAATTCGTTGAGAAGCCTATGAATAAAGGGATTGAACAAAGCAATATTTTGACAGCTCAAATATATGCTCAAACTTATTTAATTATTTTAATAAAAAGTAACATTGCTTTAATTAAAATCCTAAATCTTAATTTATAGTAAACAGTTTGTAATACGATAGCTTTGGAAAACAATGACCTTTGAACATGACTTTTAGCTGATAACGAGAGATATTTGATTTTTGCTAACTTAGATGCGACAGAAAGCGTTATGAACTTAAAAAATATTCTAAAACTTATTGTAATTCTAATTACATTGTTTGGTTGCTCTCAAGAACCAAATTATGATATTCTTATACTAAACGGAGAAATTTATGATGGCTCAGGCAATGATCCTATTACAATGGATATAGCCATAAAAGATTCGTTAATTGTAAAAATAGGAGATTTATCATCATTTAAAGCTAAACGTATTATTGATGCCAACGGTTTAGCTGTCGCTCCTGGTTTTATTGATATGCATGCTCACTTAGACCCTATTCTAGAACTTTCAGAATGTGAAAGTCATATTAGACAAGGTGTAACAACTGCACTAGGAGGACCTGATGGTTCTAGCCCATGGCCATTAGCTAAATACATGGATACATTAAACCAAATTGGTATTGGAATGAATGTTGCCTATTTAATAGGTCATAATACGGTTAGAAAAAACGTAATGAAGCTAGAAAATAGAGCTCCTACAGAAAGTGAGTTAAGTAAAATGAAAGAGCAGATAGCACAAGGTATGAAAGATGGAGCCTTTGGGATATCAACAGGCTTAAAATATTTACCTGGTGCTTTTTCTAAGGTCAATGAGGTTATAGCTTTATCTAAAGTTGTATCCAAATATGGTGGCATATACACTTCTCATTTGCGAGAAGAAGGATTGGGCTTACTAGATGCTGTTGAAGAAGCTATTACGATTTCTCGTGATGCCGACATCCCCGTTGTCCTTACTCACCACAAAGTTATAGGTAAGCCTATGTGGGGTAAAAGTGAAAAAACACTACAAATGGTAGATTCAGCTAGAACCTCAGGGTTAAATATTTTAATAGATCAATATCCATATAATGCAAGTTATACAAGTATTTCAATTTTAATTCCTAGTTGGGCTCGTGCTGGAGGAAACCAAGCATTTAAAAAAAGAATTTCAGAGCCTAAGTTAAGAGATAGTATTAAGGCTGAAATAATTTTTAATATTATTAATGATCGTGGAGGAAATGATTTGTCAAGAGTGCAATTTGCAAAAGTTAAATGGATGCCAGAACTTGAAGGCAAAACATTAAAATATTGGTGTAAAATTAAGGGGATAGAACCTACTATAGAAAACGGAGCAGATTTAGTAATTGAAGCCCAGATAAATGGAGGAGCTTCATGTGTTTTCCATGCTATGGACGAAAAAGATGTAGAACGAATTATGCAGCATCCACAAACTATGATAGCTTCAGACGGCAGACTGGTTAAACCGGGAATGGGGCATCCTCATCCTAGATGGTACGGTACATTCCCTAGAGTGTTGGGGCACTATGTAAGGGAAAAGAGGATAATTTCATTACCTCAAGCTATATATAAAATGACAAAGCTACCCGCAATAACATTAGGACTAAAAGACAGAGGACTTATAAAAGAAAAAATGAAGGCTGATATTGTGATTTTTGACCCTAAAACAATAAATGATAAAGCCACTTTTGAAAACCCTCATCAATATCCTGAAGGAATTAATTTTGTAATTATAAATGGAGAGATTTCTATAGATAACGGAATATTCCAACATTTAAAAGCGGGTGAAGTCCTCAAGAAAAAAATAAACAAATAAATATATTTTGTTAATGGTTTTATTTAGAACATTGGCACATATTCTTTGTAGCAGAAAAAATGTTAACAGTTGTTTTGAATTCTGAAAAAGTCAAAATGAATTTATTATTATGAAAGCACAAAAAACATTTTTATTTATATTTATTATCACCTGTATTTTTTCTTGTTTAAAAAAAAGCATTAAAGTTGATATTCTTATAAAAAATGGAATTGTTTTTAGTGGAATAGATTCAATTCCAAGATATGTTTCAATAGCCATTAAAGATGATAAAATTATTTTTATTGGTGACGCAACAAAAACAAAAATTAGTCCGACAAAAACTATTGATGCAAATGGATTAATTGTTAGCCCTGGATTTATTGATCCACATACACATGCAGATGAAGATTTGGCAGACGCAAAACAATCACACAACCAACCATTTTTATTTCAAGGTGTGACAACAGTAGTTGTTGGTAATGATGGTAATAGTCTTTTCCCAACATCAAAGTACAAAGATTTATTTAAAAATAATGGAATTGGTACAAATGCTGTGTTACTTGTTGGACACGGAACCATAAGGAAGCAAGTCATGGGTAACAGCGATGAATTGGCTACTGATATAGATATTGAAAAAATGCAAAATCTTATTCAGCAAGAAATGGATGCAGGAGCTTTTGGAATGTCAACGGGCTTATTTTATGCGCCTGGAAGCTATTCAAACACCAAGGAGATAATTGCTTTAGCTAAAATAGTAGCTAAAAATGATGGAATATACGACACCCATTTACGTGATGAAAGTTCATTTACAAATGGTTTAATTCCCGCTATTGAAGAAGCGATTGAAATAGGGCGACAAGCAAAATTACCCATTCATATTTCTCACATAAAATGTTTGGGTATAGATGTTTGGAATCAAAGTAATGCCGTAATTCAACTAATAGAAAACGCTCAAAAAGAAGGGATAGAAATAACAGCCAATCAATATCCTTATGAAGCTTCAGCAACAGGCTTAAAATCAGCTGTTGTACCACGCTGGGCCGAAAGTGGTGGGAAGGATTCTTTATTCATTAGATATAACAATCCAAAACTTAGAAATAAAATATTAGCAGATACTAAAGCAAATATTACTAGAAGAGGAGGGCCAGATAAGTTATTGATTATAAAAGCTGTAGATTCAGCCATAGTTGGAGAAAATTTACTTGAAATTTCAAAGGCATTAAATATTTCACCAGAAGAAGCTGTTTTTAAAATTATTGCTACAGGATATGTAAAAGTGGCCTCATTCAATATGAATATTAACGATATTACTAATTTCATGAAACAAGATTGGGTAGTTACTGGGTCAGATGGTGGTTCGGGTCATCCAAGAAAATATGGAAGTTTTCCTCGTAAATATCGTAAGTATGTAATTGAAGATAAAATTATTGATTTGGCAAGTTTTATAAATAATAGTTCTGCAAAAACTGCCGAAATCTATAAAATCCCAAATAGAGGAAAATTAATAGAAGGTTATTATGCTGACATCATTATTTTTAATCCTCAAACTTTTAAAGATAAGGCTGATTACATAGACGCTTTTCAATTTGCTGAAGGGTTAGTATGTAGCATTATCAACGGAAAAATTTCAATTGAAGAAGGAGTTTTTTTAGATGCCATGAACGGTAAAATTTTAACAAAATGATAAATATGAAATCAACAAAATGTTTCTTAATGCTATTCAGTATTTTATTTACTGTATCTATTCAAGCTCAAAAGTTAAGTAGATTAGAAAAAAAAATAATAGATAGGGTAGATGAAAATTATAATTATAGTATACAACTTCTCGAAAGAGTAGTTAATATAAATAGCGGGACATTAAATCTAGATGGGGTTAAAAAAGTTGGTGATGTTTTTGCAAAAGAATTTGAAGCAATAGGATTTAATACTACATGGTTTAATATGCCTAAAGAAGTTGGAAGATCAGGACATTTATTTAGTGAATTAAATAAAGGTAAAGTTAAAGGGAAGAAATTATTACTTATAGGACATTTAGATACAGTATTCGAATCCGATAGCCCTTTTCAGGAATTCAAAAAAGAAGGAGACATGGTTTATGGCCCAGGTGTTAGTGACATGAAAGGAGGAAATGTTATAATTTATGCAGCTTTGCGTTCGTTATATGAAGTAGGTGCCCTAAAAAACACTCAAATTATAGTCGCTTTTACAGGTGATGAAGAACGGGTGGGCAACCCCATAAGTATAAGTAGAAAAGATTTAGTTGATGCCGCTAAACGAAGCGATATTGCATTAGGATTTGAAGGCGCATCGGGTTTAAATTATGCTACGGTCGCAAGACGAAGTTCGGGAAGTTGGGTGTTGAAAACCACAGGGAAACGATCACATTCATCTGGTATTTTTAGTAAAAATGCTGGTGCAGGTGCTATTTTTGAAATGTCTAGGATTTTAAACACATTTTACAACGAACTTCCTGAAAAAAATCTAACCTTTAATCCGGCAACAATAGTAGCAGGAACTACTGTAAATTTTAATGGCAAAACTTCTAAAGGCACCACTTTTGGAAAAAGTAATATTATTCCGCAAGCAACCGTCGTTTATGGTGATATTCGATGCTTAACGAACGAACAAATAGAGAATACGATGAATAAAATGAAATCTATAGTAAATAATAATCATTTACCACTTACAGATGCATCCATTGAATTTCATTTAAAATATCCTCCTATGAAACCAACTCCAGGAAATTACGAAGTTTTAAAGGTATTAGAAGACGTTAGCCAAGCCATGGGACAAGGAAAAGTAGAAGCTTTTGACCCTGGTAAAAGAGGAGCAGGCGATATTTCTTTTGTCGCAGAATATGTAGACGGGCTTGATGGTTTAGGTACGATAGGAAGTGGCGCTCACTCCCCTAGAGAGCGTATGGATTTAACGCATTTTAAAGTTTTAACAAAAAGAGCAGCCATATTAATTTATAGACTTATTAATAAAAAAGAGGAGTAAATATGAAATGTCTTAATGATATGTTGCAACTTGGTCATCCTAAATTATATGAAGTTTGTGAACCTGTTGAAAAATCAGATTTAGTGCATCTTGAAAATTGGGTAAATGACATTGATAATACCACAAAAAAATTAGAGAAGCCTATAATTTTGGCAGAGGCATTGCTGCCCCACAACTTGGTATAATGAAACGACTAATGTATGTTAATGTAGATAAACCTCTAGTCATAATCAATTCTGAAATTACAAATAAAAGTAAAGCAATATATGAACCGCGGGATGATTGTATGAGTTTTCCTAATTTGTTAGTAAAAGCAAAACTACATCAATCTTTAACATTAACACATAAAGATAAACATTGGCAAACCCGAGTTTTAAATTTAAATGAGGATATGTCAGAACTTTTATACATGAATATGACCATTTAGAGGGCATTTTATGTACCATGAGAGCTATAGACAATAAATTGTTTAAATGGAGATCATAAAAAATCAATCTCATAGAATGAACCAAGATTACCACGTCATCCATCCAACACATGAGCTTCCAAAAAATGCAACACATACTATTTTGCAAAATAATGATGCTTTCATCTATCATAAGTTAATCACATCCTATAAGCCTACACCATTAATCGAACTTAGGTGTTTAGCTCAAAAATTAGAGGTTAATTCTATTTATGTTAAAGACGAATCATATCGATTTGGGCTAAATGCGTTTAAAGGTTTAGGAGCTTCTTATGCAGTGTATAAAACACTTCAGGAACATCCTAATATTTCAACAATGTGTACTGCTACCGATGGTAATCATGGTAAGGCAGTAGCTTGGGCATCGAAACAATTTAATAAAAAAGCCATTGTTTATGTTCCAAAAAATACTTCAATAAGTCGTATTGAAGCAATTCAAAAAGAAGGTGCACAGGTTGAAAAACTAGATTTAAATTATGATGATACATGTACTTATGCTAAACAAAGGAGTGAAGCAAATGGTTTGCAGTTGATACAAGATACTGCTTGGGATGGGTATGAAAAAATTCCGGCTTTAATTATGGCTGGTTATTTAACTTGTCTAAAAGAATTAGAAACCAGTTTACATAAGAATAACGTACCAGATGTCGATATTGTTTTTCTTCAAGTTGGTGTTGGTAGTTGGGCTGCTGCTGCTGTTTGGTATTATGTAAATAAATATGGTGCAAATCGACCTAAAATAGTACTTGTAGAACCTACCGAATCGGATGGTATGATGGAATCCTTAAAACAAGGGATTCGAGTGATTCCTAAAGGAACTCAACAAACTATTATGGCTGGATTAAACTGTGGCATACCCTCTTTAAACGCCTGGGAAATCATAAAGGATAATATTGATGCATGCATTAGCATTGAAGATTTCTATGTAGAAAATACCATGAATATATTATACAACCCCAATGGTAGAGATTCTAAAATTATTGCTGGAGAATCGGGCGCTTCAGGTATGGCTGCATTTTTTAAAATATTAAACGACCCTAAATTAAATTCACTAAAAAAAGAATTAAACATAGATAATAACATAAACCTCTTATTTTTTAATACTGAAGGAAATACCGATCCAATTAATTTTAATAAAATCATAAATAGTTAACACCAAAAAAGTCATGCCAAAATTTTTATTTTTTCTCATTACCTTTTCTTTTTTCTTTAATTGTCAAGCTCAAAATCGATTAAGAGCCAGAGATTTAGGAATAGAACCAGGTATTCTTACCCCTGGGAAACTGAATGCTATTACAGATGTTAATGGGGTTTCTGTCGGACATAAATCCTTAATAATTGGAGATTCTATAAGGACCGGAGTTACATTAATATTACCACATCAAGGCAATATTTTTCAAAATAAAGTACCCGCAGCTATCTATGTTGGAAATGGTTTCGGAAAAGCCATAGGCTTTACACAAATAGAGGAATTAGGTAATCTTGAAACGCCAATAGCATTAACAAACACTTTAAATTCATTTATAGTTGCTAATGCGTTAATTGATTACACTTTGTCCGTCCCGGGAAATGCAAAAATTCGGTCAGTAAATCCCGTGGTTGGCGAAACTAATGATGGCTGGTTGAATGATATAAGAGGAAGACATGTACGTAAAAAAGACGTGTTTGAAGCGATTAGCAATGCGTCCACTGGAACAGTAAAGGAAGGTAATGTTGGTGCTGGTGTTGGTACACGTTGTCTTGGGTTTAAAGGCGGTATTGGAACTTCTTCTAGAGTGTTGCCAAAAGATAAAGGTGGTTATACAGTTGGTGTCCTTGTGCAAACAAATTTTGGAGGTGTGTTGACTATTAATGGAGCTCCTGTTGGTGTGGAATTGAACAATTATTATATGGCAAATGATGTCCCTTACGTGGTGGATGGCTCGTGTATGATTATTATCGCCACTAACGCACCTTTGTCTCATAGAAATCTAAAACGATTGGCTAAACGAACCTATCTTGCCTTTGGTAAAGTAGGATCATTTTCATCAAATGGCAGTGGTGATTATACCATTGCCTTTAGTACTAATACGGATAATAGAATACCTTACAATGCCAAGGAGCATGAATTAAAAACTAAAGAAGTGGTTAACGATCACATGTCTCCGTTATTCTTAGCAGCTGTTGAAGCAACAGAAGAAGCTATTTATAATTCGCTGTTCATGGCAAATGATATGGTTGGACAAAAAGGGAGAATTATAAAGGCCTTACCAGTTGATAAAACCTTAAAAATATTAGATAAATATAATGCAAGAGTAAAACAAAATTAAAATCTAAAGTCATGAAAAAAATAAACACCTTAAAACTTGTTTTTATCTTATTAATTTTAAGTGTAGTAAGTGTTAAAGCCCAAGAATTTCCTGGAGATGATTGGACTTTCAATAAGTTTCCAGAACAAAATGGATGGAATATTAAAAAACTAAAAGAATATAGAAAATATATTACTGACAGTACTAAAATAACAGGATTGGTAATTGTACAAAACGGACAAATTATTTTTAATTATGGCGATATAGAAGAAAACAGTTATATAGCCTCTTGTAGAAAAAGCGTCTTATCTATGATTTACGGAAAATATGTCCTTAATGGAGAAATTGACCTAACCAAAACAGTATTAGATCTTGGACTTGATGATGTTGGAGGGCTTTTACCCATTGAAAAAAAAGCTACTATTAAAGATATTATTTCTGCAAGGTCAGGTGTTTACCATAAAGAAGGGTATCCAGGAGGTATGCAAGAATATGCTCCAAAAAGATGCTCTGTTAAACCAGGAAGTTATTGGCTATATAGCAATTGGGATTTTAATGTTGCAGGTTATGTTTTTGAACAAGAAACAGGTAAAAATATTTATGACGAAGTTCAGTCACAATTAGCAATACCTTTAGAAATGCAAGATTGGGATAGATCGCTTCAAAACAAAGAAGGAAATACTTCAATATCAAAATATTTAGCCTATCCTATGTGGTTTTCCACAAGAGACATGGCAAGATTGGGTTTAATGATGTTACATAATGGAGAATGGAAAAATAAACAAATAATTAATGCCAATTGGGTTAAGGAGATGATTACCCAAAGGACTAGTCCAGAAGAATTGAATGCTAATGTGCCTGTTTTTAAAAACACAGGTGCTAATTTTGGGTATGGTTATATGTGGTGGTTATGGAAAAATAAAGACGAACCAAAACTTAAAGGGGGCATATTCTGCTAAAGGAGCAATGGGTCAAAATATAACCATTTATCCTGCAATGAACGTTGTGCTGGCTTTTAAGACAAAAGCAGCATATCGCAGAAGAAATTCTTCTCAAATAAGAATTAATTTAGTAAAAAAAGTAACAGAGTTGTTCAATGGTCAAATAAATTAATAATATGAAAACTTCTATTTTTAAATCAAACCTTAAAATTAATAACTATTTAATATTAATTATTGCTACAATAACGGTATCAGTTAATTTATCTGCTCAAAATAATTTTACTATAGAACAAGTAATGAGTACTAGTTTTCCGTCAGGGCTTATTACTTCAAGTTCGGGGAATATGGCTGCCTGGATTCAAAATAAAAATGGTGTCCGAAATATCTTTATTTCAGATAATGGGCAAATAAAAAAGAAGGTAACTTCTTTTACCAAAGATGATGGGCAAGCTATTGGCAGCTTAATTTTTGGCCCAGACAATAAGTATTTATTTTTTGTGAAAGGTGGCGCACCAAATCGAAAAGGTGAAATTCCTAATTCACTAAGTTTACCAAATATAACTAAACGCGAAATATGGCAACTAAATTTAGAAAATAAATCTTTAAAATTAATTTTCGAAGGGTCATCACCCATGCTTTCCCATAATGGAAAAATATTGGTTTTTATAACGAAAAAGCAAATTTGGAAAGTAGATTTAACCGCTGAGAAAAAGTCCGAAATGGTTTTTTCAATAAGAGGCAGAATTGGTTCATTGAGATGGTCTCCTGATGACTCTAAATTAGCTTTTGTAAGCAGTAGGTCAACACATGCCTATATAGGAGTTTATGATTTTTCAAATAAAAAAATTACCTATTTATCTCCGAGTGTTGATTATGACAGTAATCCAGTTTGGTCACAAGATGGTAAAAAAATTGCCTATATAAAAACTCCCAGAGAAGCAAATATTTTGCCTTTCATGCCTCGTAGAACTGCCTTGCCATGGAGTATCTATGTGGGTAATATAAAAAATGGCTCTTCAAAAGAAATATGGAAAGCAGATGATGGTAATGGAAGTGCGTTTCATTCTATTTCTGCATTTAATCAGCTTATGTGGTCGGCAAATAATTTTATTGTTTTTCCTTGGGAAAAAACAGGATGGGTACATCTTTATGTAATTAAATCTGATGGCTCAAAGCCAAAACAATTAACTTCTGGGGATTCAGAAATTAAATACGCCAGTATATCACACGATAAGAACACGATTGTGTATTCTTCAAATCAAGGAGATATAGATAGACATCATATATGGCAAGTTACGATTGCCGATGGCAAAAACAAGCAACTTACAAGTGGTGTTGGTATTGAATGGTCTCCTCAATTTTCAGCAAATAAGAAGAAAATATTTCTTATTTCGGCAGGAACAACACGACCAGCTCAACCAGCAATACTCAACAATAGTAAAATCAAATTATTGGAAGCGGTTTCCGATTTATCCGAATTTCCTAAAGGCAAACTCGTTGAGCCTAAACAGGTAATATTTACAGCAGCCGATGGTATGCAGATCCACGGTCAACTTTTTCTTCCTCCAAAAAGGAAAAAAGGAAAAAAATATCCAGCCGTAATTTATACACATGGTGGTTCTCGAAGACAAATGTATCTAGGGTTTCACGACAGAGGGTATTATCATAATGCCTATGCTTTCAATCAATTTTTAGCAAGTAAGGGTTATATTGTTTTATCGGTAAACTATAGAAGTGGTATAGGTTATGGAATGGAGTTTCGAGAAGCATTGAACTACGGAGCAAGAGGTGCTAGTGAATTTCAAGACGTATTGGGTGCAGGAATTTATTTAAGAAACCGAGTTGATGTCGATGCAAAACGAATAGGTTTATGGGGAGGTTCGTACGGTGGTTTTTTAACTGCCATGGGACTAGCAAAGGCTTCAAATCTTTTTGCTGCTGGAGTTGACTTGCATGGAGTTCATGATTGGAATGTTGTTATAAATAATTTTGTTTCAGGTTATGATCCTGCAAAAAGTAAAGAGGCTGCTAAACTAGCATTCGACTCTTCTCCTATAGCATATATAAAAGATTGGAAATCTCCTGTATTGTTAATTCATGGAGATGACGACAGAAATGTACCTTTTAGTGAAACTGTAGATTTAGTAGAAGCTTTAAGAAAGAATAATATTGATTTTGAGCAATTAATTTTTCCTGATGAAGTGCATGGTTTTTTATTGCATTCTAACTGGATAAAAGCCTTTAATGCTTCCTATGACTTTTTTGAAAGAAAATTAAAAAAGAAATAATTTTAGTTATTGCCACAATTCTATTGGTAACCAATTGTGGGGTTAAATCACCACATGAAAAAGGCACTTTTAAACAATCTGATTTAGTGGAACTCATAAAACTTGACTCTACATTCAAATTAGATATTAAATACGCTACAAATAACAAACTTTGTAGGTAAAACCTGTTTACACAGAGGCTAGGGCTTTTTTACAACGCCCCGCTGCCGAAGCATTGGTTAAAGTGAATAAAGAATTAAGACCACTTGGGTATAGACTACTCATATTTGATGGATATAGACCATGGAGCGTAACAAAATTATTTTGGGACATAACTCCAGCAGATAAAAAGAAGTTTGTTGCAGACCCTAAAGAAGGCTCTAAGCATAATAGAGGTTGCGCAATCGATCTAAGTTTATTTGAAATTTCCAAAGATAGAGAAGTTGCAATGCCAGGAGAGTACGATGAAATGACTGAACGCTCATACCCTGATTACAAAGGAGGAACAGAAAAGCAACGAAAATTAAGGGATTTACTAAAAGAAAAAATGGAAGACAATGGCTTTAAAGTCTATAAATTTGAATGGTGGCACTTTGACTTTAATGATTGGAAATCTTATCGTATAGGAAATATATCTTTCAAGAAAATAAAATAATAACCTTTAACTATATAGTACATGAATCGCATTTATATCCTATTAATCCTAATATTAATTTCTTGTTCAAATAAAGAAAAAATCCTAACAGAAACAGAACGTTGGAAACAGCACGCTGCAAATACCGAAATTATTAGAGACGATTTTGGTGTTCCCCATATTTATGGCAAGACGGATGCAGATGCCGTTTTTGGCTTACTCTATGCACAATGCGAAGATGATTTTAATCGTGTAGAACGCAATTATATATTGGCAATAGGTAGGCTTGCCGAAGTGGAAGGTGAAAAATCAATATATAGTGATTTAAGAGCCAGGCTATATATGACTAAAAAAGAAGCTATAGATAATTATAATAAAAGCCCGAAATGGTTGAAAGACTTATGCGTGGCATTTGCAGATGGGATTAATTATTACTTAAGTAAGCACCCCGAAGTAAAACCAAAATTATTAACTCATTTTGAGCCTTGGATGCCAATGTATTTTAGTGAAGGCTCTATAGGTGGCGATATAGAACGAGTATCCACCAGAAAGATTAAAGAATTCTATGATAAATCTAATTCAGATTTGGCAGTAATTAATGATGGATTATTACGGCTAGCAGACAATGAACCCAGAGGGTCAAATGGTATTGCTATTTCAGGCTCACGTACTGCTTCAGGTAATGCCATGTTACTTATTAACCCACATACCTCGTTCTTTTTTCGTGGAGAAGTACATGTAATTAGTGAAGAAGGGTTAAATGCTTATGGAGCAGTAACTTGGGGGCAGTTTTTTGTATATCAAGGATTTAATGAAAAAACGGGATGGATGCACACCTCTACCGGAACCGATATTATTGATGAGTTTGAAGAAACTATTGAAAAAACTGAAAAAGGATATGCTTATAAATATGGAGATGAGTTAAAAGGCATTATATCCAACCAACTAACCTTAAAATACAAAACAAAAAACGGATTTAAAGAACGTAATTTCACAACATATCGTACACATCGTGGACCAATAACCCATGCAAATGGAGATAAGTGGGTTACAACAGCTTTAATGTGGAGCCCAGTAAAAGCTTTGGAGCAATCCTTTCTCAGAACAAAGCAGGCTAATCATAAAGGATTTTATAAGATGATGGATATACGCACCAACTCATCGAATAATACGGTTTATGCAGATGCAGATGGAAATATAGCTTACTATCACGGTAACTTTATTCCAAAACGAAATGTCAAATTCGATTATAGAAAACCTGTAGATGGTAGTAATCCAGAAACCGATTGGAAAGGAGTACACGATTTAAAAGATAATATATTCGTTTTTAATCCTGATAATGGGTGGATTCAAAATTGTAATTCCACACCGTTTACTGCTGCAGGAAAAAATAGTCCAAAAAAAGAAGATTATCCGTATTATATGTCCTCTTACCCCGAAAATTATAGAGGTATTCACGCTATCCTATTATTGAAGAAATCAAATGATTTAACATTGGACAAATTAATAAAATTAGCATACGACCCATACTTACCAGGTGCAGACCAATTGATTTCAGGCCTATTGGAGGCTTACGATAAGTCTAATATAACAAATCAAGAAATTAAAGAAGCCTTTTCGTTGTTGAAAAATTGGGATTTTACAGCCACTAAAACATCTATTGAAATGACCTTGGCGCAATTTTATTTGAGGGCATATTATAGGTCAGGAAATATTCCTAAAGGACTAAACTCTTTAAATAGAATGAAATATATGAGTTCTGAATCTGATTATAAAGAACGTTTAGATATGTTTAATAAGGGGTTAGAACAACTCAAACAAGATTTTGGTTCTTGGAAAACCGAATGGGGTGAATTTAATCGTTACCAACGTAATGATGGACGAATAAGACAGCAGTTTAATGATGATTTACCAAGTATTCCCGTTGGAATGGCTTCAGGTTCGTGGGGAGCATTAGCGTCTTTTGGTGCAAGAAAGGGAAAAAATACAAAGCGACAATACGGGACTTCAGGAAATAGTTTTGTAGCTGTAGTAGAGTTTGGAGACAAAGTAACTGCAAAAACGATGTTAGCAGGTGGTCAAAGTGGAGACCCAAGTTCTCCTCATTTTGATGACCAATCACAGGGGTATGCAGATTGTGAGTTTAAAACTGTTGCATATTATAGAGAAGATGTCGAAAAAAGAGCCAAAAGAACATATCACCCAGGAGAAGAAAATTAAAAATAAGTTTAACAACAATATAAACAATGGTTATATGAAAAACAATAAAATATTTACTTTAATAATTCTTTTAACAACCTTATTTACGGTACAAGCACAAAAAAAAATGAAGATATATATATCAGCAGATATGGAAGGGGTAGTAGGCGCTGTAACAGGTGACCAACTTGGTCCTGGAGGTTTTGAATACGAACGTTTTCGTCATTTTATGACAGCAGAAGTAAATGCTTGTATAGAGGCTGCAAGAGAAGCTGGTGCAGATGAAATTTTAGTGAGCGATTCACATGGTAATGGTGAAAATATACTAATAGAAAAATTACCTGATGATGTAATGATAGTTCGTTCATGGCCAAGACCACTTGGCATGATGGAAGGAATTGACGAATCATTTGATGGCGCAATATTTCTTGGTTATCATGCTAGTACAAACAGTAAAGAAGGAGTTAGAGCACATACCATGTCAAGTGCTAATATTACTTCGGTTAAAATAAATAATATTATTATGCCTGAAGCAGGTATCAATGCCTTAATAGCTGGGCATTTTGGCGTACCAATTATACTAGTAACAGGCGATGATATTGCTGTAAAGGAAACGCAAAACCTTATTGGCAACATTGAAGGTGCAGTAGTCAAAATGGCAATCAGTTTTCATGCTGCTAAAACAATGACTCCAGAGGCATCATACAAACTAATTCGTGAAAAAACGAAAGCAGCAATGAAACGTATCAAACAATTTAAGCCCTATACACTTAAAGGCCCTTTAACTCTTGAACTTAGTCTAAAAAATTATCGTCCAGTAGAGATGTTGCAATATTACCCTGGAGTAGAACGTATTAGTTCACATACAATTCAGTTTGTGGGTAAAGATATTATTGAAATATCTCGATTTTTAAGATTTGTAACAGGGTATAATATTGCTTTAAAACCTTAGATAATCTATTTATGTGATTAAAAATGTTTTTTAATATAGATGAAATTATAGAATGAAATTAAAAGCGATACTTATTGCTTTTAAGCTTAACAACTTTTAGAACGATTTTCAGTCAGAATTTTCAAGATAAAAACAGGGCAAATTGTTAATATTAAGATAGAGAATTATCCCGATACGGAGTTTGGTGTTCTTAAAGGTACTGTAAAAGAACATTTCACTTAGCCCTGACAAAGACGGCTTATATCTTATTGATGTAGAATTACCACAAAAACTTGTTACCTCTTATAATATAGAAATTGACTTTAAACAAGAAATGCGAGGTACAGCAGAAATTATTACCGAAAATTTAAGATTAATAGAACGTTTTTTCTATCAGTTCAAGGAGGTTTTAAAAAGATAGATTCACAGCTATGTAACTTGCTAGGTTCTGTCGCATCTGTCAATCAATTATCAAGAAACTTAGTTGAAAACTATTTTTTAATGAACCAATGATATAAGTGACTTGTAGGTTGAACCCTTTGGTTTTAACAGTTGGTTTTTCTCTTACATTCTAATTATTTCAACTCCTGTAATTGCTCTCTTTTTCAATTGATGCTCAAACCTTTATACATCCATACTACTCCATATTACTCTTTTCACAATTAAATAGTTGATGATAAACTCTCTATTACTCCACAACACTCCACATTACTATACAACATATGGGTACATGTGGGACCACAAAACTAACATTTTAAAACTCTGAATATCAATTGATTATTCGGAGCTTTTTATAGTTTCAAATATATGCTCAACTTAATCCGCCGCAAGTGGTTCAGTTTATCCGTTTTTTGCTCTAAAGAGGAGAAAATAGAGAAAACCATCTAAGAAATTAGGCGGTTTTAGTATTATTAGAGGCTGTACTTAAATCAAATAAACCCATATTTTACTTCTCACTTTTCTTAAAATCGGCGTTCATCAACACCCATAAATTAGGATCTAGGATAATTTTTACTGGTTCTGAGTCTACTTTAATTTTAAAAATATTTGACTTTTCTTTTACTTGAACTACTACTTTTTTTTGCTGTTCTCCTTTAAAATTGATTCTAAGTTCTATTGGCATTTCGAACAAGCTACCATCAGTTTGCACTTGGTTGAGAGTAATTAAAACTTGATGTTCTTTAATGTCATATTTCCAATTTCCAGAAAGCACTAGAGTACCAGATTTATATAACCATTGTTGAAAAAAGACAGTTAGATCTTTACCTGACACTTCTTCCATTATCCTTTTAAAATCATTAGTTGTAGCATTGGCATCTTGATATTTCTGATAATATATTTGAATCCCTTTCCGAAAATTTTCAGTACCAACAATACCCCGTAACATGTGCAAAATCCAGCTTCCTTTTTGATACGTTTGTGAACTGGTGACATTTTTCATGTTCTTCAAATTGTCATGAACTATTCGGTAATTTGGATTTTTTTCATAAAAAGTATTTACCCTTTCTTGACTTGACTTCAAGCCAGCTAAAAATTGATCACGACCATACTCATGTTCAATAAAAAGTAAAGTAAAATAAGTAGCAAACCCTTCGCTTAACCAAACATCATCCCAGTCATATTCTGTTACAGCGTTGCCAAACCACTGATGTGCAATTTCATGAATGACAACATTACGCCATCGAATACTTCTTTTTCCTGTGACAGAGTTAGCGCCATATAAAATTGCAGAGGCAGCTTCCATTCCTCCTCCAACACTGTTAGATTGTATGTTTGCTAATTTTTCATACGAAAATGGTCCAACATAATTACTGTAAAACTCCAGCGCCTTTTTTGTTGGCTCAGCGAAATCATAAAAACCAGCATCTCTATCTTGACGATATACCCAAGTTTCAATGGATTTACCATCAAATGTATCTACATATTGTACAGCAAAGTCGGCAGCACCAAGTACAAATAACCATGGGGCAATTGGTACAGATTGTTTCCAATGCGTAAGCCGTTTTCCATCAGGAAGGTTTGTTTCTTCAACTTTTAATCCGTTAGAAACCACTTGATAGTGATTAGGAGCAGTAACTATAAATTCACACATGGCCTTATCGTAAGGATGATCGACAGTGGCAAGCCAATGCCGCGCCTTGTTTGGCCAATTGTCACTAAAAAAAGTACGATCTCCATATTTATTCTTACCAATTTTAAGTCCACTGGCAGGAATTCCCTTATATACTATTATAAATTTGCTTCGTTGGTTAAGTGAAGAAGGGGAAGGAAGTTTTATATTCAAAACATCATTTTCATGACTATAACTCAACGCTTTTCCATTTGATGAAACACGACTCACAACCATGCCTTTATTATTTAGTTCTTGTGAAGCATTTATTAAATCCAATCTTAAATTTTGAACTCCAGCACCACGAAAACGAATATCAACAGTTAACTCACAGACAATTTCATCAGTTTCATCGGATAGTTCAATTTTAAACGCATAGTTAATGACATCAATTTTTGGGTTTTTAGGATAACCATCTGTAAAGGTAAATACTTTAGCATAGTTACTTGTAACCATTAATAAACAAATCAGTACTTGCATTCTATTTTTTAATGTTCTCATATATATTTAGTTTGTTAAAAGTATAATTACAAATTAATCGTTAAGAGGTAAGGATTTTACCGGACGAAATTCAGTCAGCCCTTTTTCTTTAATGGTTCGTTCAACATCTTCTATTTTTGAAGGCACAAATGCGCTCAGATTTTCAACACCAGTTTTCGTTACAACAGCAACATCTTCTATACGAATATAGAGCCTCTCTTCAGGAATCCATATCATTGGGTCGATCGTAAAGACCATTCCCTCTTGTAATGTAATTCCCTGAACTCTACCCACATCATGTACTGCCATACCTACTGGGTGTTGAAAATGACCTCGAAAAGTCAGTCCTTTTTGTACGGCTTTTAAATGAGCTGGTTTCACAAAGGATTTACCAATAAGGTATTTTTTCATGTCTGCGGCGGCATTTTTAAGCACGTCATTTGAAGTGACGCCTGGCTTGATATAATGGAATAAGGCATCTCTATATGCTACAATAAATTCGTACAATGCCGACTGTTCTTCACTAAATTTTCCATTCACAGGCCAGATTCGCGTGACATCACTAGTGTAATAATTATAATCCGGGGCATAATCCATGAGTACAAAATCTCCATCATTCAACACATCTGTTTTATGGAAATAATGTCCCATATAAGCGTTTGTGCCTCCTCCAATAATAGAAGGGTAACCATCTCCTTGTGCATCGTGTTGATAGAAAATATACTTTGCAGCAGCATCCAGTTGATATTCATAAACTCCAGGTTTGGTAGATCTCATGGCTTCCATAATTGCTAAACCAGCTATTTCAGTAGCTATACGAATGATTTCTATTTCTTTCGGACTTTTTATCAATCGCATTGCGTCTAAAATTGGGGAGAGATCCCGAATTTCAAACTGTGGAAATCGTTCCATTATCAAATTTTTGAATCGTGCCTCTCTGGTGGATTGCGAATCCCATTGATCAGAGGTCGCTCGTGCTTGTCCGTGCAAAATTTCGTCTCGACTATCGTTTCCTGTTTCTGCGGGACTTAAGGGAGTATATAAGTAAGGGGCCCCTCTATTTATCAATCCTGTACCGACCAGATCATTTGCTAAAAACTCCAACCCTCGAACACGTTCTACTCCAGTAAGTTTTTTAACCAAATCAGCATCTTCAGCAGACAGTATTTTCCCTTGACTGCGTTCACGCCCTTCATTTCTATGTGGTAAATAAATGCTGCTTGTTTTGTTCTTCCCATTCAGCAATAAATAGGCATGTTCTGATTCTAAGCCGCACAAATAATAAAATGTATTGGTTTGTCGAAACACTTTAAAGCCTGCTACGCTCGCAGCACCTTGAATCAAGGCAATAGAATTATTTCCAATGGCTTCAAATATTTTTGATCTCCTCTCTTGAAATTCTTCAATAGAGAAGTCAGTTTGAA
Organism: Flavobacteriaceae bacterium PRS1; assembly: GCA_003709165.1. Classification (GTDB taxonomy): domain Bacteria; phylum Bacteroidota; class Bacteroidia; order Flavobacteriales; family Flavobacteriaceae; genus PRS1. The sequence continues at coordinate 24,677 of RDRZ01000005.1, forward strand.
AATAATGTTTTTCTTGCGCAAAACTTGTTAGCTGGGTGACAAATAGTAAACACAGAGTGAAAAATGATGCCTTTTTAAGTATCATAATGTATAATTTGATTGGTTAATTTTAATCCTATTTGGTAAGTCCAAGATTTATAGCAATTTAAGAATAATTTTTAATTTATTACGCCAATGGAAATGACCTAAACAACAGCATCTATATGGAGTTTACACACGAAACTGTTGATCATCAATTTCTACTTAACCAGGCCAATCTAAACATGACAACTGAAGTGTAAATTATAACCATAATTACCACCCATCTAAGTGTATTAAGATCCAGTGATTTTACTACAAACGCTGCAATTAATTATTCCATAAGCCTTAATTGTTGTTGATCCTGCAACCACTGCAATGCGACTTCACGTTCATTGAAAATCTTAATTTTCCAATTGATTTCTCTTGGGACTTGAATTAGGCTTTTTGTAGTTAATTCAGTTATATTACTATAAGAGACCACTGCCATTGCATTAATATCTGTAAGAGTAGCAAGATGTTGTTGAGCTTCGAAAGTATAGGTATAAGAATTCAACTTGTTGATTAATAATGAAAAAAGACACTTCATTTTATTAATTAAAAACTCGTGGTATTCCGCCACCATTTCTAAGTTAAACTCTACCCTATCATTGACAATAACTTCTGCAATATCTTCTTGAAGAAGTGTTATTTCACCAAATGAAAGTTTATGTGTTATCATAATTTTTTTGAAAATTCTCTTTTTGATTCTGCTCTAAAGCTACAATAATTCAATTACTTTTTGTTGCGGGATAACCGTAATATTTATGTTTATTATTCTTATAAAATGCGAAAAATCTTTTTCTTCTCTTCTTGCGAGAAGTTTATCCCGAGAGAAGCCGAGGGGAGTCCAAGAGGGGGAACTTAATAAAAATTGACCATTCAAGTATGAAAATAACTTAAGATAGTTGAAAAGAAGATTAGTGAGGAGATGGAGAGGCTGAAGGGGAGGTAGTTCTCGCAAGAAGAGGAGCAAAAGAAGTCAACTTATGAAAACAGATTGGGGTTTTATTACTATTATTCTTTCCCCACTTCAAAATAAAATATTTAATAGTCTTTATTTCAACAAGTTATTTTTTTGTATATTTGGTCAGATTAAACCAAATATCTTTATACGAATTTACTTTCATAAGTAAACATAAGCCTCATTTTATTTTGCATTTTAAACCCTGAATTTCAGGTAAGGTATAATGCCCAAGATATTTAACTAACTAAAACCAATTAAAATGAAAAAATATCTTCTTCTAATCCTAGGGTTATTAATATTTACATGTTCAGATGATTCTTCATCAACTGATCCTTCTGGAGATAATACTGGAGATAATACTGGAGGAAATAACAATGAACCTCCAGAGATTGAAATTACTGGGCAATGGTATATCTCAGGAACTAGTAGATCTACTGCGGATTATTTTAACAAACGAAAAAACAATAATATTAAGAGTGTTATTTCTACAAATAATTCTCTTGATGTTGGTGTTGTTAGTATTGATTCACCAATAACTGGAGAACTTACGGCCACTGAAACTATAACTGTTACTATAGGGAATTTTGGAACAGAAGAAGCTTCAAATTTTGATCTTTTATATAAAATTGCTTATGGTGATGAAGATTATGGCGATGACATAACATAGACTTTCTCAGGGACAATAGCCTCTGAAGCTACAGCGCAATATAGTTTTACCACAACAGCAGATTTATCACAACTTGGTCAATGGCATATTTTTGCAGATACTGAAATGGAATCAGATGAAGATACGGATAGTGATGTTTTTCAAACATATGTTAATAGTTTAAACTATTCATCTGTATGTGATGTTCATTCAATAATATTTGAAGAAGACGGTTCTTATAGTCTATACACTAATAATGAAGAGGGTATTTGTAATTACGTAATTTTTGGAACCTATGTTCTAGATGAAGAAGAAAGTACCGTCACATTATATGTAGAATATGAGAATAATACTCCGATTGTTTTAGGTACAATAGAAGATGTACAGGTTGAAAATGGAGAGTTTTCTGGAACCATTAATTTTGATGACTTATGTGTTCAAGTAGTAGATGGTTATGAAGAAGCTGATTATACAGAATCATTAACCTATATACCCGATGATAATTTAGAACAATGGTTAGTAAATGAAGGTCTTGACAATAGTATGGATGACTATATGCTTACTTCTAATGCTCAACAAGTAGGGGGAATATCAATTGGGGCTGATGATGCATGTTATGATGAAAATGGAGATATCATTTGTGCATGGGAAGATTATATGAATTATGAAACTAGATTTTCAAATAGACTAACTAATCTTGCAGGTATTGAGGCATTTCCAAATTTACAAATCTTAAATTTAACAGGAAATGATTTAGACAGCATCAATATTACTGAAAATAGTCAACTAAAGTCTTTATACTTAAATTTTAATAGCTTTTATAAGATTGATACTAGCGGAAATCCCAATTTAGAGGATATTTCTTTGGATAATAATAAAATCATACCAGAATTAGATTTTTCTCAGAACTCATCAATGAAAATTCTAGCAATACCTAATATAGCATTGGGTGGAATGTCAGGATACATAGGGCCTGGAGGTTATTTTGATTTATCAAATTTAACTCAACTTGAGTTCTTAAGTCTTGGTAACAATAATCTTACTTCTGTTGATTTATCAAATTTAACTCAACTTGAGGTCTTAAGTTTTGGTAACAATAATCTTACTTCTGTTGATATTTCTGATAATAACAATCTCCAGACACTACAACTAGGAGGAAATAATATTTCAGAAATTGATATAAGTCATTTAGTTTCATTAACAGAATTTGATATATCTCAAAGTCCTATAACTTCATTAGATTTGTCTTCAAATACTCAATTATATGAGTTGGGTCTTTATGGTTGTGACCTACAAGGAACATTAGATCTTTCCATGATGGAGAATCTTATGAAATTTGGTGCAAATGGTAATCCTAATTTAACTTGTATTAAAGTAAATCAGACTCAATTAGATAATATAAATAATGGAGCTCCAGATTTTAATTGGAATTATGATAATATTGTTACAATTTCCCTAGATTGTGAGTAGATGAGCCAATGAGGAAAATTGAACTCGTGACCTCTTCCTTACCAAAGAAAGGAATGTAAAAGTTGTTTCTAGATAATTAATCAGTAATGGTATTTTAAAAGATTCGTCATAAATAAATCTCTTATCAAACCATCCATGTTCACCAAGATAAAAGCCTTGATCTGATGTATATACTACTATTGTATTTTCATCTAAACCCTGAATTTCAGGTAAGGTATAATGCCCAAGATATTTAACTAACTAAAACCAATTAAAATGAAAAAAAGTATAATTATTTTTATGATGATGTTTACTATCATTACTTATTCCCAAAAGAAAAAGAATGGAACAGTTTATATTGACCATCCAGCTATAACTGTTGTAGAAGTAATGCAACAAGCTATGATAGCTAGTGATGCAGATAAAGTTGCAACTTATTTAGCTGACGACTTTAAATCTTTTAACGGGGTCAATACAAACCCAAATAACAAAGGACGAAACAGAGAAGATTTTTTAAAACGAGTTTCTACATTTAAAGACTTTGTTAATTATGCAAGTTTAAAACGCACAAATGGAGCTTATCCTGATGCTTTGGAGTATAAAGATGATGAAGATGGTTTATGGGTACAAACTTGGGATAGTTTTAAAGGAGTTCATGCTGTAACTGGAGTAAAACTAGATGGACCTGTACACCGATTATTTAGACTAAATGATGATAATAAAATTGTTTCTATGATTACTTATAGTAGCACTACTAATGGAGAAATTGGAAGAAGTTTTAGTACAAGAACTAATGGAACTATTTATAAAAATCATGATAATATTAATACCGCAAGAAAAGTGATTAGAGCATTTGAAAATAGTGATTTTGACAAAGCCTATAGCTTTTTTACTGATGATGCACGATTTAGTAATAGTGAAACCCCTAGAGGTGAAGCTTTAACTTTGACTGAATATAAAGAAAGTATCAAAAAAATTAGGGAAACTTCGGACGTGGAGAGTTTTGATATGAATGGTTATCCAGATTATTTAAATTATGAATTTAGAAATGCCAAAGTAGTACAGTCTTGGTGGACTATTAGATTAATTAGAAAATCTGATGGTAAAAAGTTTGAATTACCAATCTTGTATATTCATGATTTTAATGATGATGGTAAAATAACAAGATCTTCGGCATATTATAGTTCTAAAGTATTAGAAGACTAAATTTATTTGATACTACTTTTAAATTATAAAGAAGCTGTCTGTAAAGATGGCTTTTTTAGTTTTTAGAGGTTTGAAATATTCTTGTTATATTTAAAAAATCATCCTAACAATAGCTAATCATGATTAACTTCTTTAGAAAAAAATTCTAAAACTTACTATTGATAGAAAACTATACTAATAGAAACTCGAAATTGAATAATTGAACCAAATGAAAAATTTATCATCTAACATTGTATCGGTTGTCATCCTTAATTGTATTAAACAAAATTTTCAATTAGAATATGAAGATTGGGAAAAACGAATTGGCAAAGAAATAAAATATTTTGAAGGTTTTATAGCAATATCTAACAAAAAACTAGAAGGTGTAAATAATGAGTATTTTACTATATTTCAGTTTGATACACCATATAATTTGAATAAATGGCAAAATTCAAACACCCTTAAAAGGTTTTTAAATGAGATGAAAAAATATACTCTATCCGAATCTAAAGTCAGACAACATGAAGGATTGGAAATATTCTTTGATAAAACACAAACAACTATTTCATCTACACCTTTTTATAAAAAGGTAGTTATTGGAGTTATTGCTGTATATCCATTAATAATAGTGGTAGATAAATTATATCAGTGGCTTAATCCTTGGGCAGAAAGTATTCCTTTTGAGTTAGGATTGTTTTTTCAGGTTATTGTAATTTCTGTTTTAATGACCTATCCAGTAATGCCTATTTTAACAAGGGTTTTTTGTAAATGGTTGGTTAATTAAAAAGTGTCATATTAATAATGAGAAGTTCTGATTACAGGTTGAAAAAAATCTTTTCTTTTCGCACAAACCATATCAGCTACACAGGAAGAACAAACAGGATCAGTCATTTCTGGACACCTTTTCCTAGACATAAAAAAGAACCAATCTACTGCACCCATGGATTGACCTGACAAGTTAGGTAACATGTTAACCGCTTTATATATTTCATATCTTACATCCCATTCATCTTGAACCGAAACTAATTGCCTGCTGTGTAATTTTTGTTTTAAAATTTTGTCTTCAATATCCACTAACCCTAAACGTAAACTTGCTCTCATACAATGGTAGTCTACAACCGGAGGGAGCATTTCAATATCAGCAAAACGAATAAATTTTTCTGGACGTTGTTCCAAAATTAAAGCAAGTAGCGCACTTTTTTTTCTCAATGGATCTTCTCTGTAACCACCTATCCTATCTATTAATTCAAAAAATCTTTTTAAAGGAAGTTCCGATTGCTTAACATCGTCAATAATTGATTTAGGTGTCCAACCTAACTCCAGCATTGTTTTTCCATAAGCTTGTGCCATATCAACATGTAACTGCAATGCAGGCATTACATTAAATCCGTTATCCGATTTAAATAAATTCTCCATTTCTTCTATGGTTACATTTGCTTGACGTTGTGGTGAAAAAAAATCTGGATCAATGTCTATTTTTTTTAAGTAGGCTTTAAAAAGATAGAATGCTCCTTTTAATTGTTCTCCTGAAACAGTTTCTATTAACGGTTTGAAGTAACGCTCATTTTTATGCGACCAAAAGCTAAATTGTTGCAATGTTGTTACAAAAAAATAATCTAATGTTACGGGATGATTTTTTGGTGGCAAAGTGATGTCATCAATAAAAGGAAAAGAAAATACTTCAGGAGTTTTTGAGATGAGATCTGCAATTTTTTTCAATCTCTTATGATTAATACTCACTCTTTTTGTATCAAAATTAATTGTGCTTATATCAATCAATAATTTTTCTGGCCCAATACCTGTCACCATGTTTGAAGCCAGAAATACACCATGTCTGGCAGCCATTACAGGATGGTGTCCAGAGGCTATTTTTGTAAGCGTAGCTCCACAAAAAGTATCACCTGCGCCAGTTGGGTCTACTTGATGAACACGTGGTGAATTGATTGTAGCAACATGTGTCCCTTGGTTAATAATTACGCCGTTTTTACCAGCAGTAATAAAAGTGATTTTTGCATTTAATATCTTATTATCCTTTTCATATTTATTAATCAAATCTGATTCATAATTATTCATAAAAAAAAAATCAACGGCACTTTTTATCTTTATCACTTCATAAGGTTCATTTTCAGCCATTGGTTTGGCTGTCCCGGCAGAAATTCTTTTTGCACCTCGTTCTCTACAAGCAATTACAAATTTCATTTGTTGTTTTGTACTACCTAAAGGGACAATATGAACTATATCAAATTCACTTAAATCATCAGGTAAAATAATAGGGTCTAAGTCAGCCTCCGATCCAAAATAAGCTTCTTTATAAATAGTGTTTGAGTCAGATTGAATAATATGAAAATGAGGAAGTTGTTCTTGCGAAATTGACGGACCTATCCACTTCATCTTCTTTTCAACAAAAGCTAATTTTAAGGGGATCTCTATTGGTTTTGGAGCAAATAAAGTAACTTCTGCACCTGATTGTATGGCACCTAAAGCAGTATAAAGTCCTGCACCACCAGCTACTTGTTGCGAAATGTTATTAACATCAATTAGATCTATAGACGGAGATCCTATAATTAAAATAGATGGAGTCATTATTTTTAAACATTTGATTTTTAATTATTGTAATTTACAATATTCTACAAAAATTACAATTAATTTTTAAGAAAGGGATTTAATTCCAATCATTTCCCTGATTACATCATAAACTATAAATATCCATCACATATGAAAGTCATGAATATCACTCTGAATGGATCTGTTAGGGAGGCTTATACAGGGCATATATGATTAAAGGTCTGATAGGAAAACATTTTGGACATCCGCCTATACCATCATTCATTGATTGAAAAAGAAAGCCAAAAGTTTTAATCAATAATTGACCAAATTCTGAAAATAACGAAAAGCTAACAAAGAACTGAGTTAAAACAAGTCTTTTTACTAATATGACAGTGGTTGATATAGCCTTAACAGCATGACGTCAAGTTGTCAACTTTTTTATTGGAATTTAGGGAGGGGTGTTATTATACAATGATGCACCAATGGAGATAGTAAGTAAACTGTTAGGGCATTCAAATATGAAAATAACACAGGATAGTTATGGTAAAATAGTGCAGAAGAAAATTAGTTTAGAGATGGAGAGGTTGAAGGGAAGTGTTTAGAACGGTTTGCGAATGGTGTTGTAGCATCCCCAAGGGAGCTATGGACTATACATAGTGTTGTGTGTTCGTTTTTTACTTTATTAGTCATTGCTTCCAAGAAAATATATTGGGTGAATAGGTAACATGTTTTTTTGTTCATCATCAAGTTTTGAATAGTATTCGGTCCATAATGATACTAACCTATCAAAGCCTATAAGCTCAATGTGTTCTCTCGAATTCCTTGCTTCTTTTTCGGCTGGTTTAGAAAAGTCCCCTGAAGTCACAAAAATCCCTACATCAGAAGTTCTTTTTAGTGTCCCTGCTAATTTTTGAATTTCATCTGACGATATTGAACTGCTTGGTCTATGTTTTACTTGAACTATTATTCTTGGTTGAGTTGTTCCAAGTGGGTCATTATATGCAATAATATCAATTCCACCATCAGGTCCTCGCTTTGCCACATCTGATATATGGTAACCCATGGAGTTTAATAAAGCTGCAACTAAATCTTGAAATTCATAAGGATTTTTTCGAAGAATAAAGTTTCTAATTCCAGTTATTGCATTTTCTTCTAACTGGTCAATTATTGCTTGTTGAGCTTGTCCTTTGTCCGTTTGAATTTCCGGCAAATCATCATCTTCATCCTTAGAATTACCTTCCTTTTTTCTCTTAGCATCCCATTCTCGATATATCTTAATAGCTGTACTTAGCAACTTTTCTGAACCTAATTTAATTGCTTCTTCACCTTCATTTGTTAAAATCCAAAGACCTTTGTTCTTTCTTAAAAATCCAGCTTTCATACAATCAATAGTATAAAAATGCAAAATCGATTCCCATCTTATATATCCAGTCTTTTCATACCTATGTTTTTCGTATTCGTTAAAATCAACTGATTCACGTATTTTATCAACAACATCTTTCCCTCTTAACTCACCACCATTCTCCTTTAGAATATTAAAGGCAGTATAAATTGTTTTTTCCGCTATTATTTTTGATTTGGATTTTCCTTTACCCATTTTTAATTATTCTTAAATTAAGTGGTTCATTCTAATTACACACAACATACGTGTATGTTCATCTCTATTATATATAAACAAATCTAATGAAAAATTACTTGTCAAACTTATCAAAGTCAAGTTGTCAACTTTTTATTGAAATTTAGGATAAAGAAATATTAAACTTTTATAACTTTGTTGTATTATGAAGTTAAGAAGCCTCTATACTACCAAAACTATTGAATTCTACAGATCAAATCATGCAACAAAATTAAAACTTCCTTTTGTTTCTAACGGCATTAGTGCAGGTTTTCCATCTCCAGCAGATGACTTTTTAGATATTAATATTGACCTTAATAAACACCTTATAAAAAACCCAAGTACAACATTTTATGGCAGAGTAAAAGGTGATTCTTTAAAAGATGCTGGTATTCATGATGGTGATTTGCTAATTGTAGATAAAAGTTTAGAGCCAACTAATGGGAAAATAGCGGTTTGTTTTATAGATGGTGAGTTTACAGTTAAGCGTATCAAAATTGAAAAAGATATTGTTTGGCTAATTGCTGAAAACAAAGACTATCCACCTATTAAAGTTACCAAAGACAATGATTTTGTGATTTGGGGAATTGTTATCAACGTTATTAAATACTTGTAATGTTTGCACTTGTAGATTGCAATAATTTTTATGCCTCTTGTGAGAGAGTGTTTAATCCTTCATTAAATGATAAACCAATTGTGGTATTATCCAATAATGATGGCTGTGTTATTGCAAGGTCTAATGAAGCCAAAGCATTGGGTATTCCTATGGGAGCTCCTGCATTTGAATTTGAAAAGGATTTTATAAAACATAGCATAAAAGTATTCTCTTCTAATTATCCACTTTATGGAGATATGAGCAGTAGAGTTATGAATCTATTAAGAGAGTACACTCCAGATGTAGAGATTTATAGCATAGATGAAGCATTTCTAAAGTTTGATGGGTTTAAACTTTACGACCTAAAAACTATTGGTGATGAAATGCAAAAGAGAGTAACTAAAGGAACTGGAATACCTATCAGTGTTGGTTTTGCTCCAACAAAAGCATTAGCAAAAGTAGCCAATAGGATAGCCAAGAAGTTTCCTAAGATTACTAATAGCGTTTATGTAATAGATGATGAAAAGAAGCGTGTAAAAGCTTTAAAATGGCTTAAAATAGAAGATGTCTGGGGTGTTGGCAGACAGCATTCTAAACGCTTAAATAATATAGGAGTTGTAAATGCATATCAGTTTACAAAACTCTCAGATTACTGGGTGAGAAAGCATATGTCTGTAGTTGGTTTAAGACTAAAACATGATTTACAAGGGATACCTACTTTAGATTTGGAAACACCAGCCAATAAGAAAATGATTGCCACTACAAGGGCATTTGAAAAAATGCATTATAAGTTTGAAGATGTTAGTGAGAGGGTAGGAACCTTTGCCATTTCTTGTGCTGAAAAATTAAGAAGACAAAAAAGCCATTGTAATGCTATATTGGTATTTCTGCATACTAATGGACATAGAAAGGATTTAGCACAATACGGAAGAAATATTGTTATAAAAACAGATTACCCAACCAACTCATCTTTTGATTTAAACAAGTATGCACAATTAGGATTAAAAGCTATATTTAAAAAAGGATATCATTACAAAAAAGCAGGCGTTATAGTTATGGGCTTAACACCAAAGGGACAAAGCCAACTAGCCTTATTTAAAAAGCCAAATCCAAAGCATATACCAATAATGAAAATTGTTGATAGGATGAATAAGGCTTATGGCAATAACAAGATTAAGTTTGGATCACAATCTTTAGGCAGACAATGGAAAATGAAGCAAGAAAAACTATCTCCAAGATATTCTACAAATCTAAATGAGATAATTACCATTAATGTATAACTGCATTTTTATTAACTTTAAGGCTCTAAATTAATAATATGTGCTTTCACACAAGTCAAACCAAAAAAGTAGTAGAATTAAAACACAGATTTAATGTAAATCTTTATGATGATGAGTTAAGAGATGACTTTGATATACCATCTTATCATTTAAATGGTTTTGTACATCCTGATATGCTCCTGATACCACAGGAAGAGCCATCTATATTAACAATAGGTAGATGGGGAATTGCTCCATCAAAAACACAACCTGAAGACTTAAGTAATTATTATAAAGATGCTACAAGATTTGGTGGTGGACTTAATGCACAATCTGAAAAACTATTTAACCATTTTATATATAAACATTCAGCCCTAACCAAAAGATGTTTAATTCCAGTAACTGGATTTTATGAGCCACACGAATACAAGTCTAAAAAATATCCTTATTACATTCACAGAACAGATAATGAAGCTTTAGCACTTGCAGGACTATACACACACATTGGTGAATATGTTACATTTACTATTCTTACAAAAGATGCATCTCCTATGTTTGCAGAAATACATAACAAAAGAAAAAGACAACCCATTATTCTAAAACAAGAGTTTGAGAAGGAATGGTTAAGAGATGATTTAAATGAAAACTGTATAAAAGAATTAATCAACTTACAATTTAATGATGAAGAATTAGAAGCTTACACAGTAAGCAGAGATTTATTTAGTCCTAAAATTATTAGTGACATAAAATCTATTACAAATAATATCAAATATCCTGAATTAGTAACACTATTTTAATGATATATATAGAAAATTAAAAATGAACTGAGAATAGGTACAATGTTTTATCTTAACCTTTTAAAAATAGGGTTTTAGAATTTCTATCCTAAATTATCTAACTTTTTTAGAAAAACTCCGTTATCTTTGTGTTAGATTTTAAGACTGATTAATAGCATTTCGTCGATTTTTATGCGCTTCATGGATTTTTTTTCATCGAAAAACACGTTAATTATTTTGTTAACTCGCTTTTTTATACATTTCGCAAAATGAGAATACAAAACAAAAGAAAATTTGCCTCAATCTTATTTGTTTTAATAAGTTTTGTATGCACAGCTCAGTTAGGCGGAAACCCTCCGCCTCCTATACCACCACCTGTAGGATTGCCGATAGATGGTGCGGTTGTTTTTGTTTTGGTGCTTGGTATTTTGTACGGCATTAAAAAAAGATTAGAGCTTATAAAGTAAGCCAACCCTAATCTTTTAATTCATTTAATTTTGCAACATACTTTCCTATAACATCAAATTCTATGTTTACAATCGAATCAAGTTTAATTGAATTAAAATTTGTGTTTTCGTGAGTATAAGGTATTATCGCTACGCTAAAAGTGTTTTTTCCAGAATTAACAACAGTTAAGCTAACACCATTAATAGTTACAGAACCTTTTTCAATAGTAATATTTCCTAAACCTGAATTGTACTTAAATGAGTACATCCAGTTTCCATTATTTTCTTGAATATTTATGCACGAAGCGGTTTGGTCAATATGTCCTTGCACGATATGTCCATCAAGTCTATCGCCAAGTTTCAATGCTCTTTCAAGATTAATGACATCATTATTCATCAAACTTCCAAGATTAGTTTTGTTTAATGTTTCTTTAATAGCTGTAACTGTATATTCATCATTTTTAATGTCGATAATTGTTAAACAGGCACCATTATGTGACACACTCTGATCTATTTTTAATTCAGAAGTAATTTTACTTTTAATAGTGATGTGTAGGTTGTCCAACTCGCGTTTTAAATGAGTAACTACACCTAAATCTTCTATTATTCCGGTAAACATAATATTGTCTGTTTATTTAATTAAATTTGTAACATCAAAGTTACGAACATAACCCATCATTTTTTAATGAGACATGAAGAAAAAATAAAAGTTGGCATTTCTATAGGTGATCTTAATGGTATTGGAGGAGAAATTATAATTAAACTTTTTGAAGATAATAGAATTTTAGATTTTTTCACACCAATTATTTTTGCATCAGTAAAGACTATTTATTTTTTAAAAAAATATTTTAAAAGTACTTTTAATTTTATAGGAATTCACAATATTACTCAAGTTCAGCACGGGAAAGTAAATATTATTAATGTATGGAATGAAGAAGTAAAAATTGAATTTGGAGAAGAAAACCTTAAAATTGGTGAATATGCTATTAAATCTCTGGTAGCTGCAACAGAAGCATTAAAGACTGGAAAAGTAGATATTTTAGTAACAGCTCCTATAAATAAGCATAATATTCAATCTGAAAAATTTAATTTTCCAGGGCATACAGATTATTTAGCTAAAGAATTAGAAGGCAATAGTTTAATGTTTATGGTAACAGATACTTTAAAAGTTGGTCTTCTTACAGACCATGTTCCTGTTAAAGATATTTCTTCTAATATAACAGAAGAACTAATCGAATCTAAAATTGATACCGTTTATAATTCTCTAATGAAGGATTTTGGAATACGAAAACCTAAAATTGCAGTTTTAGGAATTAATCCACATACAGGAGATAATGGTGTAATAGGAAATGAAGACGACACTATTTTGCGACCAACGCTTAAAAAAATCAGGGAAAGCGGTAAGTTGGTTTTTGGACCTTATGCTGCCGATAGTTTTTTTGGATCAAAGAATTATAAAAATTTTGACGCTATTATTGCCGCTTACCACGACCAAGGCTTAATTCCTTTTAAGACATTGTCCTTTGGAAACGGTGTTAATTTTACAGCGGGATTAAATAAAGTGAGAACATCTCCCGATCATGGCACAGCTTACGAAATTGCTGGAAAAGGGATAGCTGATATAAGCTCATTTAGAGAAGCAATATTTACAGGTGTTAGTATTTTTAAAATGAGGAAGATACATGAAGAATTGAATGCACATGTTTTAAAAAAGCAAACAAAAAAGATATAAACATTTTTTGTTTATATCCATTATAAGGTAAATAAAATTTTATATATTTGCACGCTCGAAATAATTGTGATGATGAAGCCTTTGAAAGAGTATATAATACAATTTGTAGGATTAAAATTAGGAGAGCATTGTTTTGAGTATAAGATAGATAAAAAGTTCTTTGAGTTTTTTGAATTTAATGAGTTTAATGGAGTAAATGTAAATATTAGGGTTGTTTTAAATAAAAAACCAACACTTTTAGAATTACATTTTAAAGCAATAGGTACAGTTAATGTTTTTTGCGACTTAACTAACGAACCTTATAATCAAGAAATTGAGAATAGCTTTGATTTGGTTGTTAATTATGGGGATGATTATAATGATGAGAATGAAGAAATTTTAATTATTCCTCATTCTGAATACGAAATTAATATTGTTCAGTACATTTATGAACTAATTGTGCTTTCAATGCCATCTCGAAGAATACATCCTGGAATTGAAGATGGAACATTAAAATCAGAAATACTTGATAAATTAGAAGAGTTAAGCCCAAATAGCTCAAAAAATAAAAAAACATCACAGGATATAGATCCTCGTTGGAATACATTAAAGAAATTATTAACGGATAAATAATATTAATATGGCACATCCTAAAAGAAAAATCTCTAAAACTAGAAGAGACAAAAGAAGAACTCACTATAAGGCAACAGTACCTCAAATTGCTACGTGTCCAACAACTGGGGAAGCGCACCTATACCACAGAGCTCACTGGCACGAAGGAAAACTTTATTACAGAGGTCAGGTTTTAATCGATAATACTGAAAAAGAAGAAAATTTAGCATAAGTATTATGCAGGCATAATTTAAAACGTTCATAAGTGAGCGTTTTTTTTATGAAAATTTTTTTAAAAGTCAAAAACTACCTATTTTGCCCAATATTTGAACAAAACATAGCATTTTAGTTGATTTTTTGACGTTTTTTGTCAATTTTGACCAATTTTTGTTCAAACCAAAAAAAGATATATGAGTAAAATCTCAGCAGCAATTACAGCTGTAGGCAAATATGTGCCAGATTATGTATTAACCAACCAAATATTGGAAACGATGGTTGATACTAACGATGAATGGATTACTTCACGAACAGGTATCAAAGAACGTAGAATTCTAAAAGGAAAAAATAAAGGCACATCATTTTTAGCTATAAATGCGGCTAAAAACTTATTGAGCAAAACGAATGTAGATCCCAAAGAGATAGAACTTGTAATTGTTGCTACAGCAACACCAGACATGCAGGCTGCTCCTACTTCAGTATATGTTGCAACTCAAATTGGGGCAACCAATGCTTTTGGATATGATTTGATTGCTGCATGTTCCAGTTTTTTATATGCGATATCTACAGCATCAAGCTATATAGAATCTGTAAAATACAAAAAAGTGCTTGTAATAGGAGCAGACATGAACTCTTCAATGATAGATTATTCGGACAGGACGACATGTATCATCTTTGGCGATGGAGCAGGTGCTGTTTTATTAGAACCAAATGAGGAAGGTTTAGGCATACAAGACGAGTATTTAAGAAGCGATGGAATAGGAAGGGAATTTTTACAAGTCCCGGCTGGAGGATCGATTGAACCAGCAACCGAACAAACTATAAAAGACAAAAAACATTTTATATTTCAAGACGGAAGAACAGTTTTTAAATGGGCTGTGTCAAATATGGCAGACGTTTGTTTAAAAATACTTGAAAAAAACAATTTAACAATTAATGATATCAATTGGCTTACAGTACATCAAGCAAATAAACGTATAATTGATGCTACAGCAAAAAGATTAGAGTTTCCTACAGAAAGGGTTATGACCAATATTGAAAAATATGGAAATACAACATCAGCTACAATACCCCTTTTATTAAGCGATTATGAAAAGCAGTTAAAAAAAGGAGATAATATAATCATGGCTGCATTTGGAGGAGGTTTTACTTGGGGCTCAATTTATTTAAAATGGGCGTACAACTCATAATATTACAACTAATTAATTTAAACAACTGATTATGAATTTAAAAGACATTCAAAATTTAATCAAGTTTGTTGCTAAATCAGGAGCAACTGAGGTTAAACTTGAAATGGATGATGTGAAAATCACCATTAGAACAGGAGATTCTGTAAAAACAGTAGTACAACAAGTTCCAGTTGTTCCGCAAATGCCACAAATAGCACATCCACAATCGGTTATTGCGCCTAATGTAACAACAAATGTTCCGACTGAAACACCGCCTAAAGATGATTCTAAATACATCACAATAAAATCTCCAATAATAGGAACTTTTCATAGAAAACCATCTCCAGACAAACCATTGTTTGTAGAAGTAGGACAAACTATTGCAGAAGGAGATGTGCTTTGTGTTATTGAGGCAATGAAACTTTTCAACGAAATAGAATCAGAAGTTTCCGGAAAAATTGTAAAAATACTCGTTGACGATTCTTCTCCAGTCGAATTCGACCAACCATTATTTTTAGTAGATCCGTCGTAATATAAATCCCAACTTTCAATTTCCAAATACCAAAGTTATTTTTTGGAATTTGTTTTTTGAATATTGAAAATCTGAAGAATTTATGTTTAAAAAAATACTTATAGCAAACAGAGGAGAAATAGCGCTACGCATTATTAGAACTTGTAGAGAAATGGGAATTAAATCGGTTGCAGTCTATTCTACTGCAGACGCCGAAAGCCTTCATGTTAAGTTTGCCGATGAAGCAGTTTGTATAGGACCTGCTCCAAGTAGTGAATCCTATTTAAAAAAGGCAAATATTATTGCTGCTGCCGAAATTACCAATGCGGACGCAATTCATCCTGGATATGGTTTCTTATCTGAAAACGCAAGATTTTCAAAAATTTGTGAAGAGCATAAAATAAAGTTTATTGGAGCTTCTGCAGAAATGATTAACAAAATGGGAGATAAGGCTTCAGCAAAAGCAACTATGAAAAAAGCAGGAGTGCCATGCATATCAGGAAGCGATGGCATTATTGAAAATTTTGAAGATTGCAAAAAAACAGCTAAAAAAACAGGATATCCAGTTATGCTAAAAGCTACTGCAGGCGGTGGTGGTAAAGGGATGCGAGCAGTTTGGAAGCCAGAAGACTTAAAAGACGCCTGGGATTCAGCAAGACAAGAGTCTAAAGCGGCATTTGGGAACGACGATATGTATATGGAGAAATTGATTGAAGAACCTCGACATATCGAAATTCAAATTATAGGCGATTCCAGAGGGAAAGCATGCCATTTATCCGAAAGAGATTGTTCGGTACAACGACGTCACCAAAAATTAAGCGAAGAAGCGCCATCCCCATTCATGACTAGTTCTCTTCGTAATAAAATGGGAAAAGCCGCCATAAAAGCTGCTGAATTTATTAAATATGAAGGCGCAGGAACTGTAGAATTTTTAGTTGATAAAAACAGAAAATTCTTTTTCATGGAAATGAACACTCGTATTCAAGTAGAGCACCCAATAACCGAACAAGTTATAGGCATAGATTTAATACGAGAGCAAATATTAGTAGCAGCAGGCGTACCAATATCAGGTAAAAATTATTTACCAAACATGCATTCAATAGAATGTAGAATTAATGCCGAAGACCCTTTTAACGATTTTAGACCTTCTCCAGGAAAAATAGTAACACTACATGCTCCAGGAGGGCATGGCGTACGGTTAGATACACATGTTTATGGAGGTTATACGATTCCGCCAAATTACGATTCAATGATTGCGAAATTAATTACAACAGCACAAACACGTGAAGAAGCAATTAACAAAATGAAACGCGCTCTTGACGAGTTTGTTATTGAAGGTGTTAAGACTACTATTCCGTTTCATCAGCAATTAATGAATCATCCGGATTATGTAGCTGGAAATTATACTACTAAATTTATGGAAGATTTTGTAATGGCGCCTCCAAAAGGCAGGCTGTAGGCTATATCTTTTGGTTCACAAAAGGATGACGCTTCCATACTTAACACAAATAATGATTATTAAAAGTGTTTTTCATTAAATAATTAATACTTTTATAACATGTTAGAAAAAATAATAAATAACATTTCTGAAATGCCTTGGGTACTAATCCCAGGATTATAAGTACCTCTTCTAATCTATCTTAGACAATTTTTCAATTTTTCAATAATTATAATTATTGTAATCTCAGCGCTGAGATTACAATAACTTTAACTTAGATATATGCCTATACAAACACCATTTCATCCGAGAACCTCAGAACACAACAAAGCTCTTGATTGGAAGGATTGGGCAGGCTATTTTGCTGCCAATTCATACAATGTGGTTTCTGATTTCGAATATTATGCTTTTAGACATTCTGCAGGATTAGTCGATATTACACCGCTTTTTAAATATAAAATTACCGGTAAGGATGCGTCGATGTTTCTGTCTCGCATTATTGTAAAGGATATCAGTAAGTTGAAGTTGAATCAGGCAACTTACTGTTGCTGGTGTGACGATAGGGGTATGGTCATAGATGATGGTACTGTTATGCGCTTCGGCGAGAATGAATATTTTTTGACGGCTGCAGACCCTTCATATTCATGGTTTTCAAGATTTATTAAAAAACTGGATGTCCATATTGAAGATATTACCGATAGTTTTTGTGGATTAGCTTTGCAAGGTCCTACGTCTAGAGACATTCTCAAAAACATGTGTGATGCCGATCTAGATAGTATGAAATTTTTCTGGACCACTGATGCAAATTCAGAGGGATTTAAATTTAAAATTTCACGTACAGGATATACGGGAGATCTAGGCTATGAATTATGGGTTAAAAATGAAGATGCATTGAATTTGTTTGATGCAATTTGGAAGGCAGGACAGGATTATAATATTAGAATGGCTGGAATTGCCGCCTTGGATATTGCAAGGCTAGAAGCGGGTTTAATTATGAATGGTGTTGATTATCACGGCTCATTACATGCCCTAATTCCTGAACAAATGAGTTCTCCTTATGAACTTGGACTAGGATGGACAGTCAATTTAGACCGAAAGCCATTTATGGGGCAAAGAGCCTTAAAGAAAGAAAAGAAGAACGGATCTCGATGGGCAACGGTTGGAATTGATATCAATTGGCCTGACTTAGAAAAATTGTATAAAAAACATGGACTGCCACCACACATACAGGCTGGTGCCTGGCGACATTCTGTACCAATATACCATAAGCAACAAAAATCCAAACAAATTGGGTATGCGACTAGCGGAACATGGTCACCAATATTAAAAAAGAATATAGCTCTTGCTACCATAGAAATAGATTATGCCAAATCAGGTACTGAAGTTAATTTTGAAGTAATGGTGGAGCATCATAGAGAATTGGTACGAGCCATTGTTGGCAAACCTCAATTTTTCAATCCAAAAAGAAAACGGGCAATCCTTTAAAAATAAAACAATGAGCAAAAAATACGATGCAATAATAATTGGCGGAGGTCATAACGGATTGATTAATGCCGCATATTTGGCCAAAGCAGGCAAGAAGGTTTTAGTATTAGAAAAAAGATATGTTCTTGGAGGTGCAGCCGTTTCAGAAGAAATTCATCCAGGATTTACTTTTTCGGTGTGTAGTTATGTTGTGAGTTTATTTCGACCACATATTATTAGGGAGTTAAGCCTTGTAAAACATGGGTATGATATCATACCTATGGATGCTTCATATCAACCACTTCCAGATGGTGATATTGGGCTCTGTAAATGGGGAGACGCTGCTAAAACAAGAAGAGAAATTGCACGATTCAGTAAAAAAGATTCAGAAGTTTATGGTGAGTTTAATAAAGTAATGACTCATATGGCTAAATTGGCTAAAGAGGTTATAGATCATCCAGCGCCTGATGTAGCTTCCATCAACCCAAAAGAGCTCTCGTCATTGTTGAGAATGGGTAAGGTTTTTAAAAATTTAGGGTCTGAATTACTTCAGATGAATACTAAGCTGTTAACTATGAGTAGTGCTGATTTTCTTGATCTCTGGTTTGAATCTGAAATTTTAAAAGGTCCATTGGCCGTAAGCGGGATTATTGGAACATTTTTAGGCGTCCGTTCACCAGGTACTGCTTACGTTTTACTTCATCATTATATGGGTGAATTGGATGGTTCATTTCGATCTTGGGGCTTTTCAAAAGGAGGAACAGGAGGCGTAAGTAATGCATGTGCGGATGCTGCACGAAGTTTTGGAGCCGAAATTAGAACGAATGTAAGTGTGTCTAACGTTAAAATTGTAAACGGAAAGGCAATGGGAGTTCTTTTGGCTAATGGAGATGAAATAGATTCTAAAATAGTTGTTTCAAACCTGGATCCTAACCGAACCTATTTAAAAATGATTGGGGAAGACAATCTTTCGTCTGATATTACCAAAGAGATCAAAAGATTTAAAATGAGAGGCAGTTCAGGAAAAGTCAATTTTGCCCTCAATGGTGTCCCCAATTTCTGTAGGAAGCGAAAAGGGCTTGAGTACATGAAGGGTGATATTGCAATTGTTCCTAATGTTGATTATGCAGAGAAAGCCTACGACCAGGCAAAGTATGGTGAGTTTTCAGAAAGACCTTTTATTAATATCGTAGTCCCTTCACTCACAGATCCAACATTGGCACCTCCAGGGAAACACGTGATGTCTTGTTTTGTACAATATGCGCCATTTTATATTAAAGAAGGGCCTGAATATTGGCCAAAACTGTCTGATAAATTTGGTGATGCTGTTCAAGAAACCATTAAAGAATACGTGCCAGATATTGATAGTTTAGTAGAGCATAGGCAAGTAGTTACTCCATGGGATATGCAAGAAACGTTTGGACTTACAGAAGGCAATATATTTCAAGGGGAGCTTACTTTAGAACAACTATTATTTCAAAGACCAATATCTGGGTATGCCAAATATAAAACCCCTATACGAAATTTATGGATGTCCGGTTCGGGCACCCATCCAGGAGGAGGCATTATGGGCTCTGGAGGTGAACTTTCGGCAAAATCAATCTTAAAAGAAAAAGCAATATGAGTAAGTATGATATAATAGTAATTGGAGGAGGTCACAATGGGCTAACTACTGCAACGATTCTTGCTAAAAAGGGAAAGAAAGTTCTTGTTGTTGAGAAAAGAAATGTATTGGGTGGTATTGCTGCAGGAGAAGAATTTTATCCAGGTTATTCAACTACTGGATTATTACATGATACCAGCGGTGTAAGACCACAAGTTGTTAAGGCCCTTCAACTTGAAAAATATGGATTGGTAATTGAGAATAATCGTGCAGATGTGACAATTTTATCTAAGGATGGGAAGAGTGTTAATATACAATCAGATGTAAATGCAACAGCCGAAACGATCAGTAATTTTTCTAAAAATGATGCCGAAGCCTACAAAGCATACCAAGAGTTTCTTAAAAAAATTAGCAAAGTCATTAATGATTTGATGGAGAACCCACCGCCAAATATCAACATTGAAAATTTAACTATGGCCAGTTTGGTAGTATTGGCTAAAAAAGGGATGATGCTCAAAGGGTTGGGTAATAAGACTATGATGGAATTGCTCAAAGTAGCACCCATGAGTGTGGCAGATTTTTTAAATGAAAAATTCGAAACAGATTTTCTTAAAGCTGGAATTGCTGCTCCTGCAATTTACGGATCCTATGCTGGCCCTTGGTCGGCATATTCTACTATTAACCTAATGCTTTGGGAATGTGCTTCTAGAAGTTATATTAAAGGTGGCCCACAAGCACTTGTAGATGCATTGCTAAAGGCAGCAATTCAAGCTGGTGTCGAAATTCATACTGGAGCCGAAGTTGAAAAAATCTTATTGGATACTGATGGAGTTGTTAAAGGAGTAAAACTAGTTGGTGGTGAAGAAATTCTCTCTACAAAAGTTGCTGCATCCTGTACACCAAAAGAAACCTTTCTGAATTTGTTTGATGATTTTGAACTTGAATATGAGCTTGACTATTGGATTGACAAAATACGAAGTAGAGGAACAACAGCAAAGGTTAATCTAGCTATAAACACATTGGTTCAATTAAACGACCAAACTGTTGAATTTGCCAGAACAGGAAATTCATTTGATGAAATGGAAAAAGCTTTTGATCCTGTGAAATATAAGGAAGTGACCGATGCACCATTCTTGGATATTCATATTCCTACTTACAACAATCCTTCGTTGGCACCTGATGGTCATAGTGTTGTTTCAGTACAGGTTCATCAAATTCCTTATAATTTTGAAGCTGGCTGGTCAGAAGAGGCTAAAAAGAAATTAGGTGAAGATGTCCTTAAAGAACTTGACATATATTCAACAGGGCTATCTAAATCTGTAGTAGGCATGGAAGTCCTTTCCCCTGCGGATTTCGAAGAGAGATATACACTAACAGAAGGGCATATTTATCACGGAGAACATTTTGTAGATCAATTAATTACCCGTCCAATTCCAGCATGTTCAAGATATACTACACCAGTTTCTGGTTTGTATCTTTGTGGTAGTGGATCACATCCAGGAGGAGGAATTACGTGTATGCCAGGATATTTATCGGCAAAAATGATTCTGAAAAACAATTGAGATTGTAGAAGGTTAAGGTATTAATTAACGAAAAGTCTGTAACTATGGAAAAAAGAAAATTTAAAAAGAGAGGAATTAATTTCCCCATAATTGATGGCACAAGGACTTTACCAGGAAAGTATTATCATAGCAAAGAAATTTATCAGGAAGAAGTAGAAAAAATTTTCTATAAGTTTTGGATCTATGCATGTCGTGCAGAAGAAATTCCTTCAGTTGGCGATTACAAACTTATTGAAGTAGTCGATGAGAGTCTTATTTTGGTAAGAGACAAATCTAATGAAATCAAGGCATTGTTTAATGTTTGCAGGCACAGGGGAACACGACTTTGTGTTGAGCCAACAGGAGTTTTTAAATCCAAATCCATACAATGCCCTTATCATGCTTGGACTTACGGACTAGATGGCAAGCTTTTAAGTGCTCCCCTGATGAAAGAGGGTTCTGGATTTAAAAAGGACAAATGTGCACTTCATCAAGCCAAAGTACAGGTTTGGGAAGGGTTTGTATTTATAAACTTAAATAGGAATCCAGTTCCCTTTGAAAATCAAATGGAAGTGCTTATCGGAAAATTTTCTGATTGGAGATTAAGTGAATTAAGAATTGCTCATCATATAAAATACGAATTAAATTGTAACTGGAAACTAATACTTCAGAATTATCAAGAATGTTACCATTGTCCAGGCGTACATCCGTTGCTTTCAGAGCTTACTCCAGTTCAGTCAGCTCAGCACGATTCTAGTAAGGGAGCCGTAATAGGTGGATATATGGATCTTACTAAAGAAAGAGGAAGTATGACTATGGATGGAAATGCAGCGGCTCCTCCTGTTTGTGACGTTTCTGGAGACGATTTGCAGAGAATATATTATTATTCAATTTTTCCAAATATGCTGCTTACGCCGCATCCAGATTTTGTATTATTCCATCATATTATACCGCTAGGACCTGGCAAAATAATTAATGATTGCTATTGGCTTTTTCGTCCAGAAATAATCAACGATCCAAAAGCACAAGCAGGAATAAAATCTGCTGTTGATTTTTGGGATTTGACCAATAAGCAAGATTGGAAAGTATGTGAACAAATGCAAACAGGCACTAAATCAGCACGATTTACAAGAGGATACTATTCTGGACGGGAAGATGTTCTTCACCAATTAGATCTTGAATTGCTCAAAGCACTTGGTCATGATAAACTGGATTAAACAATCTGGTTTTCTGAATTCAAAATATTTAAAAGGATATTAAAATATTTAATCTTTTAGCATTTCTTTAGTTTTACTTGGCAACACTTCAAATCCCATATTGTAAAAAGCAAAGGCAAAAATATCGGCATATAGTTCAATAATTTTGCTCACTGGAGTTCCTGCGCCATGACCTGCATCAGTTTCTATTCTAATTAAAACAGGACTATTTCCAGCTTGCTTACTTTGAAGTTCTGCTGCAAATTTAAAACTATGTGCTGGCACAACTCTATCATCGTGATCTCCTGTTGTGATTAAAGTAGCTGGATATTGCATACCATCTTTAACATTGTGTACTGGTGAATAGCCTAATAAATAATTAAACATTTCTTTACTCTCTTCAGCCGTTCCGTAGTCATAAGCCCAACCTGCACCCGCGGTAAATGTGTGATATCGCAGCATATCTAAAACACCTACAGCTGGAAGTGCTACTTTCATTAAATCTGGACGTTGCACCAATGTTGCACCAACTAATAACCCACCATTAGAGCCACCTCTTATAGCAAGATATTCCGAAGAAGTATATTTGTTGTCTATTAAATATTCGGCAGCGGCAATAAAATCATCAAATACGTTTTGTTTTTTTAGTTTGGTTCCTGCGTCGTGCCACACTTTACCATATTCGCCACCACCACGTAAATTAGGTACAGCATAAATACCACCTTGTTCCATCCAAACGGCATTTGTGATACTAAAAGATGGGTTTAAGCTAATATTGAAACCTCCATAACCATAAAGAATGGTTGGGTTTTTACCATTTAACTCAATGCCTTTTTTATGTGTAATAATCATAGGTATTTTAGTGCCATCTTTAGAGTTATAAAACACTTGTTTACTTACATAGTCATCACTATTAAACTCAATAGAAGGTTTCCAGTATAATTCAGATTTTCCTGTTTCTATATCGTATTTATAGATACTTGAAGGCGTGTTATAATTTGTAAACGAATAATAGTCTATTTTATCTTCTTTTTTTCCCCCGAAACCATTTGCGTTTCCAACACCTGGCAATTTAATATCTCGAATAAAGCTACCATTGTAGTCGTATTGTTTCACTTTAGAAACAGCATCAACCATATATTCAGTAAAGAAATAACCTCCTCCAATTGAAGGTGATAAAACGTGTTCGGTTTCAGGAATAAAATCCATCCAATTTTCTGGAGTAGGATTAGACACATCAACTGTTACAATTTTTTTGTTTGGAGCATTTAAATTTGTAACCAGGTAAAGTTTGCTTCCAACATTATCTATAATAAAAGTATCGCTATTAGTATGATCTAAAATTGTTACTAATGGGCTATTAGGTATAGATAAATCTTTAATATATAGTTTGTTTCCAGAAGTTGAAACCCTTGGCGCAATAATAAGATAATTATCATCTTCGGTAACAGTACCATAAATATAGCGATGTTTTTCCTTTTCTATTCCGCCAAAAATTAAAATATCTTCTGTCTGTTTTGTTCCTGTTTTGTGATAGTAAACCTTGTGTTGATCGGTTTTTGCAGAGAGTTCACTTCCTTTTGGCTTGTCGTAACTTGAGTAATAAAAACCTTCGTTTTTATACCAAGACATACCACTGAATTTAATATCTACCAAAGTGTCTTCAACGATTGTTTTAGTTACGGTATTCATAACCAAAACTTTTCTCCAATCACTGCCACCTTCAGAAATACTATATGCTAAAGTTTTACCATCTTTGGAAAAACTCATACCACCTAACGAAATTGTTCCGTCTTCTGAAAACGTATTTGGGTCTAAAAACACTTCAGCAGTTTTAGAATCTCCACCTTTTGTGTATCTATAAATAACATATTGATTTTGAAGCCCATCATTTTTGTAGAAGTAACTATAGTCACCTTCATTAAAGGGAGCGCCTACTTTTTCGTAATTCCAAAGTTTTTCTAAGCGCTGTTTAAGCTCTTCTCTAAAAGGGATATTATCTAAATAACCAAAAGTAGTTTCGTTTTGATTTTTAACCCAAGCTTCGGTTTCTGCACTTCTATCGTATTCTAACCAACGATATGGATCTCTTACATCTGTACCAAAATAATTTGTAACAGTATCTACTTTTTTAGTTTCAGGATAATTCACAGTAATGGATTGCGTTTTAGTTTTTTCGTCTTGTTTACAGGAAAAAAGAAATAGTATTAGGATGAGAGAAATTACGAGATTCTTCGTTTTGAATTTTTTAAGAATTTTTTAAAGATACTATAAAACAAAGAAAGAATTTAAACCAAGTTGTTTTCTACTAAATACTCTGCAATTTGAATGGTATTTGTAGCAGCTCCTTTGCGAAGGTTATCACTCACAATCCAAAGGTTTAACGAATTTGGTTGCGATTCATCGCGTCGTATTCTGCCAACAAAAACATCATCTTTTCCATGCGCATAAATTGGCATTGGATATACATTAATATCGGGATTGTCCTGTACGGTTACACCAGAAGTATCATTTAATAAGGCTCTTATATCAGTGATTTCAAAATCAGTTTCAAATTCAATATTAACAGATTCGCTGTGACCACCAGATGTTGGAATTCTTACAGCAGTAGCTGTTACAGCTATGGTTTTATCGTCAAGAATTTTTTGAGTTTCTCGCACTAGTTTCATCTCTTCTTTGGTATAACCATTATCTTCAAACACGTCACAATGTGGCAAAGCATTTTGATGAATAGGATAAGGATAAGCCATTTCCCCTTTAATACCAGCAAGTTCATTTTCTAACTGTTTAACAGCTTTTACTCCTGTACCAGAAATGGATTGATAGGTCGAAACTACAATGCGCTTAATTTTATATTTTTTGTGTAATGGAGCTAAAACCATCACCATTTGTATCGTTGAGCAATTCGGATTCGCTATTATTTTATCTTCTCTCGTAAGTTGATTTGCATTAATTTCAGGAACAACTAATTTTATATTTTGATACATTCGCCAAGCCGAAGAATTATCGATAACAGTTGTTCCAACTTCGGAGAATTTTGGAGCCCATTCCAGAGAAATGCTTGCTCCGGCAGAAAACAAAGCAATATTTGGAGACATTGAAACAGCAGTTTCAAGACCAACTACTTTATGATCTTTGTTTTTAAATAAAATTATTTTCCCAACAGATTTTTCTGAAGCAACAAGAATTAATTCAGTTATAGAAAAATTACGTTCTGCAAGAACTTTAAGCATAACTTCGCCTACCATCCCAGTGGCTCCAACTACAGCTATTTTCATTTTTATATTATGATTAAAAAACAAAAGTAATTATTTATTCATTTTGGAAGTTTAAAAACATAAATAAAAAAAATTCTAATACAAAGTGATTTAGTTAATAAAAGATGTAGTGTGGGAAATACTAAACAAAATTATTTCATCAATAAATCTCTAATTTTTGCAAGTAAATCATTGCCTGTAGGTTCTGCTGGTGGAACTTCTTCATCAGGAGCTTTAGTTTTGTTATATGCCTTAACAATTAAAAATATAAATATCATATAGCACTAAATAATTATTTGATTATTAAGCGTTTAATACGTTGAGAAATGGCTGTAATTATTTCGTAAGAAATGGATTTAGTGGCTGCAGCAAAATTTTCGGCAGACGTATGTTCTCCAAAAATTATGACTTCATCTCCTTCATTACAATCTATATTAGTAATATTAACCATAAGCATATCCATACATACATTTCCAATAATTGGTGCTTGTTTTCCATTAATAATTACAAAACCGTTTCCATTTCCATATTGTCTGACAATACCATCAGCATGACCAATAGGTATTGTTGCTGTTTTTTGAAAGGATTTGCTTTTATATGCTCGGTTATAGCCTACAGTTTCATCTTTTTCAATAAGATGAATTTGTGAAATCACAGATTTTAAAGTTGCTATTGGTCTAAAATTTTTATTTTCTATTGAAGAGTTTCCGAAGCCATATAAACCAATACCACATCTAACCATATCTAAATGTGCTTCAGGATAATTTAATATTCCAGAGGTATTGCAAATATGAAGTATGAGTTTGTAACCAATCTTACCCTCAAATGCTTTAGTGATAGTTTTAAAACTTTCAATCTGGTTTAAAGTAAAATAGGTTTCATTCAAATCTTCGCTTGCTGCTAAATGAGAAAAAAGAGATTTCACTTTTATAACATTAGTTTCATTCACTTTTGAAACAATATAATCCACATCGTTTTTTCCAAACCCTAGCCGGTTTAATCCTGTATTAAATTTAATATGGATAGGATAGTCTTTCTGATTTTTTTCAGAAGCAATACTGACAAACTCGTTCAGGACTTTTGCACTATATAAACTCGGTTCTAAACAATTATCAATAAGAGATTTAAAGTTTATAGGTTGAGGGTGTAATACTAAAATGGGTTTTGTAATTCTTGCTTTTCGTAAAACAACCCCTTCGCTTGTATAAGCAACAGCAAAATAATCAACATCAAGATCTTGAAGATATTTAGCAACAACACAAGCATCGCTTCCATATCCAAAAGCCTTTACAACTACCATTAGTTTAGTGCTGTTATTGATTTTAGATGTTATATACTCGAAATTGTGCCGAAGTGCTTTTAAATTTATTTCAAGTATAGTTTCGTGTGCTTTAGGCATTTGTACTTTTCGCTTTAGCAGGAACTTCTATAGCATCATTAACTTTAATATTACGGACTTTGTCACGTAGCATAACTTTGTAATAAGCTGCTCGACTTAAAGGTTCGTACTCATCAACTTCGCCCAGTAATACAAGAGCATCGCTTTTTCCTTTTCTGTAACTGTATTGTGCCAGATTACCAGTTCTTGTGCAAACTGCGTGTACCTTAGTTACATATTCGGCAGTTGCCATTAAAGCAGGCATTGGACCAAAAGGATTTCCTTTAAAATCCATATCGAGACCAGCAACAATAACCCGAATACCTTTATTGGCCAAATCGTTACAAACACGTACAATCTCATCATCAAAAAATTGGGCTTCATCAATACCAACCACGTCGCAACCATCAGCTAAAATCGGAATATTTGCAGCCGAAGGAAGAGAAGTTGATGGAATCTCATTTTCGTCGTGAGACACAACTTTGTCTTCATCGAAACGCACATCAATTGCTGGCTTAAAAATTTCTACTTTTTGCCTTGCAAATTTGGCGCGTTTAAGCCGACGTATCAATTCTTCTGTTTTACCAGAGAACATAGAACCGCAAATTACTTCAATCCAACCAAATTGTTCTTTCTGATTTACTGTATTTTCAAGAAACATTTTGTAATTTTAACACTAAAACAAAGCGAATATTCGTTTGTATAAAGGTGATGTAAATGTATTAAAAAACAAAACCCTAAATTGGATTAAATTTAAAAATTTTAAACAGATGAAAAAGAAGTTAGAATCAGAATTAATTAGTATTGCTAACAGGATTCTTAAATTAAAAGGAAAAGAGGATGTTATTAAAATGCATACCGAAGTTACTGCTCTTTATGAAAAGTTGACGACCTTAAAGTTTGCTCATGAGAATTTTGAAGACGATATACCAATAATTGGTCGAGATTCTTCTTTTTTTGAAATGCTCGATGAAGCGTTTAATAATAAAGTAAGCGATATTATTGAAGTCGATGACAAAACATATATTAATGTAGATGAAAATGATGATGATATTATGGAGCCGGTTATCGAGAAAATAAAGGATATGGTAGCACAAATGCCTTTTGAGACAGAAGAAGTAGATGTAATTTTTGAAGAAGCTATTCCGAAACCCCAATTTCATAAGAATAATCTTGAAGAACTTACGGAAGGTTTTTCTGAAACGCCTGTTTTTGAGCCTGTTTCAAAATCAGAAAACGAATCAATAAAGGATAATAAAAAATCGCTCAATGATAAATTAAAAAGGAAAGATTTGGTTGTAGATTTAAATGACAGACTAGCCTTTATAAAACATCTTTTTAATGGCAAAAGCAAAGATTACGAACGTGTAATATCACAAATTAGCACATCCAATTCTTTTAAAGAAGCAACTCATTTAATTCAAGAGATTATTAAACCAGATTATAACGGTTGGACTGGAAAAGAAGAATACGAAGAACGTTTTATGGAACTAATTGAAAGCAAGTTTAGCTAAAAGTTTTCGAGCACGTATAAATGAAAGTTTATAAAATAATTTATTGGGCAGCCACAATTTTTTTGTGCTTATTGATGCTATATTCTTCATCGATGTATTTTACCAAAACCGAAATGGTAAAAGATTTTTTTGAAAGCTTAGGTTACCCAACTTATATTGTTATTCCGTTAGCAGTTGCAAAAACATTAGGAGTAATTATAATTTTATGGCGTAAAAGTATTTGGCTAACCGAATGGGCTTATCAGGGTTTTTCTTTGATATGGTGTTAGCCAGTTTTGCACACTATTTTGAAAATCAAGGTATAGGATTGTCGGTTTATGGTTTAATTTTGCTAATAATTTCATACTACTTGGGTAAAACAGTTAGGTAATAAATGAATAAACTTTATATAGTTCCTACACCAATAGGAAACTTAGAAGACATTACTTTAAGAGCTATTAAGGTTTTAAAGGAAGTCGATTTAATTCTTGCTGAAGACACTCGTACTTCTGGAAAACTACTGAAACATTTTGAGATTAGTACTCAAATGCAATCACACCATATGCACAACGAGCATAAAACTGTTGATGCGATTATTCAAAAATTGAAAAGCGGAATTCCAATAGCTTTAATTAGTGACGCTGGAACTCCAGCAATTTCCGATCCAGGATTTTTACTAATACGCGCTTGTGTAGAACATAATATTGAAGTCGATTGCCTTCCGGGTGCAACAGCTTTTGTGCCTGCTTTAGTAAACTCAGGATTACCAAATAATAAATTTGTGTTTGAAGGATTTCTTCCGGTAAAAAAAGGGAGACAAACAAGATTAAAACTATTAGCTCAAGAAACCAGAACCATAATCTTTTACGAATCACCACATAAACTCATTAAAACCCTTGCTCATTTTTGTAAATATTTTGGCGAAGACAGACCAATTTCAGTATCGAGAGAGTTAACAAAACTCTATGAAGAAACCATTAGAGGGACAGCAAAAGAAATTTTGGAACACTACACAAATAAACCACCAAAAGGTGAGATTGTAATTGTTGTTGCTGGTAGAAAGTGATTTGTTTATCCTATAATTGTTTTTACTCATTAACAATATTATCTATCCGTGTTTTCTCTACTTACCATTCTAATTTCATTATAGGTAAATTTATCGTCAATCTTATTTTTTAATTCTGAGACGCTTTCAAAGCTTATGTTTTTTATGAGTTTTTTAAGTTCCAGATATTTTTCTTTAGGCATCAAGTCTGTAACTTTTAATTTTCCTGCATTTACAAACTTTATAAGATGTGATTCTATGGTACCGATAACCAAACCGCGTTTTTTAGAAATTTCTGGAATGGTCAAACCTTCTTTAAAAAACTGAAATGAAATTAAATGCGTCTCTCCTTTTTTTGGAGCTGTATTTTCTGTCGCATCTTCTTGAGGTTCAATATCATTTTGTTCACAATATCTTTGAATAGCTTCCAGAATTACATCGCCATATTTTTGTATTCTTACTTTACCCATTCCGTTTATTGCTTGAAGTTGTTTGGTTGTTGTTGGCAATAATTCACACATTTCGTACAATGATTTTTGAGTAAAAACCTGATAATGTTCTACATCTAATTCTTCAGCAAAAGCACCACGTAAGCCTCGCAATGCAGCAAATAAAACAGGATGTTTTGTTGTGGCAGTATATTCTTTTTTAACAGGAACAGCTTTGCTTTTTTGCAAGATTGCTTTTGCTCGTAATTCTAAATATTTGGTAGTTGAAAAGGCTTCTTTTAGTCCGTAAAGGCAAAACAACTTATTTGTTAAGTGTTCGTCAAGTAGTTGTAACTGTTTTTTGAAATCTTTTTCAACAGCTTTATTTTCGGTCGAATATGTAAGTTTATCTAAAGGGGTTTTAATTTTTTCTTCTGTATGTTTTATAAAATATACCAACGCTTTTTTAATTCGCTCTTGAATAACACTATCTTTTTCTGGCACTAAAACATCTGCATATAAATTTTTTAATTGAATTCCAAAACTATTACTAATCTGTAGTAATTTAGTAATCCCTTCATCTTTAATGCTTGTTAATGGCTCAATGATATGTCCTTGCAAACTGGTTTTATTGTTGTAATAAATGTCTATCAGGCGTTTTACAGGATATAAAAAGACATAAAAATCGAACAACTCTTTAATAAGGTTAAGCTGAAAATTTTTCTGTGATTCATTTAATGTATCTACATTAGGCTGATTTTCTTCTACATTTTTATTGAAAGAAATCACTCTGGTATCGCTAATAATACTTGTTGCGCTAATCGGGCTTTTTAGCACAATTCCTTCAAGAGTTCTGCATCGACTTAAAGCAACGTAAGTTTGTCCGTGAGTAAAAGATGCTTTGGTATCAATAATTGCTTTTTCAAAAGTTAAGCCTTGACTTTTATGGATGGTAATTGCCCAAGCCAATCGGAGTGGAATTTGTGAAAAAGAACCTGTAATATGTTCTGAAATCTCTTTGGTGTCTTGATTAATGGAATAGTTTACATTCTCCCAAGTTTCAGCAGTAGTTACAATATCTTCATCATCTTCTGGACAAGACACGAAAGCCTCATCTTTAGACAAGGACACAATTTTACCAATTTTACCATTAAAATATCTTTTTTCGTGCGAGCTGTCATTCTTAATAAACATCACTTGAGCACCTACTTTTAGTTCTAATTTTTCGTGAGTAGGAAAAGAGTATTCAGGAAATTTGCCTTCTACTTCAGCTTTAAAGATTACAGATTTACTTTTTATTTTTTTTAACTCCTCAAGATTCATATCATTAGCTCTGTTGTTATGAGTTGTTAAAGTTATAAATCCGTCGTCTTTATCTGGCTTAAAATCCGGAAGGTATCGTGCGTTTAAATCGTCAGCCGATTTTTGAGAGAGTTTATTATTTCTAATCTCGTTAAGTATTTTGATAAATTTCAGATTATCTTGCCTGTAAATATGCTTCAATTCAATATTTATGACATTGCATTGCTTAAAAGCCTTACTACTAAAAAAATACGGTGTTGTGTAGTAGGGATTTAACAACTGCCATTCGTTATCTTTTACTACTGGCGCCAGTTGTTGCAAGTCGCCAATCATTAGCACTTGTACGCCTCCAAAAACTTTATTTCTGTCTTTATAACGCCGTAAAACCTGATCGATACCATCTAGCAAATCGGCACGAACCATACTAATTTCGTCAATAATTAATAGGTCTAAAGAGCGAATGACATCTATTTTATTTTTGCTAAATTTTCGTTGAAAATTAGTCTCTTTAGTTGCAGCTTTCAACAGTGATTCTTCGGGTAGAATTGGACCAAAAGGCAGCTGAAAAAAGGAATGGATGGTTACGCCTTTGGCATTAATTGCAGCAACACCAGTTGGAGCTACAACAACTAATCGTTTTAAAGATTCGGCTTTTATAATATGTAAAAAAGTCGTTTTTCCTGTACCTGCTTTTCCTGTTAAAAAAATAGACCTGTCCGTTTTATTAACAAAATCCCAAGCCAATTCGAGTTGTATGTTTTTAGACATCTATCACAAGCACTTTATTTATAGGTGTTTCTTTTTAACTATATTATCCAAAGTTATTATTCGTTTATTCATAGCAAAAAAATCAAAAATCGTCAATCAAAAATCTAACCATGTTTTCCTTTTTCCCAACCATGTTTTCCTAAGTATTTCTCGCCACTTTCAACAGCGCCTTCTTCTATTGAAGTTCCCATTGAATCATTCCAACGGTTAAGATAACCAAACATAGAAATTACACCAAGCATTTCTACAATTTCGCCTTCGTCCCAATACTTGTATAATTCTTCTTTAATCTTTTCATCGACTGAATTTGGTATTTGCGAAGCAGCTAAAGAAAAATTAAGTGCTGCACGCTCGGCTTCCGAAAAAGCAGGATGTGTTCTGTATTCCCAAATATTATCTAATTGTTCTTGTTCTGCTCCATAACGTTCGGCAGCTCTAATTGCATGTGCTTGACAATATCTGCAACCAGAGGAATTACTGCTTACCCAGGCAATCATACGTTTTAAGGCTGAAGTTACACGACCCTCATTTACCATAACAGCTTTATTTAAGTTGATAAACGCTTTACTAATTGCAGGACGGCGCTGCATGGTAAGTACCGAATTTGGACAGAATCCAAGTGTTTCATTAAAGAATTCTGCGAGTTCTTGAGTCTCTTTATTATAGTCTGCTGATAAAGGTGTTACTAAAGGCATTTTATTATATTTTATAAGTTTATTATTGGTATTTTTGAATGAACAAGAAACAAAAAATTCTTTAAATATGTCGAATATAGTTACAACACATTGGAAAGGCGGAATGCAATTCGAGTCTGACAATCCGAGTGGAAAAACCGTTGTTATGGACACTAATGTAGAGGGAAGTGACACACGTTTTGGCTTATCACCAAAAGCAATGATGCTTTCAGCTATTGCTGGTTGTTCAGGAATAGATATTGTACCACTACTTGACAAAATGAGAGTTGTGATTGATGATTTTAAAATGGTGATAAAAGGAGAACTTACTGATGAACATCCAAAATATTATCATAGAGTAACCGTTGATTATCATTTTTATGGTAAAGAGTTAAACGAAATAAAAATAAAAAAAGCAGTTGACTTGTCTGTAGAAAAATATTGTGGTGTTATGGAAATGTTTCGTCGCTTTGCTGAAATAAAAACGAATATTCACATTCATAATAAATAGAGCAAATTTTCCCTTTAGGGAAATTAAAAGTGGCGTATGCGTTGGACATTAAAACCAAAACCTGAAGTTAGAAAAGTAGAAGACATACAAAAAGCACTTCAAATAGATGCTGTTACTGCAACGCTGTTAATACAACGTGGTATTGAAACTTACGAAGAAGCTAAAACCTTTTTTCGCCCAAGTTTAAGTGATTTACACGATCCGTTCTTGATGAAAGACATGGATAAAGCCGTTGAAAGAATTGAGAAATCAATAGCGAACAACGAAAACATTTTGGTCTATGGAGATTATGATGTTGATGGCACAACGGCTGTGTCACTACTGTCTTCTTATTTAAAAACTAAAACAGAAAATGTTGCGACCTATATTCCTGATCGTTATGATGAAGGTTATGGCATTTCGTATAAAGGTATAGATTTTGCATACGATAACGATTTCTCATTAATTATTGCATTAGATTGTGGTATAAAAGCCATCGATAAGGTAGCTTATGCCAAAGAAAAAGGCATTGATTTTATTATTTGCGACCATCACAGACCTGGAAATGAAATTCCGGATGCTATTGCAGTTTTAGACCCAAAACGAGCCGATTGTAATTATCCTTATAAAGAGTTATGCGGTTGTGGTGTTGGGTTTAAACTCGTTCAGGCATTAGCTTCAAAAGAAGGCAAAACAATTGAAGATTTAGTTGAATATCTGGATTTAGTTGCTACGGCAATTGGAGCAGATATTGTTCCTATAACTGGAGAAAATAGAGTTTTGGCTTATTTTGGCTTACAAGTAATAAACGAAAACCCAAGAATGGGTTTTAAAGCTATTATTCAACACATAAAAAAGGATAAGCTCACTATTACAGATGTTGTTTTTATAATAGCGCCTCGCATTAATGCTGCAGGGCGGATGAAACATGGTAATCATGCAGTAACCCTATTAACCGAAACCGATTATAATCTCGCAGTACAATACGCTATTGATATCAACCAATTTAATACAGACAGACGTGAAGCGGATAAACGAATTACTCAAGAAGCTATTAATCAAATTGAAGAACAAAAAGAACAGGAACGGTTTACTACTGTTGTTTACAATGAAACTTGGCATAAAGGTGTTATTGGTATTGTGGCTTCTCGACTCATAGAAACCTATTACAGGCCAACGCTTGTGTTTACTAAAAGCGGAAATAAATTAGCAGCTTCAGCACGTTCGGTAAAAGGCTTTGATGTTTACAATGCGTTGGAAGCATGTAGTGAGCATATCGAACAATTTGGAGGACATAAATATGCTGCAGGATTAACTTTAAAAGAAGATCAATATGATGCTTTTAAGCAAAAATTTGAAGAGGTAGTTTCAGCTACAATAGAAAAACACATGCTTACTCCTGAAATAAGTATTGATTCAGAAATTAATTTAAACAGCATTACACCAAAATTTCATAGGATATTAAAACAGTTAGCACCTTTTGGACCTGGGAATATGACACCGGTTTTTATCACAGAAAATTTAAAAGATTCTGGTTATGGTAAATGTGTCGGGGAGGATGATAAACATTTGCGTATAACTGTTACACAAAACGGAAACGATAAAATTGTTGGTTTAGGTTTTGGTTTAGGCAATAAATTAGAGCTTATTTCAAACAGAAAATCCTTTAAAGCCGTCTATTCTATTGATGAAAACTATTGGAATGGAAAAACAAGTTTACAATTGAAGTTAAGAGATATTAAAAACTAAAAAATATTGTTATTCTTGTGAAAGCAGGAATCCATAATGCTAAATAGATTCCTGCTTACGTAGGAAGTAATATGAAAAAAAAAGACCCTTATGCAGCATTACGGTTTAAAGAATTCAACATCTTTTTATTAGTTCGGTTTGTGCTTGTTTTTGGCTGGTCAATGCAATTTATTGTAATTGAATGGCAAGTGTATTCTCTAACCAAAGATCCTTTATCTCTAGGTATTATAGGGTTAATGGAAATTATTCCAGCCTTATCAATGGCGTTATTTGCAGGTCATATTGTAGATCAAAGCGAAAAACGAAATTTATTGGCAAAATGTATTGCAGCTTTTTCATTAATTAGTTTAGGTCTGTTTTTACTCACTTGGCCAAAAATTGTTTCCGATTGGTCAACAAACACCATTTTATATTCTATTTACGGCTTGGTGTTTTTTGGAGGGTTTTTACGTGCGTTTTTCGGACCAACCATTTTTTCTTTAGTCGCATTATTAGTGCCTAAAAGAGTATATCCAAATGCGGCAACCTGGAATAGCTCTACCTGGCAAATGGCTACTGTTCTGGGACCTGCTTTTGCAGGATTTTCAATACATTGGATTGGCGTACATTGGTCTTTATGTATCATCTTTGGATTAGTAATTTTATCGTTTATTATTTTATTTCAAATACCTAAAAAACCAATATTAAACCCAAAAATTGGCGAGCCAGTAATGCAAAGCTTAAAAGAAGGGTTGAAATTTGTGTTTAAAACCAAAGCTATTCTTGGAGCTATTACATTAGACATGGTTGCTGTTCTTTTTGGTGGAGCAGTAGCCTTGTTGCCAATTTTTGCGATGGATATTTTAAAAGTTGGTTCAGAAGGTTTTGGCGTATTAAGAGCAGCTCCAGCAGTTGGGGCTTTTCTTACCATGTTGATTACGGCGTATATACCAATAAGTAAAAATGCTGGAATGAAGTTGTTAGTAGCAATTTTTGGCTTTGGAGTTTGTATTATTGTGTTTGGACTATCTTCTATATTTTGGATTTCGGTTGTAGCCTTATTTTTTAGTGGTGTAACCGATGGTGTTTCTATGGTAATACGTCAAACTATTTTACAATTAAAAACACCCGATCATATGAGAGGTCGTGTAGCTTCGGTAAACTCTATGTTTATTGGGTCTTCTAACGAACTTGGTGCTTTTGAAAGCGGCTTAACAGCAAAACTTATGGGAACAGTTACTGCTGTTGTTTTTGGAGGAACCATGACATTGATTACGGTTATAACTACAGGAATTGTATCGCCTTCATTTAGGAAACTGGACTTAACAAA
Source organism: Flavobacteriaceae bacterium PRS1 (assembly GCA_003709165.1). Taxonomy (GTDB): domain Bacteria; phylum Bacteroidota; class Bacteroidia; order Flavobacteriales; family Flavobacteriaceae; genus PRS1. The sequence continues at coordinate 61,573 of RDRZ01000005.1, forward strand.
AGATTTGGAAGCACATGAAAAAGAGGATTAATATTTTTTCAGTTCAAATTTTTCTCCGTCAAAAACACCATAAGTGTAATAAGAAATCCAATCGCCAAGATTAATGTATTTAGAATTGTTGTCTAACTCGATTTCTAAAGGAAGGTGTCTGTGACCAAACACAAAATAATCACGATGTTTTTCTTTCAGTTTTTTTCTGCAGTATTGCGCCAACCATTCGTTTTCTTCGCCCAAAAACACAGCATCATCATCACCAGAAATTAATTTATTTTTCACAGAAAGGTATTGTGCAATTCGCATACCTAAATCGGGATGAAACCATTTGAACAACCATTTAAAAACAAAACTTGTAAATATTTTTTTCATGCGTTTATAGCCTTTGTCTCCTGGTCCAAGACCGTCACCATGTGCAATAAAAAATGTTTTGTCGTTAAACGTAAACTCTTTAGGTTTATGATAAACAGGAATATTTAGTTCTTCTTCAAAATAGCCATTCATCCAAAGGTCATGATTGCCTACAAAATAATATATTGGAATTCCAGAATCGGAAATTTCTGCAAGTTTTCCCAAAACTCTTGTAAAGCCTTTGGGTACAACGGTTTTATATTCGAACCAAAAATTGAATAAGTCGCCTAATAGAAAAATAACAGCCGCATCGTTTTTCACTTCATCTAACCAAGCAACGAATTTTTTTTCTCGTGGGCGGGATTGCTCTAAAGTTGGTGCTCCAAGATGATTATCGGAAGCAAAGTATATTTTTTTTCCTTGTGGAATTTGCATGTGTAAATATAATAGGAAATAATGTTATTTTAAACATATTTCAAAATTGAACTCAATATATCAGGATACTGAAAACAAGTTCAGCAAAACAAAGAAGTTAATTATCATCCGCATGCCATTCGGCATAAGAAGTTTCAGTCTCTTGTAGTTTTAAAGAATTTAGCTTAATATTTTCTGGCAATCGTTTTTTTATTTTTTCGGCGAAATCGATAATCATCATTTCACTTGTTGGTTGATAATCTACTAATAACACATTATGTCCTCTGTCTTTTAATATTTTAGCGAGTTCTACATGTGGCGTGTTTTTATTAAATACAGTAGCGTGGTCAAAAACATTTACGATTTCTTCTTTTACAATTTTTTTAAGGTCAGTAAAATCGATAACCATCCCAAATTTGACATTATTAGAATCTGTAATTGGATTGCCAATAACAGTAACGGCAAGTTTGTAACTGTGACCATGCACGTTTCTACATTTCCCGTCGTAACCATAAAGCGCATGACCAGTTTCGAAAGAAAATTGTTTTGTAATACGAATGTTGCTCATTATTATCATGTTTATTTTTTGTTATCGACACAAAGTTAAAGCTTTTGCCAAACAGGCGAAAAATAGTTGTCTAAACTTTATGATTTTATAACCTCATCAATATATAAATAAGAGGTGCTGATAATCATTTTTAATGTTTATTTTTGCATTAAATTTTATGTGAATTTAGCGTTTAATCTTTTATTATGAAGAATATTTTAGTTCCTGTTGGATCGTCCAAAAATGTGGTAAGCCATTTGCAATATTCTGTAGATTTTGCAAAAACCTTTGATGCAAAAGTTTTTGTTGTACAAGTTTATAATGTGTTTACTAAAGCAGGGACTATAATTAATGTAGATTCTATTTTAGAACGCGAAAGTAAAGCGTTTTTAAATAATTTGGTTTCTCAAATTAAAACTAATGGTGTTGAAGTAATTACAAGAACGTTTAAAGGCGACTTAATTGACACTTTAGAATTAATAACCAAAAAATCTAAAATTGATTTATTTTTGATTGAACCCAGAACAAATTCTGTTAAAGAAGAGGTTTTTTTAGGAAAAACGTCTGGGAGAATTATAAAGCACACTGAAATCCCAGCTCTAATTGTGCCTGAAGGATATGTTTTTAAACCAATTACTAACATATTAATGGCAGTGAAGTCGGCAATCATAAGAAAGAAAAACGTATTAAGCCCACTTGCTAAAGTTAAAGAGAGTTTTAATGCAACGGTACATTTGTTATTGGTTAAAACCCCTTATTATAATGAAGGCGATTTTGAAGTTAATGAGGAATTGTCAGGTTTAATTACGAATACTTTCCATACTGAAAATGCAACAACGTTTAAAGGTGTTTTAGAACATTACAAATCTAACAATCCCAATATGTTGTGTGTAGTACGACGCAAACGCGGGTTTTTTACTAAAAAGTGGGAAAAGAATGTAATTTTAAAGAAAGATTTTCACAGTTCTATTCCTGTATTGGTATTGAGTGGGATGAAATAAATTTTGGGCATTAGCACCACCTGAATGAATTCATTCGGGCAGCGTTTTTTAATTAAAACAAAGTGTATTTTGTTTATATAATTTATAGTAAAAAGTTTAACAGGAACTATGTAGGTTTATCTTCTGATGTAGATGAAAGATTGAAAGTTCATAATTCTGGAAAAGTTAAATCTACTATGGCGTTTTGTACATGGGAAATTATACATACTGAAATATTTGAAACTAGGATTGAAGCCCGAAAAAGAAAAAAAATTTTTAAATCCGCAGCAGGAAGGCGTTGGCGTAAACTTAATTTGGGGCATTAGCTCAGTTGGCTAGAGCGTTTGGCTGGCAGCCAAAAGGTCATCGGTTCGATTCCGATATGCTCCACACATTAACACTTATTTCAAGTTTCGTTATTTTCAAATTTTCATGAAGACACTATTTGGCTACCCGCCCGTACCGAGCGGCACGTTCGGGCGGGGAGCGTTTGGCTGGCAGTCAAGAGGTCGTGGGTTCGATTCCCATATTCCCCACTATTTTTTAAGAAAAGCAACACAAATATTAACAGCGCTCAGTAATTCTTCTGTTAAGGTATCTTTTCTCCAAGGATGAGAAGTTCCAAAAACATGATTTGCACCTTTTATAATTTTCAATATGCTTTTAGGATTCCATTTATGAAGTGCCTTGGCTTCTTCAACCGAAACGGATGAGTCGTCATTGCCATGAATTATTAAATGGGGAATCTTTAAGTTTGAAACTGCTCGTTTTATAGTTAAACGCTTTTCATTACTTTCGAAATCTTCAAAATATTGAAAGTAATGTGGCATTTGCTGTTTGGTCCTTCCGTTTTCTACAAACATTACACCTTCTTGTTTCCATTGTTTTAAATGTTGTCCGCTCGGAAATCGTGCTTTAAAATCACTTACTCCAGCCAAACTTATAATGTTATTGATACGAGAATCTTCTTCAGCTTTGATTGAAACAATACCGCCACCTCTACTATGTCCAAGTAAAGTAATGTTATCGGTATTTGCATCTGTAGTTAAAGTAGGATTTTTGCTGGCCCAATTAATGACCGTTTCTAGATCGTCTAATTCTTTCGTATAATTATTATTTCCAAAGGCTATTAAATCTGGAAAATCTATTGGTTGTTCAACAGTCCCACCATTATATGAAAAATTGAATTTTATAAAATAAAAACCTGCTTTAGCAAATGTTTCTGCCATAATATTCCACGCTCCCCAATCTTTAAATCCTTTATAGCCATGACAAAATATAACTATTGGTTTAAAAGAATTATTAGACCTATAGCATACATCTACCAAAATAGGTTTATTATGTTTTCCTTCTAAAATTATATTTCGTTCAAATTTCATTTATACTTCTTTTTCTGTAAAAGGAATTTGTGCATTACAGATTTCTAAAATTAAGGATTTAAGTTCATTATAAAAATCATTAAGCGCGCCTTGAGTTATTAAAGAATCTTTTTTAGCACCAACCCCGATCTTATCTTTTTTAGAAAACTTTATAAACCCTGCTTTTAAATTTTTAAACGAAATTATTCCAGCTTCGACGGGACTAGTAAACATCTTTTTTTCATTCATCATATAAGCGTAGGTAAGCACTTGAAATGATTTACTATATTTTGTATAATCGGTTGTAATGTCATCCCAATTAACAATTTCCACCTTATTTATCTCTACTTTTCCTGTTTTATAATCTATTATTCGCATAGTTCCGTTATACTCATCTACACGATCTACTTTTCCTTTTAGGATTACAGGAAAATCTAGCTCTGGGATATCTATACTTACATTTAGGGCGGTTTCTATTTGAAGAATTTTAATGGTGTTTCCTTGTTTTAAGGTTTCTATTTCGGCGTTTAAAAAGTTAGATATATAGCGTTTTGCAATTTCAAAAACAATAAGGTTTTTACCTTTAGTAATATCACCTTCTTTGTATATTTTATGAAAATGTAAAAAAACTTTTTCAGCAACATTTTGTTTCATGGTTTTTACAGTTTCAACCGATAAATACCCATCAATTAAAGGGGTATATAAATCTTCTAAAGTATTATGTATAACAGTTCCTAAAGTATTAGAGGCTACAATTTCTTCAGCAGAATCTTCTTCTTTTATTTTTAAAATTTTTTGATAATAAAAATCAATAGGATTCCTCATATAATTGGTTAAGGAAGAAGGAGAAAATCCATTTGAAGCTACAGACTTTATACTAGACATCATTAGTTCTGTTTTAGGCACAGTAATTAATTGTGCTTTAATTATTGGAGTTTTTGGAGCAACAATAAACTGCTTTAGATTGTGGATGCCTTCAATTTCAAGTTGAGTAATAAACCTACTCTTCTCTCCACCATTTAACACGTCTGGTTCAGTATTATATAAAATATAGATGTTTTTGGCACGCTGTAACAATCTATAAAAATGATAGGTATATATTGCATCCTTCTCTTTGTAAGTTGGCAGTCCATTTTCAATCTTTACACCATAAGGAATAAAGGAATTGTTGCTTTTCCCAGAAGGTAAAATCCCTTCATTGACGGATGAAATAATTACAGTTTCGAAATCTAATACGCGAGACTCAAGCATCCCCATAATTTGTAGACCTTGTAAGGGTTCACCTTGAAAATCCAAAGTTTTATTATTTAAAATTTCCATATACAAACTATGCAAAACCTTAATTGAATTGATATAATTATATTTAAAATTGAGTTCATTAAGGATATTAAAAACTTCATGAAATTTGTATAAATATTCTAAACCTAGAAGATTTTCTTTTTTATTTAGGCTAAGATGCTCCTTTAAAATCAATATAAGTTCATCACAGTTTTGCAATGCGATTTTAGGACTCTCTTCCCAACTATCAAATATCAGAGCTATAATATCTTTTTTTTCAATGGCAAGGTTTAGAAGTTTGTCTTTAGATAAATAGATGAGGTTGTTAGCTTGGATGTTTTTGATAATACTGTCGGCTAAATTGGATTTTTTTATATTAAACAAAGGTCTGATGAACTGATGAGATAAAAGCGATATGATATCTTTATAATAAAAAGAAGCTTTATTGTTTTTATGGAGTGTAAATAATTTATCGAACAATGATGCCAATGGTATTATTCTTAAAGGCAATCCCATTGTAATGTTTAAAGGCTTAAAGTTTTTTGGGATAGAATTTAAAAGAGGAATAAGGAGGTTTTCGTCACCTAAAACAACAGCAGTATTATTTAGATTATTATTTTCATTTTTTTGTTTAAGTAATAACTCTCCAATATACTTTGCTTGACCAACATTCTTTGGGATTCCAATAATTGAAATATTTTTTTCTTTGTTATAGTTTTTGGATACCCATTTAAAAGTTTGAGTTTTATAATACCTCCAATTTTTTTTATACATCTTAACAAAAAAGCCAGCGTCATGATTTGTAGTATTAATGAATGAATCATCGATATCCCAATAAATATCTGCCAGATCATTATGAAGTAATTCTTGAATTATGGTTTCTTCAGCAGTATTTAAAGCATTAAAGCCAATGAAAATATGTTTTTTATCTTGATTAGTCTGTATGTAGCTTTCAATATTTTCTACAGCCTCCCTATATATCAATCCTTGATATCCAAAACCTTTATTTATAAGATGATTTGTTAAACTTGCATACGTCGTGTTTAATTTTTTCCAAAAAGAAAGGTAATTTTTAATTAATTGGGGTTGGTTATTTTCAAGCGACCAATGATTAATATCCTGAATGGCGCTTAAATAATTAAATATTTTCTCTTGAGGAATTAAGTAACGATCTATTTCGTTGAAATCTTGTAACAGTATTTGTGCCCACTTTGAAAAGGCATCAAAAGCATCTATACTTTCTTTGGAATTATTCTTTAAATAAACATTATAAAATTCAAAAAGCAACTCAATATTTGAGAGTTGTTTTAATTGCGAAAGTTCTTCTACAAATTCTTCTATGCTTAAAATATGAGGAGAAAAGAAAGTTTCAGAATAAACTTTAGACAGTTCACTTTTTAAAAACACACCTGAACGTTTACTTGGCAGAATAAAGGTAAGTTGCGAAATACTAACTTCCTTTTTTTTAAGATTATATAAAACGTCATGGATAAAACTTGTCATCGTATAAAAATAAAAAACGCTTCGTAATTACGAAGCGTTTTTTAAAATTTATATTTAAATATATATTTAGTCTTTATTCAAAGTCACTTCAACACGCCTGTTTGCAGCTCTACCAGATCTGGTATTGTTTTCAGCGATAGGTGAGCCTTCACCAAATCCAACAGCACTTAATCTGCTGCCCATGATACCATTATTAACTAAATAGTCCATTACTGCATTAGCTCTTTTTTCAGATAACAATTGATTTGTAGCATCACTACCTGTACTATCGGCGTGACCTTGTATTGTAAAGTTAGCTTTAGGATATTCTTTTAATATCGCAGCAATTGCTTGTAATTTTGGGTAAGTCACTTCTTTAAAAGATGATTCCCCAAAATTAAAGTTAACAGTTCTAGCGTATTCAGTTAATTGATCTTGAACTTCTTGTGTTGGAACAACTATTTCAGGACAACCGTTGTTTGCAACAGTTCCAGCTTCATTAGGACATTGGTCATCTTTGTCTAAGACACCGTCGCCATCACTATCAGGCCAAGGGCAACCATTATTAGCTACTGGACCAGCTTCGTTAGGACATCCATCGTCACCATCAGCAATACCGTCACCATCAGCATCTGGACATCCATCTAAAGATTTTAAACCTGGTGTATTAGGGCATTTGTCTTTATTGTCAGGAACCCCATCGCCATCGCTATCTGGACAACCATCAAATTCAGCTAAACCAGCTTCATTAGGACAAGTATCTTTACTATCTTCAATACCGTCACCATCAGAATCAGGACAACCATTAAATGCAGCTAAACCAGCAACTTCTGGACAGGCATCATCTTTATCGTAAATACCATCGCCATCAGTATCTTTACCACCAAATTTAATCGACAAACCTAATGAATGTTGGAAGTGTTTAGGTAAATTATCTTCAAAGGAGTGTTTGTAAGTTGTTTGAACAGTTAAACCAAAAAAATCAGAAAACCAATAGTTTATACCAAAAGTACCATTAAAAGTACCTGCACCTTTTTTCTCAATCCAAGTATAACCACCACCAACACCTAAATAAGGCTCAAGTTTATTGCAGTTTAAAAGGTCTGACAGACTATATTTAATTATTGCGTCAAGGCCAAAATAACTTAAATCGTCAACTGTGGAATACCCCCATTTATCAATTTTATTTATTGATCCAGTAGCACCAAGAGAGAATCCATCTCCAAGATATTTTGAAAGGGTAACAGTTGATAATGAACTTACAATATTGTAATGGTCATTGACATTAAAGAATTCGTCAAAATAATCTCCCAATGGAGCATCTTCTCCAGTTGGATAAATATCAACTGCATTTATCCCAAAACTAAATTGCCAAGGATTGTTGTTGTCTTGTGCGTTTGTATTGCTATATCCAAGTACTAGCAATAAAGCGAACATTAATCGGCTAAGATTTTTCATATTAAATATTTTAATTTTTAAGTGTTAATTGTAAGCAAAAGTAAGTTGTTAAATGTTATTAACAAAGACAAATATATAAAAATATTGGTATTTTACCATTAAAACACACGTGTTTAGAAGGATTTATAGGATTTATAGGATTTTAAGTTTTACACCTACTTTTATAAAAGCAGATATAGCTTTGTCTAATTGAGGCTTTTTGTGTGCTGCCGAGAGCTGTACTCTTATTCGTGCTTTACCTTTTGGTACCACTGGAAAAAAGAAACCAATAACATATATTCCTTCATTAAGTAACATATTTGCCATTTTTTGAGATAATTTTGCATCATACAGCATAACCGGCACAATTGCAGAATCACCATCAACGATATCAAACCCGGCATTTTTCATCCCTTTTTTAAAGTAATTAGTATTCCATTCTAATTTATCTCTTAATGTGGTATCGTTTGTAAGCATCTCAAAAACTTTAATTGATGCACCAACAATTGCTGGCGCTAGAGAATTTGAAAACAAATAAGGTCTAGATCTTTGACGTAAGATATCTATGATTTCTTTTTTGCCAGTTGTATAGCCCCCCATTGCTCCACCTAATGCTTTACCAAGAGTTCCTGTTATTATATCTATTCGACTTAAAACATTTTTGTCTTCCAATGTCCCACGCCCAGTTTTTCCTATAAAACCAGCAGCGTGACATTCATCAATCATTACCATTGCATCATATTTATCTGCTAAGTCACAAATTTTATCAAGTGGAGCAACTATTCCATCCATAGAAAACACACCATCTGTTACAATAATTTTAAATCGAGCTCCATTTCTATTAGCATCTTGTAATTGTTTTTCAAGATCAGTCATATCACTATTTTGATAACGATATCTTGCAGCTTTACATAAACGCACACCATCAATTATAGACGCATGGTTTAATGAATCTGAAATAATAGCATCATCTTTTGTCAACAAGGGTTCAAAAACGCCTCCATTTGCATCAAAAGCTGCTGCATATAATATGGTGTCTTCGGTTTGATAGAAATCAGCTATTCTTTGTTCTAACTCTTTATGAATGTCTTGTGTGCCACAAATAAACCGAACCGAAGACATCCCAAAGCCATGAGTATCCATTGTGTCTTTTGCTGCTTGGATAACTTCTGGATGTGATGACAAACCCAAATAGTTGTTAGCACAAAAATTTAATACATTTTCTCCTGTACTTAATGTTATTTCTACACCTTGAGCGGATGTAATAATACGCTCTTCTTTATATAGACCGTTATCTTTTATACTTTGAATTTCTTTTTGAAGATGTTCTTTTATGTTTCCGTACATATTCTGATTTTTTACAAATTTAAACTTCTTTTATTTCTAATTCATCATTAGCGTAAATCAACAATTTTTTTGTTACCTTATAGTTCATGTCTTCTAAAGCATCTTGATATATTTGTAATTGTTGCGCATACTTTTTGTCATGCTTACCAGTTTTATAATCTATAATTACCACTTCATTTTTTTTATTAAAAACTAATCTATCCGGACGCACTGTAATACCTTCTTTAGTAATGATATCCCTTTCATTATAAATGGTATTGTCTGAATTGAAATATTTTGATAATTGTTGATGCCCAACAATGCCTAATGTTATTTGTTTTAATTCTTGAACTTGATTAGTATTTATCATTCCTGAAGATAAGCAGTTACTAAAAGTGATGTCAATGTCAATTTTAGTTTTAATTTGTGACATAATATAGTGTATAAGGTTTCCTTTTTCAATAGCTTCTTCCTGTTTTGTGTCCCATAAATATCCTGAATTAGTGACTATTTTTATGTTATGCTCTTTTTTAGGTGTAGAAATAAAACACCCTTGTTCTATAGACAATTTACCACTTTCTTTAGTTTTTGAAGTTTTTATTTGTTTCCCAAAAGAATAAGAAACTGTCTCTTCATCCCACCTGTCTGTATGTTTTAAATAATTAATAAATAATCCTGAAAAAAGTTTTAAATTTTCATCTCCTTTTTTATCCAATTTTTTGCTGCTTATAATGTGTAATTGTTCAATAGGTCTTGTTAATGCTACATAAAGCAAATTAATATTATCAAGTTCAAGTTCGGATTGATGTTTAGCATAAATGTCTTGCCCAACTTCACCATAATTTTTAAAGTTTTTATTGTAATTCAGTAATGAATGTGAGAATCCATTATAACTTGTTGCTTCTAACGGAAACCACTCTTTAGGTTCTATTTCTTTATAAATATTTAAATCGGCATACGGAAATATCACTACAGGGAACTCTAATCCTTTAGATTTGTGGATGGTCATAATTTGCACAGCATTTTTTTCTTGAGGAGATATAATACTCAAGTCTGATTTTTTACTATCATAATAATCAATAAACTCATTTAAATTTGAATGAAACTTTTGTGTATAGTCTAATACAAAATCTAAATAAAACTGAATGTAAGCATCTGATGTATCAACCAAATTGAAGCTATAAATAATGGTTTCCACAGCTTCGTATAGAGGAAGTTGTAAAACTTCATTGAAATTAAAAGCAATTCCTAATTTGCTTAAAGTTTCAAAAAACGAATGTATCTCTAAATTAATATTAGAGCTATAGAACAAATGCTTATCAGTTATATTTAATTTATGTACAGCGAGATAATTTAAAACAAGAATTTTAACTTCGCTATTGTGAGGCTCTAAAACATATTTTAAAACATTATTAATAAATTCAACTTCAGGAGAACGCGAAAACAACAAGGTTTCAGACGAAATAATATCTATGCCTTCATTGCTCAAATAATCTGCAATGGCAACACCTTCTTTTTTCTTTCTTACCAAAATACAGATGTCTTTTAATTTAAAACCATTTTTTTTACATTCATTTATTGTTCCCAAAACTTTTTGAGGATAAATTTCATCTCGGCTTTCGTCAGTATCAAAATCTAAAAATGCAATATTTACATAACCCTCTTCTTCAATAGTATGGTTTTGCTTACTTTGATTGTATAATTTTGCGTATTCGTTTTTGCAAAATGCAAAATTTGAAATATGCTGAAAAAAATCATTATTGAAAGATATAATGCTTTTAAAACTTCTATAATTGAAGGGTAAGTTGTCTATTTTGGGCTTGACAAAGAAAGGGTTTTTAGCGTTACTAAATAGGTCAATAAATTGTTCAGCTTTTCCGCCACGCCATCTGTAAATCGCCTGTTTCGCATCGCCAACTAACATTACAGAACCATTTTCACTGGATAATGAATTGTCTAAAAGAGGTATTAGATTTTCCCATTGCAGCACAGAAGTGTCTTGAAACTCATCTATAAAATAATGACGATATTTTTCGCCAATACGTTCATAAATAAAAGGCACAGGCTGATTTTTTATTTCGTTGCTTATAATTGAATTAAACTCGGAAATAAGAATTACATTTTGCTCTTCTTTTAATGCTTCTAACTCTTTGTGAATTGCATTTAAAACCGATAATGGAGTTATGTTTTTTAGTATTGCCTTGAAGAATTTAAGTTGAAAAACGTCCTGTTTAGTGTCATTGAAAGCTATAACTATTTGTGGTTGAATTTCGTTTATTGTTGATGCAATATCTTGGGCTGCTCTTTTAGGATATAATGTATTTCTTTCAATTAGATCGGTTTGCCAGTTTAAATCAAATTTAATATCAAAGTTCTTATTGAAAAGATTTACAAAATGTTTTGGCAAAGAACTTCTTGAAAAATCATCAAACTCTAAACCACATTCTTCGATAAGTGTTAGCATAGATTGCGCTTTTCCAATAATTAGAGTTTCTGTTAACGCTATTTTTTTAATCAAATTTGTTTTAAGTAGTTTAAAATCTTTTAAAGATTTATCTTTTAAGGTTTTATTAAAAGGAATATCGTTTTCATTTACGAGCAGTTTGGCAATTTTATAAAAATCTAAAGAAATGTCCCAACTTTTGTCATCATCGGCTTTTTCAATAGCAAAATCGATTAGAGTTTTAGTTAATGCTGTATCGCTTCCAGCTTTAGCAATAAGATTATCTACGGCTTTGGTTAGTAACATTTTTGTGTCTAATTCGACTTCGAAATTCATAGGAAGCTTTAAGTCGTAAGCAAAAGTCCTTATTAATTTTTGAGTAAATTTGTCTATTGTTGATATATCAAAAGCAGCATAATTTTGTACAATACTGTTTAAAAGTTTTTTTGATTTGTTATGAAGCGTTTTTGGCTGTATCGATAATTCCTCACAAATAGATCTAAACATACTATTTGATTTCACTAAAATGTCTTCAGAAGAAAAAGCTTTTAATGTTTCTATAATACGTGTTTTCATTTCGCTAACCGCTTTGTTGGTAAACGTAATGGCGAGAATATGCTTGTAAGGATATCTATCCGAAGACCTAAACATAACTTTTAAATACTCTTTTACAAGTGTATATGTTTTGCCGCTTCCGGCTGAAGCATTATAGATTTGAAAAGAAGTAGAATCCAACAAAGAAAAATTTTATACCAAAATAGACATTCTTAATAACTTATTAATGAACTCGTTTAAACTTTTTGTATTTAACCGAAAATGAGATAAAATTTGTCCAGACGAGACACTTTTTGCAGTACATAGCAGCGATACGTATTAGAAAAGTAATTAAGTATGGGCGAATTTCAGCCATTTTTTAGGTAATAGAAAAAGTTTAAACGAGTTCAATACAAAAGACAAACCTTTATTGTAAATTTGAATGAAAATAATTATTAACAAAAACAAAATATTATGGTTTTCGAATTACCAGAATTAGGATACGCTTACGATGCTTTAGAGCCACATATTGATGCTCGAACAATGGAAATACATCATTCTAAACATCATAATGCTTATACAAATAATTTAAATAATGCTATTGCTGGAACAGATTTAGAAGGAACATCTATTGAAGATATTCTTGTTAATTTGGATATGAATAATGGAGCAGTTAGAAATAATGGAGGTGGGTTTTACAACCACTCTTTATTTTGGACTGTCATGAATCCAGAAGACAAAGGATATTTATCAGGAGAATTAAAAGATGCTATTGAAGCCGAATTTGGCTCGGTTGATGCTTTTAAAGAAGCTTTTTCAAAAGCAGCTGCTACACGTTTTGGCTCTGGTTGGGCTTGGTTATGTGTACACAAAGGAGGAAGAGTTGAAGTTTGTTCTACGCCAAATCAAGACAACACTTTAATGCCAGAAGTTGGTTGTGGTGGCACACCAATATTAGGTTTAGATGTTTGGGAACATGCGTACTATTTAAACTACCAAAACCGCAGACCAGATTATATTAATGCCTTTTTTAATGTAATTAATTGGAGCGAAGCAGAACGAAGATATGCTAACGCAAAATAATTATGGGTTAAATATCAATGCTATAAAGAGATTCTCTCCCGATAGCTATCGGATTCATGGGAATAGAAAATAAAAAAGGTGAACGAAAGTTCACCTTTTTTGCCCCAAATCTACCATGAACTTAACCTACTTATGTTATGGTGCACCTAATTTAATTGTATTTTGTTTAATGACTCTAAATAATAGACGAAATGTATTTTTTTAGTTTAAATGCTATTTTTTTAGATGAAACGCTAATAATTATGGTTTTACTAATATGCTCGTTCTTTGTTGCCTTCATAAAAATTTATAAATGCTCGGTTAACAACTCTATTACCTCCAGACGTAGGATAGTTACCTGTAAAATACCAGTCTCCTAAATTTTTTGGACAAGCTTTATGTAAATTTTCAATAGATTGAAAAATGATTTTCACATCAGCTTTTATAGTGTTATTACAAACCAATTCAGCTATTTTATCTGAGATTTGTTCAGCAGTAAAAAGACTATAAATATCTTTTACATAATTTTTTACTTCCTTATCCAGAAAACCAACTTGCGCTTTACATTTATTATAAATAGTTTCAACAATGTGATATTTATCTGCATCCTTTAATAGCTCTAAAGCGGCTTTAAATGCAATGAGGCTTTCTAAATTTGCCATATCAATACCGTAACAATCCGGATAACGAATTTGAGGTGCAGACGAAACCACGACTATTTTTTTAGGGTTCAACCTGTCTAACATTTTTATTATGCTCATTTTTAAAGTTGTGCCTCTAACAATACTATCGTCTATTATTACTAAATTATCAGTAGGTTTTATAACGCCATAAGTAATATCGTAAATATGAGCTACTAAATCGTCTCTGCTACTATCTTCTGTAATAAAAGTGCGCAGTTTTACATCTTTGATGGCTATTTTTTCTATTCGGATGTGTTCAGATAATATTTCTGTAACTTTTTTAGCAGATAACGAACGTTTCCCCTTTAAAATAACATCAGTTTTCTTTTTGTTTAGATAGTCTTCAACAGTTTCTATCATTCCAAAAAAAGAAGTTTCAGCAGTATTTGGAATATAAGAAAATACCGAGTTTTTAATATCGTAATTAATAGATTCTAAAACTTTTGGCATTATTAATTTCCCAAGAAGTTTTCGTTCTTTGTAGATTTCTGCGTCACTTCCTCTAGAAAAATAAATACGTTCAAACGAACAAGCTTTTCTTTCTAATGGCTTTAATATTTGTTTAATTGAAGTTTCTCCAGATTTTTTAGTAATGATAGCATGTCCCGGTTCTAACTCTTTAACAGCATCAAAATCCACATTAAAAACAGTTTGAATTACCGGACGCTCTGAAGCCACAACAACAACTTCATCATCTTTATAATAATAAGCTGGTCGAATTCCTGCTGGATCGCGAAGCACAAAAGAATCTCCATGCCCTAAAAGTCCAGCGATTGCATAACCACCATCCCAATTTTTTGATGCCCGTTTTAAAATTTTATCAAGCTTTAATCTTTCAGCTATAAGTAGAGAACATTCATTTTTGTTATAGCCTTCTTTTTTGAGGTTCTTATATATTTTACTGACAGAATCGTCTAAAAAATGACCAATTTTTTCCATAATAGTTATGGTGTCGGTGTATTCTTTTGGATGCTGTCCTAACTCTACAAGGTTATTGAATAATTCTTTAACATTTGTCATGTTAAAGTTTCCGGCCAAAATTAAATTACGATGCATCCAGTTGTTCTGCCTTAAAAAGGGATGTACACTTTCCACACTATTTTCCCCAAATGTTCCATAACGCACATGACCTAAAAGCAATTCAGCAACATAAGGGATATGTTTTTTCTGAAGTGCTACATTATTTACATATTCAGGAAAATCATTGAGTTCTTTGTTGATTCTGTCATTAATTTGGGAGAAAATATCTTGAATGGGTTGTTGAGCAATTGAGCGTACTCTACTAATATAGCGCTCTCCGGGTTGCGTGTTTAATTTTACACTTGCAAAACCCGCACCGTCTTGTCCTCGGTTATGCTGTTTCTCCATCATTAAGTACATTTTGTTAACACCATAAAATGCACTTCCGTATTTTTCTTTGTAATATTCTAATGGTTTTAAAAGCCTTATGAGTGCAATTCCGCATTCATGTTTTAAAGCATCGCTCATTATTTAATATGGTTAATAGATTCTAAAAAAAAATCAGAATAAAAAACGTACTCGTTATTTGAGCACGTTTTTGGTTATATTAATTTTATTTCAAATTGTGTTAGTTGTTTAAATTGTTTCAAACGTTTTTGCACATCTTTACTTGATAGATTCTCCATACGTTCAGTTCCAAATTTCTCCACACAAAAGGAAGCTAAGGTTGAACCATAGATAACGGCGTTTTTCATGTTTTCAAAAGAAACATCTCCAGTTTTTGCCAAATACCCAGCGAAACCTCCGGCAAAAGTATCACCAGCACCAGTTGGGTCGAATACTTCTTCTAATGGTAAAGCTGGTGCGTAAAACACATTATCTTCGTTAAACAATAAAGCACCATGCTCGCCTTTTTTAATGACCACATATTTTGGTCCCATTTCATGAATTTTTCTGGCGGCTACAACTAAAGAATATTCGCCAGTTAACTGTCTTGCTTCCTCATCATTAATAGCAATTACGTCTATTTTTTTAAGAACGTTTAGAAGTTCTTCAAGAGCACAATCCATCCAAAAATTCATGGTATCTAAAATTATAAGTTTTGGTTTCACCTCCATTTGTTCAATAACACTTAATTGAGTAAGAGGGTGTAAATTACCAAGCATTACAACTTCGGCATCTCTATAATTTTCTGGGACTATCGGATTAAAATCTGCTAAAACATTTAGGTCGGTTACAAGTGTATCGCGTGAATTCATATCGTTATGATACTTTCCTTTCCAAAAGAATGTTTTGCCTTCTTTTACGATTTCAATTCCAGAGATATCAATATTTTTATTCGAAAGTAAATCTAAATATTTTTGAGGAAAATCTCCACCAACTACAGAAACAATAGCTGCATCAACATTAAATTGAGAGGCGGCTAAACCTATAAAAGTAGCTGCTCCACCAAGAATTTTATCTGTTTTCCCAAAAGGGGTTTCGATTGCATCAAAAGCTACAGTACCTACAATTACTAATTTACTCATAAAGTGAGTTAAAAATTCACTGCAAACTTACGCAAAATATATTCTACAAAAAAGATATAATTGAGGTTGTAGTGATATTTATTTTCTTCCAAAATCAGCAGGTATTTCCCCCCAAGCTTTGGTTTCCCATTTTACGATAACTGTGGAATACGAATTGTTTTTAAGCCAAATTAATGCGCGCTCAACCAAATCGAAAACGGGTTTATTTTTATCGTTAGGTTGTAACTTGGTATTACAAGTTTTCTTTTTCACCCAACTCATTGCAGTTTTAGAATCAGTATAAATAATGAGGTCACTATTTTTATCTTTCAATACTGCAAGACCATGCACAAGCGCCAAAAATTCACCAATATTATTCGTGCCTTCTAGAAAAGGACCTTGTTTAAACAGTTCTTTTTTAGTTTTAGTATTAACACCACGATATTCCATTTCCCCTGGGTTACCACTTACAGCAGCATCTACTGAAATAGAATTATAATTTGGTTTACCAATTTTTTTAAGTTGCACTTCGGACAATTCGCTTTTAAATTTGCTTGTTTTGCCCACATAATCTTTGTAGTTTCCTTTTAATGCTTTTTTGGAAGCTTCAAAAGTTGCAAACGATTTATATTGTGCGCCTTGAAAATCTTTGATTTGCGCCTTGCATTCATACCAAGTTTCAAAAACTCCTGTATGATGACCTTTCCAGACTGTGTAATATTTCTTTTTATTTTTAGACATATTTAGTTTCCGTGAAAACGGAAATCTTTTTTATTTTAAACTGAATTATTCTTTAGGGAACAACAACTTTTCAACCACTTTTGGAAAATATTCCATTTCTAATTTATGAATTTTCACAGCAATATCATTAGCTGTATCAGTTTTATTCACATCACATTTTGTCTGAAAAATTATAGCACCTTCATCATAATTCTCATTTACATAGTGAATAGTGATACCAGTTTCATTTTCATTGTTTTGAATAACTGCCTCATGTACACGCTTGCCATACATACCTTTCCCGCCGTATTTCGGTAATAATGCAGGATGAATATTTATGACCTTATTGGGAAATTCTTTCATAATAAATTCAGGAAATTTCCATATAAATCCTGCGAGAACAATAAGATCAGTACGAGAGGTTTTAAGTATATTTAAGATATGGTTGGACTGTAAAAAATCGTCTTTATTGAATGATAAAACACTTACATTCAGTTTTTTACAACGTTCTATAACTTTTGCTTGAGCGTTGTTGGTTAACACCTGAACAACAGAAGCATCATCTCTATTGCTAAAAAAGGTAATTAAATTTTCGGCATTAGTTCCCGACCCAGACGCGAAAATTATAATACGTTTCATGTGTTTATTTTTATTGTTTTTTAAAGGTCATCCCGATAATTATCGGGACTATTCACTAATAATCATTTTCCTTTGGCGAGAAAAATTTTAACATGTTCGTTTCATTTACATATTGAGTATTGAAATTGTTTAAGCAAAAAAAAGAATAAATTTTAACAAATAGAAGCGAAAACGAAATACTTCAACTTAAAAACAT
Source organism: Flavobacteriaceae bacterium PRS1 (assembly GCA_003709165.1). Classification (GTDB taxonomy): domain Bacteria; phylum Bacteroidota; class Bacteroidia; order Flavobacteriales; family Flavobacteriaceae; genus PRS1. The sequence continues at coordinate 79,485 of RDRZ01000005.1, forward strand.
AAATACACTCACATTTTTACAGTAAAGGCACGTTTTAAAATAAAGTTTTTTACTTTTGCACCTTAATTAAAACTTAAAATTAAAAGATTATGTCAGACATTGCATCAAGAGTAAAAGCTATTATCGTAGATAAGTTAGGCGTTGATGAGAACGAAGTTGTAACCGAAGCTAGCTTCACTAACGATTTGGGAGCAGATTCATTAGACACTGTAGAATTAATAATGGAATTTGAAAAAGAATTTGATATTCAAATTCCTGATGATCAAGCTGAAAACATCGGAACAGTAGGTCAAGCGATATCATATATCGAAGACGCAAAATAAGCAACATTTTTTATGGAATTAAAGCGGGTCGTAGTTACAGGGTTAGGTGCGCTTACGCCAATAGGAAATACAGTAGATGAATACTGGAAAAATCTTATTAGTGGTAAAAGTGGTGCCGGACCTATAACACATTTTGATTCTGAAAAGTTCAAAACAAAATTCGCTTGTGAATTAAAAAACTTTGAAGTTACCGATTTTATAAATCGAAAAGATGAACGTAAAATGGATAAGTTTTCGCAATATGCAATGGTAGCTTCGGATGAAGCTATTGCAGATGCCAAACTAGATCTTGACTCAATAGATAAATTAAGAGTCGGTGTTATTTGGGGAGCAGGTATTGGAGGTTTGGAAACGTTTCAAATAGAAATCTTGAACTTTGCTCAAGGTGATGGCACGCCAAGATTCAATCCCTTCTTTATTCCTAAAATTATTGCAGATATTGCGCCTGCAAATATTTCCATAAAGTATGGTTTTATGGGGCCTAATTACACAACGGTTTCTGCTTGTGCTTCTTCAACTAATGCAATGTTTGATGCCTTAAATTATATACGTTTAGGACATTGTGATATTGTCGTTTCAGGAGGAAGTGAAGCAGCAGTTACCATTGGTGGAATGGGTGGATTTAATGCTATGCATGCTTTATCTACTCGAAATGAAACCCCGGAAACCGCATCTCGACCATTTGATGCAACCAGAGATGGTTTTGTACTTGGAGAAGGCGCAGGAGCACTTATTTTAGAAGAGTATGAACACGCAAAAGCAAGAGGAGCAAAAATATATGCAGAGCTTGTTGGTGGTGGATTATCATCAGACGCTTACCACATGACAGCTCCTCATCCCGAAGGTATTGGTGTAAGAGTTGTAATGCAAAATTGTTTAGAAAATGCAGGATTAAAACCTGAAGATGTTGATGCTATTAACACACATGGAACATCTACACCATTAGGAGATGTTGCAGAATTAAAAGCAATATCAGAAGTTTTTGGAAACCATGCCAAAAGCATAAATATTAATTCCACAAAATCTATGACTGGACACTTATTAGGTGCTGCTGGTGCAATTGAGGCTATTTCTTCAATTTTATCTATAAAACACGGTATAATTCCACCAACCATCAATCACACAACGGTTGATGAAAACATAGATCCAGAGTTAAATTTAACTTTAAACAAGGCTCAAAAAAGAGATGTTAAAGTAGCAATGAGTAATACCTTTGGATTTGGAGGTCATAATGCCTGTGTAATATTTAGAAAAGTAGATTAATTCAAAATTGAAATCCTTTCGCAACATATTAAATTCCCGTTATAATGATGACGGGAATTTTTTTATTCAAATTAAAAAGATACTAGGGTTTAAGCCAAAGAAAATCGAATTCTATAAAAAGGCATTTACGCATAGGTCTATGAATAAACGTGATAAGGAAGGCACTCCTATAAATTACGAACGCCTTGAATTTGTTGGAGATGCTATGGTAGGTTCTATAATAGCCACACATCTGTTTAATGAAGTTCCGCAGGGAGATGAAGGCTATTTAACCAAAATGCGATCTAAAATTGTGAGTAGAGAGCATTTAAACGAACTTGGTAAAGAACTTAATCTTATAGATTTAGTAGAGAGTAAAATTCCTAAAAGTAATTTTGGCAATAATATTCATGGCAATTTGTTTGAAGCATTGGTTGGTGCTATTTTTCTTGATAGAGGATATGCGTATTGTGAAAAATTCATTTACAGTAGAGTTATTATTCCTCATGTTGACATTATCAAATTAGAAGGTAAAGTAATTAGCTACAAGAGTTTATTGATAGAATGGTGTCAAAAAGAAAAAAAGACTTTTGATTATCATGTTTATGAAGATACAGGAAATGACACTCTTAGGCATTTTTCTGTTAAATTATCAATTGATGGAAAGGTAATTGCTAAAGCAAGAGCTACTTCTAAAAAGAAGGCTGAAGAAAAAGCATCTAAAAGAGCTTTTTTCGCATTTCAAAGTGAAATTTCGAAAGCCTTTTAATGCATTCAACAATAGTTGATTTTACTATAACGTTTTCGTAACATTTAAGGTCAAGAATACTTAAACAGTTATCAAATTATAGTAGCAATGTGCTATATTTACATCTCATAATTAATAAATTATGGCATTGCATAAACTTCTTATCGATGATTTTAGTGATGATACTTATTCTTTAATGGCAATTCATTGTACATTAGAAGATTATCGTGTAGCTTATCTTTTAAACCAATATTTGAATATTAATCTAATTCGAAAATCCAAAGATTTAGATTTTAAATATATTGCTTCATCATATTCAATTTATGAATGGAAAGATAAAAATCAGCTTATTACATGGAATTTAGTATCCAATGTTTGTAAAAAAGAAGAAGACAGTTTAACAAGTACAGGTTCTTTGTTTAAATCTCAAAACAAAATTATTAGAATACACAACTTGATACCTGAACATAAGAAGGTTAATTATTTTTTAAAAATTAATGATGATGAAAACCTTATTAACGAAAAAACTTTAATACATAAAATACAAGAAATACCCCAGATTGCAGCAGTTTACAGTATTGATGTAACGCAGCTAAAAACTAAAGACAATTTAATATTTAATTGATGGTTAAGAAAAGAAAAAAAACTAAAATAGTTGCAACATTAGGTCCGGCAACAAGCACAAAGGAAATTTTAAAAGCGATGCTTGAAGAAGGTGTGGATGTGTTTCGTATTAATTTTTCTCATGCAAATCATCAAGATGTTATAGCAAGAATAAAATTAATTAGAGAATTAAATGAAGAGTATGGTTTTAATGCTGCTATTTTAGGAGATTTACAAGGACCTAAAATAAGAGTCGGTGTTATGGACCATGAGGTTGTTCTTAATGAAGATGATGAAATTACTTTTGTAACTGGAGAAGAGTTCAAAGGAAATAAGGATAGAATTTACATGAATTATGACAACTTTCCTAACGATGTAAAACCTGGCGAACGTTTACTGTTAGATGATGGTAAACTGATATTCGAAATTTTAAAAACAGATAAAAAGCAAGAAGTTTTAGCAAAAGTCATTCAAGGAGGTCCTTTAAAATCAAGAAAAGGAGTTAATCTTCCAAATACTAAAATTTCACAACCTGCACTTACCGAAAAGGATATTAATGATACCATTTTTGCTATAGAACAAAAAGTAGATTGGATTGCATTATCGTTTGTTCGTCATGCTGAAGATTTAATACAGTTACAAGAACTTATTAAAAAGCATAGCGATTATAAAATACCGATAATTGCAAAAATCGAAAAACCTGAAGCGGTCGAAAATATCGATAAAATAGTTGCCTATTGTGATGGGTTAATGGTAGCGCGAGGCGATTTAGGAGTAGAAATTCCTGCTGAAGAGGTTCCTCTTATTCAAAAGCAATTGGTGTTAAGAGCAAAACAAGCAAGAATCCCAGTGATTATTGCCACACAAATGATGGAAACAATGATAACAAGTTTAACGCCAACACGAGCTGAAGTTAACGATGTTGCCAATTCCGTTATGGATGGAGCAGATGCTGTAATGCTATCGGCAGAAACATCAGTTGGAAGCTATCCTGTAGAGGTTATAACACAAATGGCGAATATTATAAAAAGCGTAGAAGACTCACCTCTTATAACAGTACCTCAAACTCCACCTCATATTCGTACCAATCGCTATATTACAAAGTCTATTTGTTATCATGCAGCAATTATGGCAAACGAAATTAATGCTAAAGCTATTTCAACCTTAACAAATAGTGGATATACGGCATTTCAAATTTCTGCATGGCGACCAGACGCACATATTTTAGTATTCACATCCAACAAGCGCATTCTTACACGACTTAATTTACTTTGGGGAGTTACAGCATTTTACTATGAGAAGTTTGTAAGTACCGACGAAACTATTGAAGATGTTAATGCAATTGCTTGTAAAAAAGGCTTTTTAGAAGTTGGTGATATGCTTATAAGTTTGGCTGCAATGCCTATTAAGGATAAAGGAATGGTAAATACAATGCGTGTTACCCAAATTACAAGTTGTCCTATTTAGATAAGTATCTTTTTCTTGGGCGTTTCCCTCTTTCACTTTCAGCTTTGTAGATTTTCTATTTTGGCTCAATAGTAAAAGTTTCAGAGGGCCCCGCTTTCAGCAGTCGCTTTTTGTAAGATGCTAAAAAAGTTTAGCCTTTCAACAAAAGAGCTTCAACAAATGCTTCAATCGCTAACGCATTTAAAAATCAAATTTTAATTGTACACTTACACTTTTTTGTTCTGGTTTTCTGTCTTTTTCAGTATTTAAATTAGACATTGAAATACCTAGTAAACGAACGGAATTTTTAAGTTTCTCTTGGTATAATAGTAGTTTTGCTTGTTCTAAAATTATAATTTTATCTTTCACAAAATAAGGAAGTGTTTTACTTCGTGTCTGTAATGTAAAATCACTATATTTTATTTTTAGTGTAACTGTTTTGCCAGCAATTTGGCTACGTTTTAAACGTCGTGAAACTTCTTCAGCAATATGATTTAATTTTTCCATCATAAAGATTTCACTCGATAAATTTTCACTAAAAGTACTTTCGGAAGCAAGAGATTTCCGGATTCTATGAGATTTCACTTCACTATTATGGATTCCTCTAACGACGTAATAATAGTATCTACCAGACTTACCAAATTTATCAGATAGAAACTCCATAGATTTTGATTTCAAATCCTTTCCTGTAAAAACTCCGAGCTGATACATTTTCTCGGCAGTAACTTTACCAATTCCAAAGAATTTCCGAATTTCTAAAGCTTCTAAAAAAGGAATAACATCTTCAGGATTGACCGTTTTTTGTCCATTAGGTTTGTTGAAATCACTGGCAATTTTTGCAATAAATTTATTTACAGATATTCCTGCTGAAGCTGTTAAACCAACCTCTTTAAAAATACGTTCTCTAATCTCTTCTGCTATTAATGTTGCACTCAGATTTCCTTTTTTGTTTTCAGTAACATCCAAATAAGCTTCATCGAAAGAAAGTGGTTCGACCATATTGGTATAATCGTAAAAAATAGCTCTTATTTTTTTCGAGATTTCGTTATAACGATTAAATCTTGGGTGCACAAAAATGAGTTCTGGACAATTTAATTTAGCTACTACACTACTCATTGCACTTCGCACTCCAAATTTTCGTGCTTCGTAACTCGCAGCACTTACAACACCACGTTTACTACTTCCGCCAACAGCAACAGGCTTCCCTTTAAGTTTTGGATTATCCAATTGTTCCACAGAAGCAAAAAATGCATCCATATCTATATGAATAATTTTCCGTATTGGTAAATCGGTTGTCATAAAATAAAATTATAGTAATTTTGAAAAGAATAAAATCACAAATTACAAAAACCAATCTTGAGCAGAAATTATTTTTTGGGTTTTGGTATTTTAGAAATTGAATATTACCATTAAAGATGGTTGAAATAGAACGTAAATTTTTAGTGAACTCTAATGCTTTTAAAAAAGAGGCCTTTAAAAGCACACGAATCATTCAAGGTTTTTTAAACACAGATAAAGAACGAACAGTACGTGTTAGACTAAAAGGAGATAAGGGATTTATAACAGTTAAAGGAAAATCGAATAACAGTGGATTATCGCGTTTTGAATGGGAAAAAGAAATTTCTAAAACGGATGCTGAGTCACTTTTAAAACTCTGCGAAAAAGAGATTATTGACAAAATACGCTATGAAGTAAAAGTTGGTAATCACATTTTTGAAGTCGATGAATTTTTTGGAGATAACGAAGGATTAATAATTGCCGAAGTTGAACTAAATTCAGAAGATGAAACATTTAAAAAACCAGATTGGTTAGGACAAGAAGTCACAGGACAAATTAAATATTATAATTCGCAATTAAGCAAGCTACCATTTAATACGTGGAAATAAATACATCATAAACCATTAAACTCATATTCACGCTCAACTTTGCAAATTCTCACATTATACCAACTATACCATTTGTTTCTCCCTTTTTTTTGAGCTAATAGATGTTCACTTTGTTGCTTCCAGTTTTTAATAGCCTCTAAAGTTGTCCAATAACTAACAGTAATCCCAATTTCACTTCTTACGCTATCTACACCAAGAAATCCATCTTGCATTTTAGCAAGATTTTCCATTAGTTCTGCCATTTCTTGATATCCTTTAATTTTTTCAGTTTGTGTTGAAGTAAAGATAACTGCATAGTATGGTATATTTTTTTGGTTCATAGTTCATCTATAATTTTACGCAATCGTTTGCGTATACATTTCAGACTAAAACTTTGGACTAAATATAGACAATAACACTTGTATATTAGTGATTATACTTATATTTAAAACGTGAAATCGTTTACAAATACCAATTATTTAATTGCATTTATTTTTATAGTTTTTTCAGCTTTAAAACTACAAGCACAACTTGAGTTTTGTGGCGGAAACTCTGGAGACCCAATATTTGAAGAAACCTTTGGAACAGGAACAGTTAATGGTCCACAATTACCCGCAGGAACAACGACGTATAATTTTACTACTGGCGCACCTGATGATGGGGATTATACAATTTCGAATTCAACAGCCTATTTCGATTGGCATGACATTCCAGACCATACGCCAAACGATATTGATGGTAAAAGCTTGATAGTTAATGCCGATTTTAACGTGGGCGAATTTTATAGAATAACAATTTTTGGGCTTTGTGAAAACACATCTTACGAATTTTCTTCGTGGTTGATTAATTTACTTCCAAGTACAGGTTGTGGTGGCAATGGGATTCCTATAAACGTGAGGTTCGAAATTTGGGATAATTCAGATACTAGTTTATTGGCATCTGGAGATACTGGAGATATTGAAGCAAGTGCAACAGCAATTTGGGAAAAATATGGTTTGGTTTTTCAAACCTTGCCTAGCCAAACATCTATAATTCTTAAAATGATAAATAATGGTGTTGGTGGCTGTGGTAATGATCTTGCAATAGACGATATTGTGTTTAAAACCTGTGGAGATTTCATTACCATTACAGACAATCTTAACAATTCAAGTGTTTCAATTTGTGGAGATAAAATTCCTTTTTCAATAATACTTGACGCTAATCCGGATTTTTCAATTTACACCACACATGTGTATCAATGGCAACAAAGTTTAGATGGCATTAATTGGACAGATATTTTAGGCGAAACAAATCAAACATATATTACACCATTGATAATTAGCAATATTTTTTACAGAGTTAAAGTGGCAGAAGACGCTATTAATTTAGCAAATCCGTTATGTATTGCTTTATCAGAAGTTTTCGAAATTAGTATTATTTCAATACCAGATGCACCAATAAGTAATGGAAATCTTATTGTATGTGAAAATTCTAACGAAGCATTTGCAGTAACTGTTCCAAATGGCGTAACAGTTAATTGGTATGACGAAGCAGTTGGCGGGAATCTGCTTTTATCAGGCAGTACGTCTTTTATTCCAGATGTATCGGGCACATATTATGCTGAAGCCGAAACGATAAATGGTAGTTGCGTATCCATTGTAAGGACACCAATGCAAATAGATTTTATAGAAATTCCACAAGTAGTTGACGAAGAATTAAGTTTTTGTGAAAACGAAGAGATTACTTTATCAGCAGAAGTAGATAATGTGAATTACCTTTGGAATACAGGAGCAATTACTTCAGAAATAACAGTAAATGCCATAGGAATTTATGTGGTTGAAGTTACAAATAGCGAAGGTTGTTCCAGCATTAAAACAATTACATTAACCCAAATTGATACACCAATAATTGAAAGTGTAAATTCAGAAGGAAGTTCTATTATTGTAACCACTTTAAATTTTGGGGATTTTGAATATTCTTTAGACGGAATATTATACCAATCCAGCAACGTTTTTTTAGCTGTTGAAGGAGGATTATACACCATTTATGTTCAAGAACTAAATGGCTGTGGAATAGTGACTCAAGATATTTTGCATTTTGTGATTCCCAGATTTTTCACGCCAAATGGAGACAATAAAAATGAAACGTTTAACCTTAAAGGCATTGAGTATTTCAGCTCTTCTGAAGTGTTTATTTTTGACCGTTATGGGAAACTTTTAAAAGCTTCTAAAAACACAGCTTTTGTTTGGGATGGAACATTTAATAACCAACCATTACCAACTTCAGACTATTGGTATATTATTAAAATTGATGGCAAAGAATTTAAAGGACATTTTACGTTAAAGAGATAGCGTTACTCCTTATAAATCTTAACCTCCAATTCCCCTTTATCATTCATAGTAGCTCTGTACATTCCAGCGGTATTAAATTCAGCAACCATAGTTCCGTTTTTGTCAACAGCTATAATGCCTCCGTCACCTCCTAGTTCTGATAATTTTTTCTGAATAACTTCTTGAGCAGCTTCTTTTAATGTCAATCCTTTATAGTCCATCAAAGCGGAAATATCGTGAGCAACCATTGCACGAATAAAATATTCGCCCCAACCTGTACTCGAAACGGCACACGTCGCATTATTTGCATAAGTTCCTGCTCCAATTATAGGCGAATCGCCAATTCGCCCCCAACGTTTGTTGGTCATTCCTCCTGTTGAAGTTCCTGCTGCAAGGTTTCCATTTTTGTCGAGGGCAGCACAACCAACTGTACCGAATTTGGAGTCTTTAATATCTGGATCGTAAAACGCAGCTTTAGTATCAAGTTTTTGCTTTGCGCTTTCTTTTTCTTTTATACGTTGTAAGGAGTTAAACCTACTTTCTGTATAAAAATAACTTGGATCCACAATTTGTAAGCCTTGTTCTTCGGCAAAAGTTTCAGCACCTTTTCCTGATAACATCACATGAGGAGAATTTTCCATAACAGCTCTCGCCAAGTTTATAGGATTTTTAACCGTTGTTGTTCCTGCCGAAGCTCCAGCATTTAATGTTTTACCATCCATAATTGAAGTATCATGTTCATTAGTTCCTGCATTGGTGAAAACCGCACCTTTTCCAGCATTAAAAAGCGGAGAATCTTCTAATAAATTGATGGTTTTTTGAACAGCATCTAAACTGCTTCCTCCATTTTTAAGAATTGTATAACCAACCCGAATTGCTTCTCCAAGCTTTGTTTTGTAAGCTGTTTCTTTTTCTAGAGTCATGTTTTTTTTCAAGATGGTTCCAGCACCTCCGTGAATGATAATTGCAAATTCTGCTTTTGAAGGCATTGATTCTGAAGCTGTCTTTACTTTAGTTTCAGTATTAATACACGATGAAAAAGTTAGTAAAAAGGAGCATAAATAAAGGATTTTTTTCATTACATAATGAATTTAAGAATTGTGTGCTTAAAGATAATACTTTAGACATTAATTATGTATACTAAAATCTAAAAATTAGTATCTTCGCAACATAAATATAATCAATAAAACACAATTATATATGCAAGCAGTTACAACCGATTTTGGAATACAAGAAGCACTACAACAGTTAGGTGTAAAAGCTATAAACGAAGGGACTTCGACAGGCTCAAATAATTTTTCTAACGGAGAACTTATAAAATCCTATTCGCCAGTTGATGGACAATTAATTGGAAAAGTAAAAACCACTACCAAAGAGGATTATGAAAGAATGATGGATGCTGCTATTTCTGCATTTAAAATTTGGAGAATAATACCAGCACCTCAACGTGGTGAAATTGTACGTCAGTTTGGAGAAAAGCTACGTGAGAAAAAAGAAGCTTTAGGAAAGTTGGTTTCTTATGAAATGGGAAAAAGCTATCAGGAAGGTTTGGGCGAAGTTCAGGAAATGATAGACATCTGTGATTTTGCAGTGGGATTATCTCGACAGTTACATGGATTAACTATGCACAGCGAACGTCCAGGACATAGAATGTACGAACAGTATCATCCGCTTGGTGTGGTTGGTATTATTTCAGCATTTAATTTTCCGGTAGCAGTTTGGGCTTGGAACACAGCTTTGGCTTGGATTTGTGGCGATGTTTGTGTTTGGAAACCAAGCGAAAAAGCACCAATGTGTGGCGTTGCTTGTCAGAATATTGCAGCCGAAGTTTTTGCAGAAAACAATTTACCTGAAGGAATTAGCAACCTAATTAATGGCGACTATCGTGTTGGCGAAATGTTGACAAATGATTATCGCGTGCCTTTAATATCAGCTACAGGTTCTATTAGAATGGGGAAAATCGTTGCACAATCTGTGGCAAAACGTTTAGGAAGATCACTTCTTGAATTAGGTGGTAACAATGCAATTATAGTTACGCCTGATGCTGGCATAAAAATGACAGTCATTGGCGCAGTTTTTGGCGCAGTTGGAACAGCAGGACAACGCTGCACATCAACACGTCGTTTAATTATTCATGAAGATATTTATGATAAAGTAAAAGATGCAGTAGTAAAAGCTTATGGTCAATTACGTATTGGAAATCCACTAGACGAAAACAACCATGTTGGACCATTAATTGATACAGATGCTGTTAAAATGTATGAAGATGCATTAACAAAAGTTGTTGAAGAAGGCGGAACCATTGTAGTTGAAGGAGCTGTACTTTCAGGTGAAGGATATGAAAGCGGTTGTTATGTAAAACCAGCAATTGCTGAAGCTGAAGCTCACTTTAAAATTGTACAACACGAAACATTTGCACCAGTTTTATATTTATTGAAATATTCTGGTGATGTTGAAAATGCTATCACTATTCAAAACGGAGTTGTTCAAGGATTAAGTTCCGCAATTATGACCAACAATTTACGAGAAGCAGAACGTTTCTTGTCTGTTGAAGGCTCCGATTGTGGCATTGCAAATGTAAATATAGGAACTTCAGGAGCTGAAATTGGAGGTGCTTTTGGTGGCGAAAAAGAAACAGGAGGAGGTCGTGAATCTGGAAGTGATGCCTGGAAAGTATATATGAGACGTCAAACCAATACTATTAATTATACTACGGATTTACCTTTAGCGCAAGGAATTAAGTTCGATTTGTAATAAAGTTTTAGTATAAATAAAAAAAATCTTACACCCTTCCAGAATAAACCAGAATTAGTAAGATTTTTTATCATTGATTAATAGCACTGTAAAAGTAAATTAAATAATTTCTTTTTGCTACAAGAAATATATAGTTGGTAGAAAATACTATATAATTGGTAGTTTATTGCAAATAGAATTCAAAATCAACTGTATTTTACTTTTCTTAATATTCGGGTAGATTCTTTATAAAGTTCAAAAACATCGTCACTATAAGTCTTTAAAAAAGGTTTTGATTCATGCAATTTATCTATTGCATCCTGAAAAGAGTTGAGATAACAAATTAAATACGTGGCAGGGAGGTTTCGTAAGTCTTGTGCTTCATTTTTATTTAAGGAGCTTCCTTTTTTCAGCTTTTCTAAAATTGCATTGTTTGAATTATAAATGTGGTGCAATACTTTTTTATCATATTGAGGAGGATTAAACAAAAGTGTAGTTTCGATAGTATAGGTTACATTATCTTCAAAACTAATGATGGTTTCTTCTAATGGATAATATTTGTTTGAATTTTGAAGTCCGAGATTTACATATTCAATTATTTTAAATGTATTTTCATCAAAAGTGATAGACACTTCGTCTAAAGCAGAATAAAACAATCTTACTTGTTCGTTTACGAGTTCAATATCTACTCTCGAGAAAAAGGTTTTGTCTTTAACAACTTTTTTTTGTCCTGCCCAGCACACTACAAAATATTCTTTAAACACTTTGTATTGCGGGTTGTAGTCTTTACGCATTTTCATGAAATCGAAAACACCATCAAGTGTGAGTTCAATATTGTTTTGTGCATGATTCTCTATTGCCGAAACAATTTCAGAATTAGCATCTTTTAGTTCAATGTCAAATACTTTAGGCATACTCATACTTCCATCTCTAAAAAATACCGAGCCGCCATAATATTTCCAGATGTTTCTTCGTAATGAAGTAATTTCATTTATGGCTCTAATGGTAACTAAACCCACAACTTTATTATCGGTCAAATGAGGAAACGGAATGTTTTCATATTGTACAATTGGTGGATTTGCTAAATATGCATTAATAAGATTCTGAATTTTACTGTCGTCAAAAAAATCTACACCAACAATTGTATTGTCTTCGTCTTCTACACCAATAACGATATAAGAATTATTTTCGGGATTACTATTGGAAAGCGCACAAATGTGTTTTAAAAATTTTGCTTTACCTTCTTTTTGGCTAATATCAATTTTTCTTTTTTTATCATAGAAACTGTTCTCATCATTGTGAGCCAGTAGATTTTTTATTAAAAGACGTTTGTTAATCATTTTTGTCATTCCTGCGCAGACAGGAATCTCATGGGTTTAGTTTAAAACTCTATTAGTATAAAATTGTTATTTCAGCTATGATTTTTACACATCTTAACAGTTAGTCAGCGTTTTTCTGTAATTCATATATAAAAATACTTAAAACTTGTCCAATATCGTATCATTGTCTTTGTAATAATTAAATTCCCCTTGATTATGAACAAGTTAAACCTATTTAAAATTGTATTAATACTACTGTTTGTAGTATCTTTTACAAGTTGTAGTGAGGAAAATACTTCCTTTGATATAGAAAAAGCTAATATATCTGTAAAACTCTTTGATGATCCCGGAGATTATGAAAAAGTTTATGTAGAAATTGTCGATGTTCTTCTATTAGTAATAAATGATAAAACTGCGCCTAATTGTTGGTATAGCTTAAATGCTAAAGCAGGCATTTATGATTTATTAGACTTAACAGGAGGTGTTGAAGCACTTCTTGTAGATAATTTAAAAGTTCCGACAGGAATAGTTTATGAAATCAGACTAGTGCTTGGAGATAATAATTCTATTGTAATAAATGGGGAAACACTCCCTTTATTTACACCTAATACACTTCAATCTGGATTAGAAATAAGAGTAGATCAATTATTAGAACCGAATAAAGATTATACCTTTTTGTTAGATTTTGATGTAGAACAGTCTATTGTTAAAACACCAACACCTGATTATATTATTTTAAAACCAGAAATTAGATCGACTTTAGAAGTTTTATCTGGAAGTATATATGGTAAAATTTCTGTTCCTAATATTCAAACACAAATTTCATTGGTTTCTGATTCGGAAAACATTGCAATTTATACAGATAAAGATGGTAATTTTTCATTAAAAGGAATTCCAGCAGGAAATTATTCTATTCAAATTACACCAGATCCAACATCTGCATTTTCAGAAATGATAATAAATAATATTGACGTATCCATTGGAAATATTACCGAAACAGGAATTATTGAATTAAATTAATATAATAAGTAATCCTTATTGAAGTTATTAATGTATATAAACTATAAATAAACATTTTTTATGAAAGCCTTAAAAAACTTTAAATTAATTCTATCTTCCCTTTTACTAATATTTGTTTTTAGTTGCAATGACTCTGATTCATCGTCAGATTCAAATTCCGAAAACACTTCTAGAATTTCAATTAGACTTTCAGATGGACCAGGAGATTACGAGAAGGTTCTTGTACATATTATTGACATTATGATTAAAAATAATGATGAAGGTGATGACGAAAATGGTTGGCAAAGTATTGCTGATATAGATCAAATAGTTGATTTGTTAGAACTTACTGGTGGAGAAAGCATTTTATTAGTTGATGATTTTGAATTGCCTTCAGGAATGTTAAACCAAATTCGTTTAGTTTTAGGAGAAGAAAATACTATAGTTATTGAAGGAGAAGAAGAACCTATTCCATTAAAAACACAAAGCGCACAACAATCAGGATTAAAACTTAAAATGAACCATTAATTAGAACCAGGATTTACCTATAATATTATATTAGATTTTGATGTACATAAGTCTATAGTTGTTGCAGGAAATTCAGGAAATATTATTCTTAAACCAGTCATTAGAGCGAGTAAACTTTATGCATCAGGTAAAATTCAAGGCGCTGTAAATCCTTCCGACATTCAAGTTTTAGCATCTGTAACGGTTGATGGAGGAGAAATCTCTGCTGATACAGACGATAATGGAGTTTTTGTATTAAATGGTGTTCCAGCTGGAACTTATACTGTAGTTCTTACTCCAGATTCTAATTCTGATTATATTGAAACTATTGTAGAAAATGTCGTAGTTGTAAATGGTGTAATTACAGATATTGGGATCATTGATTTAGAACCAAAAATAGGCTCAATAACAGGAACAATCACAAATGTAGGTGTTGTTGTAACAGCTTCTGTTATGGTTGGCGGCGACACAGTATCTGTAAATATTGATGAAAATAGGGTTTTTCTTTTAGAAAACATCCCAATTGGGATTTATACTGTAACTTTAACACCAGCTGATGGTTCTGGACTGGCTGTTAAAGAGGAATCAGATGTTGAAGTAACACAAGATACAGTAACAGATTTAGGAGAGATTACTTTGGAGTAGCGATAAAATTTACAAAATATTTACTAAAGCGTAGTATAATTGATACTGCGCTTTTTTTTAACCAAATGTTAACAGTATTGCATAGAATATTTTAACAATTTGCAATGCTCAAATAAGGATGTTATATTCGTGCTATAAAAATTATAAAATGATAGAAGAAACACATACTGTTGATATTAAAAAAATCAACGAAAAAATTGAAAAAGAAAGTGCTTTTGTTGATTTACTGACACTGGAAATAAACAAAGTAATTGTTGGTCAAAAGCACATGATAGAACGCTTACTAATTGGGCTACTTGGGCAAGGACATATTTTACTTGAAGGTGTCCCGGGACTTGCCAAAACGCTCGCAATAACCACACTTGCTAAAGCTGTAGATGGAAGTTTTAGTAGAATACAGTTCACACCAGATTTATTACCTGCAGATATAACAGGAACTTTAATTTACAACATGAAGAAAGGCGATTTCTCCATTAAAAAAGGACCAATTTTTGCAAACTTTGTTCTTGCAGATGAGATAAACAGAGCACCTGCAAAAGTACAGTCGGCATTGTTAGAAGCAATGCAAGAAAAACAAGTCACGATTGGCGATGAAACTTTTATACTTGATAAACCATTTTTGGTTATGGCAACACAAAACCCAATAGAACAAGAAGGAACTTATCCTTTGCCAGAAGCACAAATAGACCGTTTTATGCTAAAAACAGTTATTGATTATCCAAAAATGGACGATGAGCAACAAATTGTTCGCGCTAATTTAAAAGGAGGATTTGAGAAAGTAAATCCTGTGGTGTCAATAAAGCAAATATTAAATGCACAAAAAGCTGTTCGGGAAGTGTATATGGACGAGAAAATAGAAAAATATATTCTCGATATTATTTTCGCAACTCGTTATCCTGAAAAATACAAACTTGCCGATTTAAAACCATTAATATCGTTTGGAGCTTCACCTCGTGGAAGTATTAATCTCGCCATGGCAGCTAAATGTTACGCATTTATTAAACGACGCGGCTACGTAATTCCTGAAGATGTTCGCGCATTAGTTCACGATGTTTTGCGTCATAGAATAGGACTCACTTACGAAGCTGAAGCCGAAAATGTCACGTCAGAAGATATTATCAACAAAATTGTAAACGAGATAGAAGTACCTTAATAAGTCTTCAGTGTTCAGTCCGCAGTTGGCAGTATTTTGCTGATTTTTAATTGAATACTTTTACTGCAAACTGAATACTGAACACTGTTTTCTGATAAGATGGATACCAAAGAATTACTAAAAAAAGTACGCAAAATAGAGATTAAGACACGTCGTTTGTCCGATCATTTTTTTGGTGGCGAATACCATTCCACCTTCAAAGGGCGTGGTATGACTTTTAGTGAAGTGCGTCAGTATCAATATGGTGACGATGTGCGAAATATCGATTGGAATGTTACTGCTCGTTATCAAGAACCTTTTATAAAAGTTTTTGAAGAAGAACGAGAATTAACCATGATGCTTATGGTAGATGTTTCTGGTTCGGAATTCTTCGGGACAGAAAAACAATTTAAAAATGAAATTGTAACCGAAATTGCTGCCACACTTGCCTTTTCGGCAACTCAAAATAATGACAAAATAGGATTAATCTTATTTTCAGATGCGATAGAACTTTATATTCCGCCAAAAAAAGGACGTACACATGTACTTCGTATTATTCGTGAATTGATAGAGTTTAAACCAAAAAGCAAACAAACCAATGTTGCTGAAGCGTTAAAGTTTTTATCGAACGTGATGACCAAAAAAGCCATTGTTTTTGTGCTTTCCGATTTTATAACAGACGACTACAAACAAACGCTTAAAATTGTTTCAAAAAAGCATGACGTTACAGGAATTAGAGTGTACGACAAAGGCGAAGAAGCTATTCCTAATCTTGGTATGGTGCAAATGCAAGATGAAGAAACGGGAGAGCTGTTATTGGTAAATACGTCTTCTAAAAAAGTAAGACTTAATTATAGCAAGTTTTATCAAGACAAAGTAGATTATTATAAAGATAGTTTTACAAAATCTGGAGCAGGTATCATTAACTGTCGTGTTGATGAAAGCTATGTAAAAAAATTATTAGGATATTTTAAACGAAGAGGATAAAAACGATTTTTTAGATTTAAGAATGAAGATTTACGATTTTAGATATAAGAATTTTAATAAAGAAGCGAAACAATCTTCGGTCTTCGGTCTTCGGTCTTCTCTCATTTTCTCTTTTCTCTTTTCTCTTTTCTCTTTTTTCTCTTTTTCGCAAGTCACGTCTTCAATAGATTCAACTGCTATAAAAATTGGAGAACAGATTACCTATAAAATTCAAATTGAAACCGATTCAACACAATTTGTTGTTTTTCCTGAAGGGCAAACATTTCTACCTTTAGAAATGATAGAATCCTATCCAATTGATACAACAAAACACGATGTAAAATTTAGGCTGATTAAAAAATATGGTTTAACACAGTTTGATTCTGGAGTTTATTTTATTCCAAGGCAAAAAATAATTATTGGAGATAAAACAATATTTACAGATTCTTTAAAAGTTGAGGTTAATAACATTGTTGTAGATACCACCAAACAAGGATTATTTGATATTAAACCAATTATAGAAGTAAGCAAAAGCCCAAGTAATTGGTGGAAATACGCATTCTATATAGTGTTGGTATTAGCAGTTATTTCTGGTTTATTATACTGGTTTGTATGGAGAGAAAAACCATTAACTAAAGAAGAAAAAGTTGCCTTGCTTCCACCATATGAACGTGCCAAAATAGCATTGCAGGAGTTAGACAAATCCGACTATTTAAAAAATGAAGAAATAAAGGAATACTATTCAGAATTAACAGATATTATAAGAAAATATCTTGACGAAAAAGTGTACGACCATGCTCTTGAAAGTACAACCGAAGAGCTGATAAGTAGGTTACATCTTTTAAAAGATGGGCAGCAAATAGATTTGAGTAAGGAGGATATAAAAACTATCGAAAATATTTTAAAACGAGCTGACTTGGTAAAATTTGCAAAATCCAAACCAGATATTGCGCTTGCTGAATTAGATAGAAAAACAATAGATTTAGAGATTGACCATGTTAAAGAATCACTCCCAGAACCAACTGAAGAAGAAAAATTGCTGAATCAAAAATATAAAGAAGAGCAGGAACGCAAAAAAAAGAGAAGAAAAATTATAATAACAATAATTGTTGCTGTATTTCTTTTTATGACAACAATTGCTGGTTTTATAGTAAAATATGGTTTTGAGTATGTAAAAGACACTATTATTGGTCACAAAAGCAAAGAGCTATTAGAAATTAAAAGTTGGATAACAAGTGAATATGGCGCGCCAGGAATAACAGTAACAACACCAAAAGTTCTCAGGCGTATTTCTGTAGAATTACCAGACGAATTAAAAGATAAAGTTGAAGTAACAATGTTTGCTTATGGTGGCAATTTAACTTCTAATATCGATATTGTTGTTGGGACAACTAAATATAATAATCAAGAACAAGGTAAAAAAGAAGGCGAAGAAGAAAACAAAATTGACTTAGTGCAAATTGCAGAAAACAGTATAAAAACATTAGAAAGTAAAGGCGTAGAAAATATAATTGTTAAGCAAGAAAAATTTACAACACCAAATGGAGCTTCAGGGTTAAAGACCTTTGGAACAGCAAGTTTTCCAATCGCAGAGAAATTTCTAAATGGGAATTATATGTTATTAGGTTTCACGGCCGAAAATATTTTACAAACTGTAATGATTACCTGGAAAGGCAATGATGTGTATGCGGACCAAATAGTAGAACGGATATTAAATTCAATAGAATTAATTAAACTTAAAGAAGACGAATAAATGTTTGAAGGCATAGAATTTATTAGCAAACAAATGTTTTGGCTACTGTTATGTATTCCATTGGCGATTCTATGGTATGTTTTAAAACATAAAAACCAAACAGCAACATTCAAAATATCAAGCACTAAAGGTTTTAAAGTTGGTAATTCTTGGCTTCCTAAATTAAAACACCTCATGTTTGTTTTTCGATTATTTGCATTAGTACTCATTATTACAGCATTGGCACGACCACAAACAGTAGATGTTTCAACCAAAACAAAAACCACTCGAGGAATTGATATTGTTATGGCTATAGATGTTTCGGCAAGTATGTTGGCAAAAGACCTAAAGCCCAACCGTTTAGAAGCACTAAAAAAAGTTGCAGCCGAATTTATTAAAGGACGACCAAACGATAGAATAGGACTCGTAGAATACGCAGGAGAGAGTTATACCAAAACGCCAATAACAAGCGATAAAGCTATTGTGTTAAGAGCGTTAAAAGAGATAAAATACAATACAATAATTGAAGGAGGCACAGCTATTGGCATGGGTTTAGCTACAGCTGTAAACCGCATAAAAGACAGTAAAGCAAAAAGTAAAGTAATTATACTATTAACAGATGGTGTAAATAATACAGGGTTTATAGACCCAAATACCGCCAGTGAACTTGCTGTTGAATATGGTATTAAAACCTATACAATTGGAATAGGAACCAATGGAATGGCATTATCACCATTTGCTATAAACCGAAATGGTGGTTTTGAATATAGAAGATTAAAGGTAGAAATTGATGAAGAGCTATTAAAAGAAATAGCAGAAGTTACAGGAGGAAAATATTTTAGAGCAACAGACAATAAAAAACTAAAAGAAATATATAAAGAAATAAATAAATTAGAAAAAACAGATGTCGAAGAATTTAAATTCTATAATTACGAAGAAAAATTTCGTCCATTAGTTTTCCTTGCTGGTTTTTTTTTACTGTTAGAATTGTTATTGCGATTCACAATATTTAGAAGCTTTGTGTGAAATGAGAAACAATTATAAATATAAGTTGGTGTGAATTCGTGAAATTAGTATCTATATGCAATTAGAAGAAAAAATATGGTTTTGGTTACTGCTAATTATTCCAATAATTATAGTATTCTTTATAATACTACAATTGTGGAAACGCTATGTTCAAAATAAATTTATAAGTAAGCAAATGCTTAAAAAATTAAGCCCAACCAAATCCTTATTCAAACCAATATTAAAACTTTTTGTATTGTGTTTAGCATTTATGTGTTTAATAATAGCATTGGTTAATCCTAAAATTGGCACAAAATTAGAAACAGTGAAACGTGAAGGCGTGGATATTGTATTTGCTATCGATGTTTCTAAAAGTATGCTGGCAGAAGATATTGCGCCAAACCGATTGGAAAAAGCTAAGCAATTAGTAACTCAAATCATAAATAATCTGGCAAGTGATAGAATAGGCATTATTGCTTATGCAGCAAAAGCATTTCCGCAATTACCAATTACTACAGATTATGCTGCTGCTAAAATGTTTTTACATAGCATGGATACTGATATGCTCTCTTCACAAGGCACAGCAATTGACCAGGCTATACAGTTGGCAAGAACCTATTATGATGATGATGAGCAAACAAATCGTGTGCTTATAATTATTTCTGACGGAGAAGATCATAGTAATATTGCATCAGACGTTGCAGAAGAAGCGAGCTATGAAGGAATTCGGATTTTTACCATTGGTGTTGGAACTATTAATGGAGGTCCAATACCAATAAAGCGAAACGGCATTGTGCTTAATTACAAAAAAGACAGTCAAGGCGAAACGGTTATTACCAGATTAAATGAAGAAACTTTAAAAGATATCGCTGCAAAAGCTAATGGAGTTTACATCAATGGGTCAAACACAAAACAAGTTGTCGAAGAAATCAGAGATATTTTAAATAAAATGGATAAAAAAGAATTTGAGGCCAAGCAGTTTGCCGAATTTAAAGATCAATTTCAATGGTTTCTTGCCCTCGGTCTTTTCTTTTTATTTTTAGACATATTTTTATTAGAACGCAAAACAGCATGGCTAAATCGTTTAAATTTATTTAATGAGAATCTCTAGTTCCCACGCATCCCGATAGCTATCGGGAGGAATCTCATCAATCAAAGCAGAACCCAATTAATTAAAACTAATGGATTAAAAAACAATTTTTATAAATTCTTTAACGAACAAAAATACTGAATTTTATATCTTGCCATTTATAATGAAGCAACTATTAGTAATCATAATAACCTTAATTTCAAGCGTTTCTTTTGCACAAGAGATAGACAAAGCATTGCAAAAATCTAACGATTATGTTTACGACGGGAACAAATTAGTAGATGAAGATTTTGTTGCTGCAGAAAAAGAATATAGAAAAGCAATTTCAGAAAAGCCAAGCAACATCTCAGGCGCTTATAATTTAGGGAATGCGTATTATAAATCAGGTTATTATAGCGAAGCATTATTAAGGCATTTAGAATCTGCAAAATCAGCAACGAACAAAACTGATAAGCATCAGGTATTTCACAATATAGGCAATGCATTAATGCAACAGAAACAATGTAAAGAAGCTGTAGAGGCTTTTAAAAATGCCTTGCGGAATGACCCGACAGATGACCAAACAAGATACAATCTTGCTTTAGCAAAAGAATGTGTAAAACAGCAAGGAGGAGGAGATGACGATAAAGAGGATGAAGATAAAAAAGATGGAGAGGATAAGGAAGATGAAAACAAGGACAAAGGCGATTATAAAGAAGATAAGAAAGATGGTGATGATAAAGACGATAAAGATGGCAAGCCAAAAGATGAAAAGGGAGATAACGATAAAGAAAGTCCTAAAAAAGAAAAGAAAAAACAACGACAACAACCTAAATTATCTCCTCAACAAGTTAAGAACTTATTAGAGGCGATGAATAATCAGGAAAAGAAAGTTCAAGATAAAATAAATGCCAAAAAGGTTAAAGGAGTAAAAGTAAAAACGGAAAAGGATTGGTAAATCAATTTTTGATTTATGAGTTACGGTTTCAGAGTTCAAATATTCGTAAATCGTAATTTGTAAATCATAATTCAACAAATGACATTCATAAAACATATATTATTATTTATTATACTCGGAATAAGTATCGTTTCTGCTCAAGTCACTTTTGAAGCTAAATTAAGTAAAAAGAAACTTGGAATAAACGAACGTCTTCGAATTGATTTTGTGATGAATAAAGATGGCGATAATTTTAATCCACCTAATTTTGAAAATTTTACTGTTATTGGGCCCAATCAATCTATTAGAACGTCTTGGCTAAATGGCAAAAAGTCATATACAAAAACATATAGTTATTTTTTAACACCTAAAAAGAGAGGTAAATTTACCGTTACACAAGCCACGATAGAAATTGAAGGAGAAACCTATAAAACATTACCAGTTAAAATTGAAGTTACAGCTGCAGTAGATAAACCTACAAATCCTAACGACCCAAATTATGTTGTTTCAGAAAACATCCATTTAGTTACTGAAATATCTAAAACCAACCCGTATTTAAACGAAGCCATAACTGTAGTATATAAGCTGTATGTCTCGCCAAATGTTAGGTTGAGCAATTTGAGGGAAATTGATAATCCAAGATATAATAATTTTTGGAGTCAAAATATTGCTGTAAAAGAATTAAAATTGCAAAATGGCTCTTATAAAGGAGAAGATTACCATTACGTTGTTGTACGTAAAATGGTGTTATACCCACAAAAAACTGATAAATTGGAATTAGAACCATTATCGTTAAGTATTTCTGTAGATGTCCCAACCAATAGGCGTGATATTTTTGGAGGTCGGGTTATGCAAACTGTACATAAAACGATTGCAACACTAAGCAGAACAATAACTGTAAAGCCATTACCGGAAAATGGAAAACCAGATAATTTTACAGGAGCAGTTGGCGATTTTAGTTTTAAAGTTAGCACAACAAAAAACGAATTAAAAGCAACCGAAGCATTACAAGCTAAAATAGAAGTCTCCGGGAAAGGAAACCTAAAATTATTTAAACTACCTGTATTAACGTTACCTAGTTCATTAGAAGTTTACGAACCGGAACATACCGAAAAGGTAAGTACAAACTTAAATGGAATGCAAGGCAAAATATCAGATTCTTATACAATCGTTCCTTCGTTTCAAGGCAATTATCCAATACCAAGTATAGCATTTTCATATTTCGATTTAAAAACGGAACGCTATAAAACGATATCATCAAGAGAATTGATTATAAACGTAACCGAAGGTCCAACCAAGAGTAATTTAAATGCTATTAATAGTGCAATTTCTAATACTAATAAAAGGAAAATTATAGCTAGCGAGCAATTTTCATCATTTAAAACCAAACCAAATTTAGTTTTAATAAATACCAAACACTTTTTTAAAACGAAACTATTTTGGGCTGTTTTATTAATGCCTTTTTTAGCGATTCCTATTGCTATTTTTATTAGAAAGAAAAAAGGTGAACGAGACAGAGATATTGTTGGGATGAAATTTAGAAAAGCGAATAAATTAGCACGAAAATATTTAAGTGAAGCGAAGAAAACTTTAGGGAACAAAGAATCGTTTTACAATGCTTTGGAAAGAGCGCTTCATAATTATTTAAAAGCAAAGTTAAAAATGGAAACGAGCGAATTTAGTAAAGATAAAATACAAGAACTGTTAAAAGTAAAGAAGGTTGACGAAGCCATTATTGTTGAATTTAATAATGTACTACAGAGTTGTGAATTGGCAAGATATACGCCATTTACCAATGTAGAAATGCAACAAGATTATGACAAGGCAGCAAGAGTTATTACAACAATTGACAAACAAATAAAATAATTTATTCTTGCGTCCACGTGTCGCCGAAGCTTTAGCGGAGGAGCAAGGCAGGAATCTTTTGAAACGAATTAAATTTAGAATTGAGTAAACAATTGCATGAAACATATATTTTACATTGCAATAATATTAATAAGTACGTTTTCATTGGCTCAAAACAAAACATTGTTTGATCAAGGGAATAGTCTATATAATGAAGGGAAATTTCAAGAAGCCATAACTACTTATGAACGTATCTTAGATTCTGAAAACCATTCGGCCGAACTGTATTTTAATATAGCAAATGCGTATTATAAAATGAACAGAATAGCTCCAAGCGTATATTATTATGAAAAAGCATTGCAGTTAACACCAAACGATAACGACATAAAAAACAACTTGTCCTTTGCTCAAAACATGACTATTGATGCTATTGAAGTTATACCAGAAATGGGTTTTTCTAAAATAATTAGAAACATTGTAAATAAGTTTAGCTACGATATTTGGGCAATACTTTCTGTTGTTTTTGTTGTGCTATTTGTGGTCTTATTCTTGGCATATTATTTTTCGTATTCTACGAACAGAAAACGATTGGCTTTTTTAAGCAGTAATCTGTCTTTGGTTTTAGTTTTAGTGACGCTAATATTTGCATTTCAAAAATATAAATACGAACAAAATGATAATCCTGCAATAGTTTTTGCCCAAGAAAGCGAAATAAAAAGCGAACCTAATTTAAGAAGCGGGATAGCTTTTAAACTTCACGAAGGCACTAAAGTTCAAATATTAGAAATCTATAACGAAAATTGGACTAAAATTAAATTAACTGACGGAAAATCTGGATGGATTCCATCTCAAGATATTAAGGAATTATAATTGGTTTCAGGTAATATCCGAGTAAAAATCCAAATCTTTGTTTAGAGTGCTAAAATCAGCTAATTCAAGAGTTTTTATTTTAGAGAGTTGCTTTTCATTATTGCCATTCATACGTCTGCGTGTCACTGAAGCTTTAGCTGTGGAACAAGGTAGGAATCTTTTAAATTTTATTTTTTTAATATGTATTAGACAGATTAAAAGCTAACAGAAACAAGTCTTTTGTCTTTTGTCTTTCAGCGAAGCGGTCTTATATCTTTTTTGGAAAGGTTTTTCTATATTTGCGTTGTATAACTTACTATTCTATTGATGGCAGATTTTTATAAAAAATTAATTGAGAATAATAAAAAATGGGTTCAAAACAAATTATCTCAAGACCCTGAGTTTTTCAAAACCCTTTCAGAAAATCATAATCCTCCTTTACTTTGGATTGGTTGTGCAGACAGCAGAGTTCCGGCAAATGAAATTACAGGAACTTTACCTGGAGAAGTCTTTGTGCATCGTAATATTGCCAATATGGTGGTCCATACAGATATGAATATGTTAAGCGTTTTAGATTATGCGGTAAACACGCTAAAAATAGAACATATTATTGTTTGTGGACATTATGGTTGTGGTGGAGTTAAAGCAGCAATGGAACCAGGCAAGAACAATTTAACCGATAATTGGATCAGGCATATTAAGGATGTATATCGATTTCATTTTGATGAATTAGAAGCCATTGTCACAAAACAGGAACGTTTTGATAGGTTTGTAGAGTTAAACGTAACTGAACAAGTTTACCATTTAGCCAAAACATCCATTGTTCAAAAAGCATGGAGAACTGATAAAAAGGTATCATTATACGGTTGGGTTTATGGCTTAAGCACAGGATTGATTAAAGATTTAAACGTCACTGCTAATAATAATAATGAACTCAAAGAAATTTACGAGAGTTAACAAATTACTTGTCAGTTTCTTCTTCATTGATTATACTAGGAAAAATAAGAGGAGCAATAGATTTTACCGGAATATAAAGGATAGAATTTTTTATCTCATGTTCTTCAACTAAAGGAATTGTACTATTCATCTTGTTGAAAACGATTAATACAACACTTAATATTAATCCGACTTTTAGAGCGCCAAAAATACCACCAAGAAGTTTGTTTAAAATACCGAGAGAGGCAAAATCTGCAAGTTTGGTTAATGCTCTTCCAGCCATGGCAATCGCAATTACGATAATTATAAATGTAATGGCAAAAGCGGAAATATTTATATATTGTTCGTCCCATTTTACACGGCTTTCTAAAAATTCGGCAACAAAATCACTAAAATAGATAGCTCCATTAATTCCGACAATTAATGCAACAATCGAAGCGATTTCTACAAAAAAACCTTTCATTAAGCCACGAACAAGACCAAACAAGATTAATGCTCCTAAAGCAATATCTAAAACATTCATGTTTATAATAATTTTAGCAAATATAAATTAACTTTGTCACTTTGTGAACTAACGTATTCGAAACCTAAAAAGTATGTCAAGAGACGAACAATTAAAGCAAAGATGGAATAATGTAGTAGAAAAACTATCTACTCAGTTTGCCGATGGAGACACTTTGGATTTAGATGCGATTATATATTTAATAGGAGTTCAGGAATTGGGACAGTTACACAGAGACTATAAAAAAGACGATAAAATAAACTTAATCCATATTGCTGTTTGCAAGTTATTAGAGCCTTATGGTTATTATGAATTCGATTATTTTGACGAACAAGGTTGGCCACATTATAAAACCATAGAGGAACTACCACATTTAAAAGCAGGAGAGCAAAGCGTTTTAATGAAAGAAGCCATTGTAAACTATTTTCTCGAAACCGAATTTATAGAATAAGATTTGTTAAATTTGCAATCATTTTGAAGTGATAATATGATTGATAAGATTAAAGAACTTATTGCCGAAGCTGAAGCATATACGACACAATCTAAAGAAGATGTTGAAGCATTTAGAATAAAATATCTAGGTAAAAAGGGATTGCTAAACGATTTTTTCGCGGAGTTTAAAAATGTAGCAAACGACCAGAAAAAAGACTTCGGGCAGATTGTAAATAAGTTAAAGAAAACTGCTGAAGATAAAGTTGCTTCTTTAAAAAAAGAACTTGAGAACAAAGAAGACGATAAAGGTGTTTTCGGAGATTTATCACGCCAAGGCGAACCTATAGAAATTGGCGCTCGTCATCCTATATCTTTGGTAAAAAACCAGATTATTGACATCTTTTCCCGTATTGGGTTTAATGTAAGCGAAGGCCCTGAAATTGAAGACGATTGGCATAATTTTACAGCATTAAATTTACCCGAACACCATCCTGCTCGCGATATGCAAGACACTTTTTTTATTCAAACCAATCCAGATATTTTATTGCGCACACATACAAGTTCGGTACAGGTACGTTATATGGAAAACAACACGCCACCAATTCGTACTATTTCACCGGGAAGAGTGTACAGAAACGAAGCTATTTCGGCACGATCACATTGCTTTTTCCACCAGGTTGAAGGTTTGTATATAGATAAAGATGTAAGTTTTGCAGATTTGAAACAAACTTTACAATATTTTACAACGGAATTATTTGGGAAATCTAAAATCCGTTTACGACCATCGTATTTTCCGTTTACAGAGCCAAGTGCAGAGGTAGATGTATATTGGGGTCTTGAAACCGAAACCGATTATAAAATGACCAAAGGTACAGGTTGGTTGGAAATTATGGGTTGTGGTATGGTAGATCCAAATGTATTAGAAAATTGCGGTATAGACTCTAAAGAATATACAGGTTTTGCCTTCGGAATGGGAATAGACCGAATTGCGTTGTTACTTCATCAAATTAGCGATATTCGGTTGTTAAGTGAAAATGATGTACGTTTTTTAGAGCAGTTTAAATCTGCGTTATAATTTAGACGTTCTATTAAAATTCAATGAAATGGATTATGAAAAATAAGCAAGTAAAAATTACCTTGTTATTGGTAAGTAGTTTGACTATCATGTCAATGATTACTATTTCAGCCTCTCTTCCAGACATGACAAATTCCTTTTCTCAAATTCCAAACGGAAAAAAACTGGTTAAGCTTACATTATCATTTCCTGCTTTATTTATTGCCATAAGCGCAATGGTTACAGGTATAATAATTGATAGATTTGGAAGACTTAAGTTGCTAGGCATATCCTTAATACTTTACGCTATTGGAGGCAGTTCAGGATATTGGTTAGATAACATCTATTTCATACTTGCCGGCAGAGCCCTATTAGGAGTCAGTGTTGGTGTCTCTATGACTATTGTTACAACTTTAGTGGCAGATTATTACGAAGGGAATTCAAGACAAAAATTTGCTGGATTACAAATTGCTATCATGTCAATTGGCGGAATTGTTTTTATTACACTTGGAGGTCTATTGGCAGATATTCATTGGAAGATTCCTTTTTTACTTTACCTTTTTTCATTGCTTATTTTACCATTCACATATTTGTATTTGAAAGAACCACCAAAACAAGCAAAAATTAAAAGTATTGATAAAACAGCAAAGTCACCTACTGTTATTTGGTTTGTATTTATTAACGTAATGTTAATGTGGGTTTTATTTTTTATTATTCCTGTCCAGATACCTTTTTATTTAAAATCTATTGGAATTGAAAAAAATGTACTCATTGCAATTGCAATTGCAACCAGTACTCTCTTCTCTGCTATTTCCGCATTTTCTTATTCTTTGATTAAAAACAGATTAGAGTTCAAACAAATATTTGGTTTGGGTTATTTTTTAATGGCAGTTGCCTACGCTTGTATTGCTTATGGAAACTCGTATGAAATGATTTTGATTGCAATGATGTTGGCAGGATTTGGAATGGGCGTTATGATTCCTAATGCCAATGTATGGGTAATGCAATTGGCTCCAACACAGATAAGAGGCAGGGAAATAGGAAGATTAACTACCTTTTGGTTTATGGGACAATTTCTTTCGCCCATTATTCTTCTCCCTTTTTTGAGCTCCATTTCTCAATCACAATTATTTTTTATTCTGGCAATTGTTTTATTGGGTTTAAGTATCCTGTTTTTTGGAATTTATCTGTTGTCATCAAAAACTTAAGTTAAATAGTTTAAAATAATTGATTAGGTCAATTTGTTATAACCAATCATACAAATTCTAAGGCTAAATAGTTTATACTATTAATTTAAATGTATCTTAACACAGTAAAAATTGATATATTTATCGTTAAAATAATAATATGTCATTTAAAGTACATTCAATTTATATCAATCTTTTCTGTTTGATTTTTATTCTATTTGTTTTCAATAGTTGTAATAATTCTGATATTGAATATAGTATAGAAACAAAGGTAAATCCATACAAGATTTCTCCTTTAACAGCGTTGCTTCAAATAAATACTGAAAGTCTATGTCGTGCTTCTGTCAAAGTTTTAGGTGAGACACCTATTGAGCAATCTTTTGATACCTATTCAAAAAATTTAAACATTCCTATTGTAGGATTATATCCAAACACAGTAAATAAAGTAGTAGTAACACTAATATTTGAAAACGAAAAAGTTATAGATACTATAAAAATTCAAACAAATAAAGTTCCTCAACAGTTTCCCAGAATAGAAATAAACAAATTAGATAGAAGTAATATGGAATCTGGTCTACATGCCTGTGATATTCACTTTGCTAATTTTGGTAAATTCAACTCTATCCCAATGATTTTTGACAATCAAGGTAAAGTGCGTTGGTATTTAGATTTAAGTTTTGACGGTAAAATGGTGAGCCCTTTTCAAAGGCTTAAAGATGGCACAATTTTAATGGTAGGAAGACATGTAATTTACGAATTTGATATGCTTGGGAAACAATTGAAGCAAACCCTAATTAACCAAAATTATGGTATGCATCATGAAGTTCTAGAGTTACCTAATGGAAATCTACTTATATGTGTAGGCAAAAGAGATGCATATATTAATATTAATGAAGAATCAATTCTTTCTGATAGTGATTTTATTATTTTATATGATAGAAAAAATTCTAAAATTATAAAAGAATGGGATTTAGCAAAACATTTGGATGTTACCAGAAATGATATGAATTTCCTTAGACCTGGAGATTGGTTGCATATGAACGGATTAGCATTTGTCGAAAAAGACAGTAGCATCATTGTCTCTGGAAGAAATCAAGGACTAATAAAAATATCTTGGAATGATGAACTTCAATGGATTATGTCTCCCAAAAGAAATTGGGGAAAATCTGGTAGAGATTCCAAAGGATTTGACACCAAACCCTTTTTATTGACAGCCGTAAACCTTGAAGGAAAACCATACAATAATGATGTGCAAGAAGGTGTTGTAAGCAAAAATGATTTTGATTTTTCTTGGGGGCCACATGCTCCAAAAATACTTCCGAATGGTAATATTCTTGTTTTTGATAATGGGTTTTTTAGAAATTATAATAATCAAAACAATTACTCTAGGGCTGTTGAGTATCACATAAATGAAACGGATAAAACGTTAACGCAAATTTGGCAGTATGGTAAAGAAAAGAATAATGCGTTATTTTCATCAATAGTAAGTGATGTTGATTATCTCCATAACACTAAAAATATTTTGATAACTTCTGGTTTTATTACGCCCAAAGTTAATCATTCAGCTAAAATTATTGAAGTTGATTATGCTACAGGTAAGGAAGTTTTTGAAGCAACACTTTATTACAAAAATTTAAAAGGGAATAGATCTGCATCTTGGGGACAATCAGATATTCTATATCGATCGGAACGACTCGAATTGAAATATTGATTTTTCACTTAAGGACTTAATATCAATACTAAAAAAAATAAAAGCTATTTTAATTAGAGTTTTTTGATGCATCCTTTATCATGTTTTTTACCATTTCATGAAAATCCTCTTTTTTATTTAAGTGAGGAAATGGCTCACTAGGAATTTGTATTTCTAAAAAATCACACAAAGGCTGCCAACCATCTGACACCTCATATATTAATAACTGATTTTTCGGAACATGCTTAATCACATCATCAATATGCTTAAAGAATATTTTTTCTGCATTTAATTTTGAACTGAAATTATTGTTAAATTGTTTATTTAAATATGTGTTTCGCATGAACTTTATACATTTAAAAGTATCTCTTAGGCTTTGATTAAAAGCCATCTTAGCGAGCATTATAATTTTAGCAAAAATAGTTTGCGGTCCAGCTTGCCAAACAGTTTTTAGAGTACTTTCGTACCAACTTTCAAAATTTCTTTTAGTTAATATTACTTTTGCATTTGGATATTTTTTAAGTAGTATTTTATAATATGGATATCCAGGAAAATCTACTGTTGCTTGAAAACCATCAAAAAGTGCATCAAAATTAGTTAGACCTTTATTTTCGAGTTCTTGCCAATATTTTAGTTTTTTAGGATTAGCAATTAAGTCTTTAAAATGGTAGGTCTTATTATAACCTAAAGTTTCTAAGGCTTTTTTTAATGTAGTAGTTCCTGTTCTCGGAAATCCGGCTCCTATTATTTTAATTAACATTTTTTATTTTTATTTTTGGATAACAATGCACAAATCTTAAATCTATTCTCAACAAACCTATTTTTTATCAAAGTTAAGCATTAAAACACTTCTTAAAGCGGCATCCAAACCACCAATAGTGCTTGAATAACAAAAAACACAATAAAAGGAATTACCAAATAACCCATTACATCTCTTGCTTGAATATTTATACCTTTTCCCATAATAGGAAACACTAACAGCAAAAAAAACGGTTGCAATAAGTTAGTTAAACTCTCGCCATAAGCAATCGACATTGAAGCACGAGATATCATAGATGTTACTTCAGATTGAGGTAATCCTACACCTATTTCTTTTACTGCGTTTATAATACTTGGTCCAATTACAGCAAATTCGCCACCAGCCGATGGGATTGCAAAATTTACAAATCCACCTGCAATAAAAGCGTAAAAAGCATAGGTATCTATTGTAGATACCGAAGCTATTACTTGTGCTAATTTTTCACCCAAACCTGTAAATAACATAATTCCCATAATTCCTGCATAAAATGGATATTGGAATATGATACCGGAAATATTACTACTGGCTCTTTTCATAGAAATTACATAACGCATTGGTGTTTTGTGCAGTAACAAACCAATAATAAGAAATATAAAAATCATGATATTAAAATTCAAATTAAACCCTTTGGTACTAAAATGATAAATTATATATGTAAAACCCATTGCAACAATAATGAGTTGTAGTAAAAAACTATTATTTAAAGTATCCGAAACCGTTTTAAAAGGAAGTTTTGTGCTTAAAGCTTCATCTTTAATACTTACAACTTCTTCGGTTTGATTATTTGCTTTTAGCATATCTTTTAACTCTTTTGCTACCTTCTTTTTTGGTGCAATAATAAGCGCTAAAACAGGAGCAACAATTACAAAAAGCACAATCATAGCAATATTTAAGTTAGAACCTAATGTTTCAGAAGTTGGTATTACTTCGGAAAGCACCCCTGTTTCAATTAAATAATTATTTTTTGTATTTAATAATAACGGAATAGAACTCGAAAGACCAGTAACCCAAGCACCATTAGAAAAATAAACCAGTGCCACTAAAAACGGATAATTAATACCTTTTACACGTAAAGCAAGTTCTCTCGCCAAAACACAGGTAATTACGATCCAACCAAAACTTACTGTAGATAGCAGCATTCCAATAAAAACAATTAGAAAATAAACCTGTCGAGGGGTTTTTATATATCGTGTTAGCGAGTCTATGCCTTTATTTACAATTGGCGATAATGCAATACTAAAACCAGTAATGATAATTAACACGATTTGCATTCCAAATTCGAGCAAAGACCAGAATCCATCATACCATGAAATAATAATCTTCATTGGAGTAACATCTAACCAAAAATATGCTCCAGTTGCTGTAACAATTGTTAAAATTATAGCAAACACAAAAGCGTTAGGCATATATTTTTGAAATAGATGTGTAAATTTTTCGCCTAATTTTGAAA
Organism: Flavobacteriaceae bacterium PRS1; assembly: GCA_003709165.1. GTDB lineage: Bacteria > Bacteroidota > Bacteroidia > Flavobacteriales > Flavobacteriaceae > PRS1. The sequence continues at coordinate 111,809 of RDRZ01000005.1, forward strand.
TCATTTTTTTTGATTTTAATCCAACTTATCAGTTAGTTTTTCAAACACTTCTTTGGCATTCTTGTTTTCATATAAAATACCATAAACTGCATTAATGATTGGTAACCGTGTTTTCTTTATATTTTTCTTGTTGAGGATAAATGCACTTTTTGTAGCGTAATAGCCTTCGGCAATCATACTCATTTCCATTTGTGCCGATTTTATGGTATAGCCTTTGCCAATCATATTTCCAAACATACGGTTTCTGGAAAATACAGAGTAACCCGTAACTAACAAATCGCCCAGATATGCCGAGTTGTTAATATTGCGCTTCAGCTTATGCATCTTCTTAATAAAACGTTTCATTTCGCGTATGGCATTACTCATTAACACACTCTGGAAATTATCGCCATATCCTAAACCATGAGCAATTCCTGCTGCAATAGCATAAATATTTTTAAGCATTACTGCATATTCCACACCAATAATATCATCGCTTATTTTCGTTTTAATATATGTACAGGAGAGTTTGTCGGCAATAGCTTGTGCCTTATTTGCATCGGCACAAGAAATGGTTAGATACGATAAACGTTCTAGCGCCACTTCTTCGGCATGACAAGGACCAGCAATAACCGCAATATTTTTAAAAGGAATATTATAAATATCATGAAAATGTTCGCCTACAAGCAATCCGGTTTCTGGAATAATACCTTTTACTGCTGAAATTATTGTTTTGTTTTTAATATCGACATTTAGTTTTTCTAATTCGGTATAAATAAAAGCAGAAGGAATAACAAAAATCAGCATATCAGCATATTCTGCAATTTCATTAATATTGTTGCTTAAATTGAGTTGTTCAAGATTAAACTCGACCGAACTTAAATAATTTGGGTTGTGTTGTTCTTTAATTAAATGCTCTTTAGTATAAATACTTCGCATATACCAACTTACTTCATTTAGATTTTCACAGAGCATTTTCACGATTGCAGTCGCCCAGCTTCCGCTTCCAAATACAGCATACTTTAATTCTGAAGGCATAATTTTTTTTGTTATCAAAAGGCAACTACTTAGTGCCTAAAGTTAAAAGTATTTAGAATGCACTAAAGTGAGTGCTTTTTAAACTAAAATTAAACTTTAGAGCTTACTCAATAATCTGTTCTCGATTTTTCATGTTTGAATAACTTTAAGTACTTATATCTTTAGCGCACTTTAAATATTGAAAGTTTCATCAAAAATACATAAAATATCACTCTATTAACGGTTTTGAAAATCAAGCGATTACATTTTTGGCACGCAATTTGAAATTGACAAACTAAACTGTAAAATGAAACGCTTATGAAAACTTTAAAACTACTTATGGGATTTGCATTAGTATCAACATTACTTACTTCTTGTTACACCGAAGTAATTATTGATAACAACCAACCATCTATTTCTTTAAATCAGTTATTAAGCTCCTACGAATTATGGTATGTAGATATTAACCAAACCAGTGGTTTTGGCGAAACACCTTTTTTACAAATGGCTTTTACCATGTCTTTTAGAAACGGAACACTTTATGCCAACAATAATTTAGTAGGTTTTGGAAGTCAAGGCGACGGATTTGGGATTCCTGTTGGAAATTATAATGCTTACGATATGATTCTTGATGTGGTTCATGACATTGATGGTTTTGTAACTTTGATGTGTACCAAATAGATAATAACACCATAGAATTATACAACCCAAATAACGACACCTCAAATTTTTTAAATGGATATCAACGTAGTAATTTTGATTACGACTTTATATTTTTCGATAATATTCACTATTTCTTACAAGAATATGAAGCTTGGGAAAAAACCTATACAAGTCAAGTGGGAACTATTAATGAATTTGATAACGAAAACTATTTGCAGTTTCTACCTGGCGGAAACGACTCTGTGTTTAGAAGTTCACAAGACGAAAACATTGGCAATGTAGATAATATTTACTGGGATTATACAGGAATTTATGGGGTACAAGATGTTACAGGGAATATGTATTT
>RDRZ01000059.1 GCA_003709165.1 Flavobacteriaceae bacterium PRS1
AACAACAGCACGAATAAAAAATTCGCCGCTTCCTGTACAACTCACTGCCCAAGTTTCGTAACCACCACCAAACATTGGTCTGTACATAAAAATATTTTCGGAAACTAATTGTGCAAAATCCTTATCTGGAGTGACCATAAAAGTTTGATAACCTTCCTTTTCGGCTTTTTTAGCCAATGTTCCAATCACGTCGTCAGCTTCAAAACCCTCTTTTACCATTATAGGAATGTGCATGGCTTTTAATATGTCATAAATATAAGGCACGGCAATTTTTATAGCGTCTGGAGTTGCTTCGCGATTTGCTTTGTATTCTGGGTAAGCTTCTTTTCTGGCAACGCTTCCGCCTTTATCAAAACAAACAGCCGAATGGTCTGGACGTTCACGTTTAATAACGTCTAATAATGAATTCATAAAACCCATTATAGCTGAAGTATCGAGTCCTTTAGAGTTGATTTTAGGATTTTTTATAAAGGCATAATACCCTCTAAAAATCAAGGCATAAGCATCTACAAGAAAAAGTCGTTTTTGGTCTGACATTTTGATTTTTTATTAAAGCTATAAAACTACAAAACTTATGTGTTCAATTAAAATGCAATTGATTTTCTTTGATTTGGAATTTTAGACCTATCAGGTCTTTTAAAAAACGTACTTTTGAATTCTAAAAATAAGAGTACAGATGAAAAACTTTTCGTTAGCCATTCATGGTGGAGCTGGAACTTTGGTAAAAGGTATGATGACAGCCGATTTGGATACTCAATATAAAACCGCATTACAAAATGCTTTAGATAAAGGCTATGCAATTTTAGAACATGGAGGAACAGCTATTGAAGCAGTTGAAAAAGCAGTAATTACATTAGAAGATTCACCTTTATTTAATGCAGGAAAAGGAAGTGTATTTACAGCAAATGAAACGCATGAAATGGATGCAAGCATTATGGACGGAAAAACCATAAACGCTGGAGCAGTATCACTTATAACAGGGATTAAAAATCCAATACGTTTAGCAAAAGATGTAATGGAAAAAAGTGAACATGTGTTTTTAGCTGGAATAGGTGCTATAGAATTTGCAAAAGCTAATGGTTATGCAATTGAAGACGAAAGCTATTTTTATGATGAATTTAGGCATCAGCAATGGTTAGAAATAAAAGATTCAGATAGTTTCCAATTAGACCATTCAGCAAAAAAAGATTCTAAATTTGGAACCGTTGGCGCAGTAGCCTGTGACCAAAACGGAAATATTGCAGCAGCAACATCAACAGGAGGAATGACAAATAAAAAATGGGGAAGAATTGGAGATAGTCCAATGATTGGTGCTGGAAATTATGCCAATAATAAAACTTGTGCAGTGAGTTGTACAGGAAGCGGCGAATTTTTTATTCGTGCTGTTGTTGCTTATGATGTGTCTTGCTTAATGGAGCATAAAAATATGTCGCTCAAAGATGCTTCAAACGAAGTGATACATAATCGTATTCTCAAAATAAAAGGCGATGGAGGCTTAATTGCTGTCGATTCCAAAGGGAACATTGCCATGCCTTTTAATACTGAAGGTATGTATCGTGCTTGTAAATCTTCAAATGGGAAAGAGGAAATTTCTATCTATAGGTAAAGACACGAATTTAACTAATTAGCACTAATTTAAAAGGCTATCAAAAAATGATTCGTGAAAATTCTTGTAATTAGTGTCTATATAAAAGAAGCTTCAATAGGCAACACAGTTACTTTTCTGTTTTTAATATCGTAAGAGTCGCCATTAGATAAGACATGAACCGTTAGGTTTGCCATAGTCATTGGTGTGCCGTCGTTCAATATTTTTTCGTTATTGTGTGTAAGTTTGCTGCCATCAAAAATAATTACCATTCCAGAGCCGATAATAATACAATTGTTTCCATTTTTAACAATCATTCCGGTATCTTCAGCCAGACCAATACCAAGTAAATCAGGAAATTTAGCAATAGCTTCAGATTGTCGACCAAAACGACCTCTTCTAATAAAATGTGTGTCAATAATCAATTCAGGAATCAACCCAAGACCTTTGTACATTGATACAGCACCTTTAACAAATGCTTCTGTAGCACTTCCTCCAGCAATCATTTCGGTTGACATTGCCATTGCGCCAGCACTTGTTCCAGCAATTACAAAACCAGTTTCATTTCTATAACGATTCATCAATATAGCATGAATGGTTGAGCCTCCAAATACATCTGTAATTTTTGATTGATTTCCTCCAGAAAACATCACACAGTTTGCAGATTTTATTAAATCTATGGATGCTTGTTTTTCAGAATCTTCTTTTCTACGTATGTGAAGAATATGTACATTTTTACAACCTAATTTTGAGAAAGCCTTAATATAATTTTCACCAACTTCAGCAGGAATGCTTGAGGCAGTTGGAATAACAACAATGTTAGCATCAATTCCACCAGCTTCTCTAACCACATGAGATAAAATACCTTCGTCAATAAATTCTAACGAATAATTTTCATCGTCATTAATTCCTTTGTCTTCATTTCCACCAATAGGAATTAATGTGCCTTTTATTAGTTGCATAAAACGTTTTTTTTATTTGGTCAAAAATAAACTAATTTTTAAACGAGCTCAAAATAAAAATGTATATATTTATAATATTTTCAATTTAAAAAACACCTCTATGAATATTATTAGTATAAATGCCATGAGAGGACCAAATTATTGGTCTATACGTCGTCATAAACTAATTGTAATGGTTCTTGACCTTGAAGAAATGGAGGAAAACCCTTCTAATAAAGTAGATGGGTTTTACGATCGCTTAAAAGAAATGTTTCCAACTATGTATTCACATCGTTGTTCAGTGGGAACAGCTGGAGGATTTTTTCAACGTGTTGAAGAAGGTACTTGGATGGGACACATTATAGAGCATATTGCACTCGAAATCCAAACACTTGCAGGAATGGATGTTGGTTTTGGCCGCACACGTGGTTATGGAGAAGAAGGTGTTTACAATGTGGTTTTTGCCTATATGGAAGAATCTGTTGGGCGTTTTGCAGCCAAATCTGCAGTTAGAATTTGTGAAGCATTAATTAAAGGTGAAGGGTATGACTTATCTGACGACATTCAAGAAATGCGTGAACTTCGTGAAGCAGAACGTCTTGGGCCAAGTACAGGTTCTATAGTTGAAGAAGCTGCAAGTCGCGGAATTCCGTGGATTAGACTAAACAAATATTCATTGTGCCAATTGGGTTATGGAGCCAATCAAAAGCGTATTCAGGCAACTGTAACTAGCGAAACCAGTAGTATTGGTGTTGAGTTGGCTTGCGATAAAGAAGACACCAAATTTTTATTAGAACAAGCCGAAGTTGAGGTGCCACGAGGCGATATTATTCATCGAGAAAGCAGCCTTCAAGATGCTTGTGATTATGTTGGTTTTCCTTTAGTAATTAAACCCATTGATGGAAATCATGGTCGAGGTATTACTGTAGACATCAATAATTACACTGATGCGCTATTAGCCTTTAGTCACGCAAAAGAAAGTTCACGTAATGGTGCAATTATTATAGAAAAATTTATTACTGGAGAAGATTATAGGCTTTTGGTTATTAATTACAAATTAGTAGCTGCAGCAGTTCGGACTCCTGCTCATGTTGTTGGCGATGGAAAATTGACAATTCAGGAATTGATTGATGAAGTAAATAAAGACCCGCGTCGTGGTTATGGACACGAAAAAGTTCTTACACAAATCACTGTAAACGACCTTACAAAGGGCATTATAAAATCTGCTGGTTATACTTTAGATGCTGTAATTGCTGAAGGCGAAAAACTCATTTTAAAAGATACTGCAAACCTAAGCACCGGAGGAACTGCCGAAGATGTTACAGATATTGTACATCCAGCAAACGTATCAATGGCTGAACGCATTTCAAAAATAATCGATCTCGATATTTGTGGAATCGATATTATGACTACAGATATTACAAAACCACTTTCTGAAACTGGTGGTGCAGTACTTGAGGTAAATGCTGGACCAGGATTCAGAATGCATTTAGCACCAACAACAGGGTTGCCACGTAATGTTGCAGCTCCTGTAATCGACAAATTATTTCCAAAACAAGGCGATACTGGGCGAATACCTATTATTGCTATTTCTGGCACAAACGGAAAAACAACAACTACACGTTTGTTAGCGCATATTGCTAAAATGAATGGTTATCGTGTTGGTTATACTACAAGTGATGGTGTGTATATTCAGAATAGATTACTCATGACAGGCGATTGTACTGGACCTGCGAGTGCAGAGTTTGTACTCAAAGATCCAACAGTAAATTTTGCTGTTTTAGAATGTGCAAGAGGTGGATTGCTTCGTGCTGGACTTGGCTTTAAAAAGTGTGATATTGGTATAGTTACCAACGTTACTGCTGACCATTTAGGGCTTAAAGGTCATACTATCGAGCAGTTGGCAAAAGTAAAAGCTGTTATTCCTGAAACTGTTTTACCTGATGGTTATGCCATTTTAAATGCAGATGATGACTTGGTTTATGATATGCGACGAAATGTAGATTGTAAAGTGGCATTGTTTTCAATGGATGAAAATAATCCACGTATAAAAGCTTTACAACGCTTAAACGGAATCACAGCTATTTACGAAAATAACTATGTAACCATTTGTAGAGGCGAATGGAAAATGCGAATTATGAAGGTAGAAAATATTCCGTTAACCTATGGCGGGAAAGCCAAGTTTATGATTCAAAATGTATTAGCAGCAGTATTAGCGGCAAATATTCATGGTATAAGTAACGAAGATATAAAAGCTGGATTAGAAACATTTATTCCTTCAGCTTCACAAACACCTGGGCGCTTAAATTTATTTGAGTTTAAAAACTTTACTATTCTTTTAGATTATGCGCATAATCCTGCAGGAATGCGAGCACTTCAACAATTTATAGATGAATTAGAAGCGACTGTAAAAGTCGGAATTATAGCAGGAATTGGAGACAGACGAGTTGAAGATAATAACGAAATGGGAATGATTGCAGCCGAAATGTTTGATGAAATTATTATTCGCCAGGACAAACGCTTACGCGGAAAAACAGAAGAAGAACTTATTAAAATGCTGAATGATGGGATTAAAATGATAGGCCCAAATAAAAAAACAACTATTATTCCTTCAGAAAAAGAAGCGATAACCTATGCTGTAAAAAATGCAGTAAAAGGTTCGCTTATTGTTTTGTGTAGTGATGTTATTCCTGATGCTTTGGATTTGGTAAAAGAGTTTAAAGAAAAAGAGGCCAAAGGTGAATTGGTATTTGCCGATTAGTATTTCATTTTTACTGAGATTAACTCATTAATGTTTCTTTACGTTTAAGTTGTAAACTTTTTATATATGCTTTAATACTAATTAAATCATTACTCTTTTTATAGTTAAGGTCTAAATTTTGTGTCTTAGGATTAATGCTAATTGGCTCAACTGTTTTAATAGCCACTTCAGTTTCTATAATAGTGTTAGTGTCTTCAACAGTATTAGTAGTAGTTTGTGCCATTGAAATAAATGGAAGAACTAAAATTACGATTATTAATAAAAACTTTTTCATGACTCAAATATTAGTAGGTTTCTGAAGCAAATGTCAACCAAAGAAGCTTTAAAGTTCAAAATATTTGATAAAATGCAAAGAAAAGTGGTTTACTCAATTGATTTGGTATAAAATATCGATGAAATACACCTTTACTGAATTATCTATAAAAATGAAGTATACGCTTTATAGATAAAACAAGTATTTCATCTACAAACAATAAAACGTATTCATATAAAGAGTGTATTAATTAACCCGTTTAGCGGTTAAAAAGCTAAAGCGTGTTTTATATTATTAATTGGTTTG
>RDRZ01000060.1 GCA_003709165.1 Flavobacteriaceae bacterium PRS1
GAGAAAACCAATATAGCAGTTGGTAGAATCTCTATTACTTCAATAACTTTTACAGCTTCGGGTGATTTAATTTCAACAACCTCAACGACTGTTGGTGGAGGAGGTGGGAAATTTGGAAATGGCTCTGCATTCTTTTTTTGTTCACTAGACATTAAACCGTATAAACTCTTAAGACGCTTCAAATCTTTTTTTCTAATAATCATATCGTCTTCAGGCATGTCATTATATTTTTTTGCTAGAGTATTATATTCTGCAATTTGTTTAGCTGATACTTTATCTTGAATACTGGTAAGTTTCTGTTCTGCTATATTGGTTTTCTCCTCTAAGACTATAACTTTCGTACTGAAACTAAATAATAAAATTGCTAATAGAGGAAGAAGTAATAGACTTCTTAACCAAATTCCTTTTTTTGATGTTTGTGTTTTCATAACTGTAAATCGTTTTTTGATTAATGAATAATTGATGGCATTTGCCAATTGATGAGTCTTGACATCCCGATAGCTATCGGGAGATGAGAATGCTAATAAAGTATTTTGATAGGCGGAGGTATCGAAGCCATTATTTAAAACAGCTTGGTCTGCTAAAAATTCGTGATTAAGTTTAATATCCTTTTTTATAAAATAAAGAAGTGGATTAAACCAGAAAACAACTTGAAGTATTTCTATAAACAAGACATCTATTGAATGCTTTTGTGTTGCATGTGTTTCTTCATGTAATAACACTTCTTTAGGGATTTGTTTTGTTTCAAATTTGTATTTATTTAAAAAGATATAATTGAAAAAAGTATGTGGAATCACTAAATTTTGTAGCAATACATTTGTAAAATGTTGGCTTTTTACTTTAGTATTTCGGTTTATTTTAAATACAATTTGAATTAAATTTTTAAAGAATAAAGATCCGAAAATTAATACACCAATTCCATAAATACTCCATAAAATTATTGTGAGGTAATTGGTTTTATCTTCTAACTGTAAATTAGAATCTTGAATTATTTTAGGGAAATTCTCTGTAGTAGTTGGGTCAACATAATATGTAAATGTAATTAATGGTATTGCTATAGATAACATTAATGATGATAAAAGATAGAACCGCTTAAATCTATGCATGTTTTCCTTCTCTAAAAAGAGTTTATAGAACACTATAAATATAGCTAAGCATGCGCTAAAATTTAATATATAAATTAACATGATTACTTCTTTTTAATTTCGCTGTCAATAATTGCTCTTAGGTCTTCGAGCTCTGCTTTGGTTAAGTTAGTTTCTTTAGTAAAAAAAGACGCAAATTGCAAAGCACTGTCGTTAAAAAAATGTTTTATTAAACCGTTTACATGCTTTGAAAAATAATCCATCTTTTTAACCAAAGGAAAATATTCACGAGAATTACCGTAGAGTTTATAGGCAACAAAGCCTTTGTCGGTCATTCGTTTCAGTAAAGTCGCGACTGTTGTGGTTGCTGGCTTTGGTTCAGGATATGCTTTAAGTAAATCTTTCATAAAAGCAGTTTCAAACTTCCAGAGATGTTGCATTAATTGTTCTTCAGTTTTGGATAATTTCATATTATATATTTTGATAAATAATATTTAACTCTACAAACATAGAACAAATATTTTAATTCTACAAACGTAGAGCAAAAAAGAATGTTAACAAAAAGATAAATTAAAGATTGGTTCTTAAAAGGTGTAACTAAATTCCTTAATATCTTCATGAAACCAATCAGTAACTATATGTTTGGTTTGGTCATCATAAAAATCGCGATAATTGGTTCTATAAGTTCTATTAAGATGTTGCAATTTGTGTTCAATTTCTAAAGTTTTAAACACCTCGTTTATGCCTTCATTTAGGTTTTCGAATCGAATAATTTTGTCAATATCTATTTTTCCTTCGTTGTTTTTAAGCCATTCTACTTGAGGGAAAAACATCTGTGCTCTATTGTAATAGAATTTATTTTTTGGGTCGACATAAGTACAAGCTACCCAATCTTTAAATTCTATTTTCTTTTTAGCCATATTGGTGACATTCATTTTAATATTATGCTTATAATGTGACACAACTTTATCCCACGGATTTCGAATTACTGTAAATTTATAGGCTTCATCCCATTTTTTCTGACCAATAATATGAATCACATCTTTTACAGTAAGATGTTTTCGGAAGGGTTTTCCTATAATGTTAATAATACTCGTTCCTGCGGTTTTATTTATATGAATGAATACGTAATTTTTGTTTTTGCCTTTATGAAGCGGAGAGTTTATTCTTAAACCAATCCAGTTTTTATATTTTTCTATGATTTTAATTTTCATTCCAACTTACTTATTTAGAAAACTCTGTAAAATATTTGAAGAACAACGGAATGGTTTCAATACCTTTTAAAAAATTAAAAATGCCAAAATGTTCGTTTGGAGAGTGTATAGCATCGCTATCTAAACCAAATCCCATTAAAATGGTTTTGCTTTTTAGTTCTTCTTCAAACAAAGCCACAATTGGAATACTTCCTCCACTACGTTGCGGAATTGGAACTTTTCCAAAGGTTTCTTCATAAGCTTTACTTGCAGCCTGATAACCAATACTATTTGTAGGAGTTACATAACCTTGTCCACCATGATGAGGTGTAATTTTTACAGTAATGCCTTTTGGTGCTATGCTTTTAAAATGTGCTGTAAACAATTCGGTAATCTCTATCCAATCTTGATTTGGTACTAATCGCATCGATATTTTAGCGTAAGCTTTACTTGCAATAACCGTTTTTGCGCCTTCGCCAGTGTAACCTCCCCAAATTCCGTTTACGTCCAGAGTTGGTCTGATAGAATTTCGCTCGTTGGTAGTATAACCCGTTTCTCCATAAACAGCATCAATATCTAACGCAGCTTTATATTCTTCTAATGAGAAAGGTGCTTTTGCCATTTCATTGCGTTTTTTTTCTGAAAGATTTTCAACTTTATCGTAAAATCCAGGAATTGTAATACGGTTGTTTTCGTCATGTAGCGACGAAATCATTTTGGTTAAGATATTAATTGGATTGGCTACTGCACCTCCATATAAACCTGAATGTAAATCTCTATTTGGACCTGTAATTTCGACTTCAACATAACTTAAACCGCGTAGTCCAGTTGTAATTGAAGGAGTGTCGTTGGCTATCATTCCTGTATCTGAAATTAATATCACATCGTTTTGTAATTTCGAATGATTTTCTTTCACAAATATAGAAAGGTTAGAGCTTCCAACTTCTTCTTCGCCTTCAATCATAAATTTTACATTACAAGGTAACTGATTTGTTGAGGTCATAAATTCCAAGGCTTTAATGTGCATATACATTTGCCCTTTATCGTCGCAAGCACCACGAGCAAAAATGGCACCATCAGGATGTAATTTTGTTTTCTTTATAATTGGTTCAAAAGGGGAAGAATCCCATAAATCCAATGGGTCAGCAGGTTGCACATCATAATGACCATAGACTAAAATGGTTGGCAGATTTTTGTCAATAATTTTCTCGCCATAAACTATCGGGTTTCCTTTTGTTTCACAAATTTCTACAGTATCGCAACCAGCATTTTGTAAGCTTGTTTTAACTGCTTTGGCAGCTTTTAAGATGTCATTATTATAGGCTGAATCGGCACTTATTGAAGGGATTTTTAAGAGCTCGATCAGTTCACTTAAGAATCTATCTTTATGTTGATTTATGTAGAGTTGAATGTTGTTCATAACAGTATTTTAATTTTACTCAAAAGTACAAAATTGAATATTATTAATTCCTAAATAGGTCTATTTGTATATTCAAACTAATGCTTATATTTGCACGCACAATTTTGCGGCTGTGGTGGAATTGGTAGACACGCTAGACTTAGGATCTAGTGCCGAAAGGTGTGGGGGTTCGACTCCCTTCAGCCGTACAAAATAAAATCGTTATATAGTTAAAAATTAGCTATTTAACGATTTTTATATTTAATAATTCCCCTAAAAACACCCCTGTATTTAATTTTGAACTGCTTTTGGATAAGTAGTTGGAGATTCTAAATGTTAGACTACTGTGTTCTTACAAGATATGCTAACATTTTCAATACCGCTAATATAAACATTTAAGAATAGATAGGTTTAAAAAAAAGGCTGTGATTTTGAGATTCTGTCCAAAAAGTCAGGGGTATATTGAGAAAATCACTTATTTTGCCTTGTAGGACTGGGGGTCTTCTTTTAGACCTTTATATATTATGAATATTTGTGATGACTTAAAAAAAATTAAAAATTAAATAATTCTTTATTCGATATATCGAATGCATTTGAAATTGCTTTTTTTTAGGATTGTTGGAGAAAACAAAGGTTTCTATTTCAGTAAAGAAAATTTATTTAATGAAACAATTTTAATATCTGCTTTTAATTCTACATTAAAAGGGTAATTATAAAGAGTTTTTTTTAATCCCCATTAAAAATCATTAATTTTGTAACATCATTACGAACCCCCTTAAAGTTCACTTTTTGCTGACGTCAAACTGTAGTAATTGAGACCGAACTTAATGAAAGAGATTCTACCAAATAAATAAAAATCTTTTAAACTTTAAAAACTTTTATATCTTTACCACTAAATCAGAACTTATATTTTCACTTCTCACATAAGTTTTGATAAATCTTTTCGCTTATCAAATAGTATTAATTTAATCATGCAATTATGCAAAAGCGTACATTAGGTTTTTGGGAAATCTGGAACATGAGTTTCGGTTTCTTGGGAATTCAATTTGGATTTGCTTTACAAGGCGCATTCATGTCTCGTATTTTTCAAACACTTGGAGCAGAGAAAGATGCTATTCCTTTGCTTTGGATAGCTGCACCTTTAACAGGTTTACTAATACAACCAATTATTGGTTATATGAGCGACAGAACTTGGAGTGTAAGATGGGGACGCCGCCACCCTTACTTTTTAATTGGTGCTATTTTAAGTTCTTTGGCTTTGTTTTTTGTACCACATTCTCCAGCCCTCTGGATTGCTGCAGGATTTTTATGGATTTTGGATGCTTCAATAAACATTTCGATGGAACCTTTTAGAGCATTAGTAGCAGATAAGTTACCTGACTCTCAACGCTCCTACGGATTTGTAGTACAAACATTAATAATTGGAATAGGCACTTGGATTGCAAGTAATTTACCTTGGATGGTTTCGCAACTTGGTGTAAGTAATACTGCGGATTCAGGAATTATACCAATGTCTGTTAAAGTAGCTTTTGCAATTGGTGCATTTGTGTTTTTAGTAAGTATTATATATACAGTTTTTACTACATCAGAATATCCTCCAGAAGATATGGAAGAGTTTGAACGAGAAAAAGCAAGAAAAAATCGTTTCATTCCTGATATTTTAAACAATATTGGTAACATGTCTCTAACAATGAAAAAATTAGGTGTCATTCAATTTTTTTCGTGGTTTGCTTTTTTTACAATGTGGAGTCTTGCTAATCCTGCTTTAACCGAGCATGTGTTTCAAACTCCAATACCAATTGAATCTGCATG
>RDRZ01000061.1 GCA_003709165.1 Flavobacteriaceae bacterium PRS1
GACATTCATTTTTTGAAGAAAAAAATAAAAAACGGAGCGACTTATATTGTCACGCAAATGTTTTTTGATAATCAAAAATATTTTGACTTTGTTGATAAATGTAGAAAAGCGGGAATTACAGTGCCAATCATTCCAGGATTAAAACCTATTGCCACAAAAAAACAACTTAATTTAATTCCGCATCGTTTTCATGTAGATTTACCCGAAGCATTAATTAAAGCCGTTGTTAAATGTAAAGACAATACACAAGTTCGTCAAGTAGGTGTTGAATGGTGTGTTCAACAATCAAAAGAACTAGAAAAAGCAGGAATTCCTGTGCTTCATTACTATTCTATGGGAAAAAGTGATAATATAAAAGCCATCGCTTCACAGATATTTTAATTATTCTTTTACTTTTGTCAAACAAGTAAATTAATTAATGAGGCGATTTTTAACCTACATTTTATGTTTATGTTTTAGTGCTGTTTTGTCACAAGAAAAACAAACGTCTTCATCTTATATTGATATTAATTATTTTAAAGGAAATATTGCCTTGCACAATAATGATATCCTTCATTTAATTAAAGGACATCCTGAAGGTTTAATTTTAAGCTGGAACAAAAAAACCTTTGGTTATAACGATTGGGAACAACGTTATAACTATCCCGATTATGGAGTTTCCTTTACCTATCAAAATTTCAAAAAACGACATTTTAGGAAATAACTATACCTTATATGCACATTATAATTTTTACTTTTTAAAGAGGAATCTAATGCTACGGATTGGACAAGGTTTAGCATTCAAAACAAATCCTTACGATAAAATAAACAATCACAAAAATATTGCTTTTGGTTCTAAATTTATGAGTAGCACTTATATAATGTTGAATTACAAAAAAGAGCGTATTATAGACAGGTTTGGTTTGCAAGCAGGATTGTCCTTAATTCATTACTCTAATGCCAATGTTAAAGCACCAAATACGAGTATAAACTCGATTACTGTAAATGTTGGAGTCATTTATAATTTAGATGAAAATGAACCAGAGTTTGTAAAAACAGAATCAGCTAAAGAAAAATTCACGCAATCTATTAAGTATAATTTTGTGTTTAGAAGTGGCATCAACGAAAGCGATGTGATAGATAGCGGTCAGTTTCCATTTTATATTTTTTCTGTATATGCAGATAAAAGATTAAACCATAAAAGTGCTTTGCAGTTTGGAACAGATGTGTTCTTTTCAAACTTTTTAAAAGAGTATATAAAATATAATGCTGTTGCTTTTCCGAAACGAAATGAAGATGGTAAAGCCGATTATAAGCGTGTTGGTATATTTGTTGGTCATGAATTGTTTATTAATAAAATATCTTTAGTCACTCAAGTTGGCTATTATGTGTATTATCCCTATGACTTTGAAGGGAGAACGTATTTTAGAATTAGACTAAAACGTTATTTTGGCGATAAATGGTTTGGAGCACTAACTTTAAAAGCACATGGAGCCGCTGCTGAAGCAGTTGAATTAGGAATTGGAATTAGATTGTAAAGTGGCTGTCATTCCTGCGAATCCCGATAGCTATCGGGAAAGAATCCACTATGAAAAGAAGTAATGAGAAATTAATTAAGACACCCACTTTCGTGGGCATTTAAAATGAAAAAAATAATATTCATACTAACATTAACTCTTATTTTTACTTGCAACAGTGAAGATGCAGGAGATTGTTTTCAAACATCTGGAAGTATTATTCAACAAGAAATTACAGTTAATACGTTTTCAAAAATTCTGGTAAATCGGGATGTTGAACTCATCCTCACTTATGGTCTAGAATTTGAGGTTATTATCGAAACCGGAGAAAATTTGCTAAATGATGTCGGGGTTTTAGTTGTTGGTGACGTGTTACAATTAACCGATAATAATACTTGCAATTACGTTCGCGATTTTGGCATTACTAAAATATATGTTAAAGCACCAAATATTACAGAAATAAGAAGCTCTACACAATACGATGTATCTTCGGATGGTATTCTAAACTACAATAGTTTGCATCTTATCTCCGAAGATTTTAATGCTCCAGATAGTTTTACCGTTGGCGATTTTAGTTTAGATGTAAACCTCACAACATTAAGAATTACTACCAATAACATTTCCTCTTTTTATATTACTGGACAAACCGAAAATCTAAGAATTGGGTTCTTTGCTGGAGCAGGACGTTTTGAAGGCAGAGATTTAATTGCCCAAAACGTTGATGTGTTTCATCGAGGAAGTAACGATATGATAGTAAATCCGCAACAATCCTTAACAGACGAACTTCGTAGTACAGGCGATTTAATTTCGGTTAACCAACCGCCAATAGTTGAGGTAGAACAATTTTATACAGGACAGCTTATTTTTGATTAAAATAAGCGCAATAAATTTTCTTTACTAGAGATTATGAAATATTTTGTACTAACATTTTGATTTGTAAAAATATTATTTACTTTAGCCACATAATCAATGACAACAACTTTTACATATTATAACTTTTTTTATTTCTTTTTTAGCAAAAGAAACGAGATGTTATAGGTGTAATTTATAAAATATAAATTAAAATATAAGTCTCGATGTTTATTCGAGGCTTTTTTTATATGATAAAATCAGTAGCAATACAAGGCGTAAAGGGTTCGTTCCATCATATCGTGTCGCAACAATATTTTGACAACGGAATTATACTAAAAGAATGTTTATCGTTCGATAATGCTATAGATAGTCTTTTAAATAAAGAAAGTGATGCTGTAATTATGGCAATTGAGAATTCTATAGTAGGCTCTATTATTCCAAATTACGCATTAATAGATACTCATAATTTGCACATTATTGGAGAGCATTATTTAGATATTCAACATCATTTATTGGCGTTGCCAAATCAAAATATTACCGATGTTAAAGAAGTCTATTCGCATCCAATGGCATTGCTACAGTGTAAAGAATTTTTCAAAAATCATCCTCATATTAAATTAATTGAAGATAAAGACACCGCCGAAGTTGCTCAACGAATTCAAGAGCATCAGCTTAAAAGCATTGCCGCAATAGCAAGTAGTTTGGCTGCCGAAATTTTTCAACTCGATATTCTATCAGAAAGTATTCAAACCATAAAACACAATGAAACACGATTTGTTATTGTAAAACGCGAGAATAAAGAAATTCCAGAAAATGAAATTAATAAAGCATCTTTGAAATTTGAATTGTCGTCAAAACGAGGAAGCTTGGCTACAATACTTAATGTGATGAGCGATTGTAAATTGAACCTCACAAAAATTCAGTCCTTACCAAAAATTGACACACCTTGGTTTTATGCGTTTTTTGTAGATGTTACTTTTGAAAAATATGATGATTTTAAAAAAGCAAAGTCAATTATAGAAATTATGGCTCAAGATTTTAAAGTGTTGGGTGAATATAAAAATGCAAAATTATGATTGAACCAGCTAACAGATTACAATCGGTTGAAGAATACTACTTTTCAAAAAAGTTACGGGAAGTCAATTTGCTTAAGGCAAGTGGTTTGCCTATTATTAATTTAGGAATTGGAAGCCCAGATTTACATCCACCGCAAAAGGTTATTACTGCATTAACCAACAGTTTAACCAATCCAGACGCACATAAATACCAAAGCTATCAAGGTTTACCTGAGCTTCGTGAAGCAATGGCTTCGTTTTATCGGGAGCAGTATAATGTGGCTTTGAGTCCTAAAACCGAAATATTACCATTAATGGGAAGTAAGGAAGGGATTATGCATATTTCTATGGCATATTTAAATGAAGGCGACGAAGTGCTTATTCCGAATCCAGGGTATCCAACATACGAGTCGGTTACAAAATTATTGAGTGCAAAACCTGTGTTTTACGATTTAACACAAGAGAATAACTGGTTTCCAGATATTTTAGCTTTGGAAAAGTCAGATTTAAGTAAAGTAAAATTAATGTGGATAAATTATACACACATGCCAACAGGAGCCAAAGCAACTTATAAGCTATATGAAGAGTTGGTTTCTTTTGCCAGACGAAATAATATTTTAATAGTTAATGATAATCCATATAGTTTTATTTTAAACGACGCGCCAAAAAGTATTCTGGCTGTTCAAGGCGCAAAAGAAGTTTGTTTAGAGTTAAACTCATTAAGCAAAACTTTTAATATGGCTGGCTGGAGAGTAGGCATGGTGGTAGGCGACCAAAAATATATTGATAATATTTTAAAGGTGAAAAGCAATATGGATTCAGGAATGTTTTATGGCATTCAAAAAGGAGCTATCGAAGCGTTAAAATGTTCCGAAATGTGGTATATAAGTTTAAATAGTGTTTATGAACAACGACGAGAGTTAATCTGGAAGTTAGCTAAAGTATTGAATTGTACGTTCGATAAAAATGCTTCCGGGCTCTTTGTTTGGGCAAAATTACCTGCTTTGGTTAAGGCTGAAGAGTTTGTAGATATTGTACTTAAAAAGCATCATTTATTTATAGCACCTGGAACAATTTTTGGTATTAATGGCGAAGGTTATATACGGCTTTCCTTATGTGCTTCAGTTGAAGATATTGAAGAAGCAATAGCTAGAGTAAAATAAGTTGGCTGTCTCGTCCCGATAGCTATTGGGATTAGTTTGCAGTCAACAGAAAAATAAATATTAAATAGTAAGAATTAAAATTTCTCTCCTTTTGGGAGAGATGTCTCAAAAAGACAGTTGAGCATGAAAAATATTTACATCATAGGAATTGGATTAATTGGAGGAAGTTTGGCTTTAAATATAAAAAAACTGAATCCCAATGCGGTTATTTATGGAATCGATAATAACGCTGAACATTTAGAAGAGGCACTTTCTCTTAATATTATTGATGCAAAGGCAAAAATTGATGATATTGTAAATGCCGATTTAATAGTGTTATCAATTCCTGTAGACAGTTCTGTAATCGAATTACCAAATATTTTGGATACTGTTTCAGATGATGCTTTAGTAATAGATGTTGGATCAACAAAAACAGATATTTGTAATGTAGTGGCAAACCATCCAAAGCGCAGAAATTTTTTGGCAACACATCCTATTTCCGGAACAGAATTTTCAGGACCAAAAGCAGCGTTTTTGGAGTTGTTTCAAAACAAAACAAATATTATTTGCGAAGTAGAGCAAACAGCATTCAAACTTCAGCAAAAAGCAATCGAATTATTTGTTAACATTGGTATGCGTATTAGATATATGAATCCAGAAGCTCATGATAAACACATAGCTTATATGTCGCATTTGTCTCATATTAGCTGCAATAATATGTATTTGTTTAGAAAGATTTACAGATTTTCTCACA
>RDRZ01000006.1 GCA_003709165.1 Flavobacteriaceae bacterium PRS1
AAATGAATCTTGCTGTAAACGAATTGGAAGAATTTTACGATGCCTTTGAAATGGAGTTTACCCTTTTCTTTGCTGAACTTATAGAATATTCAAAACAAGAATTAAAACTATTACATTCACAATAATTAATCAATAATATGAAAAACATAATCTTAATCTTATTCATTTTTGTTGCATTTTTTTCGTGCAATAACAATTCAAACAAATATGAAGTAGATGAATCTAAAAGAGGTCTTATTGTAGAAAAAGCTATGGTGGTTTCTGCACGTATAGAAGCTTCAAAAATTGGTACAGATATTCTTAAAAAAGGTGGCAACGCTTTTGATGCTATGGCAGCTACTCAATTAGCACTTGCTGTGGCATATCCTGTTGCTGGAAATATTGGTGGTGGTGGTTTTATGGTATATAGAAAAGCAAATGGAGAGGTTGGAGCACTCGATTATAGAGAGAAAGCGCCTTTAGCAGCGACTAAAGATATGTATCTGGATTCGTTAGGCAATGTGATTCCTGAAAAGAGTACATTAGGTGTTATGTCTGTTGGTGTTCCTGGATCGATTGCTGGTGTATTTGCTGTTCATGAAAGATTAGGAAGTTTACCAATAGAAGATATTATAAAACCATCGATTGATTTAGCATTTAGAGGTGTTGTAGTAACCAAAAAACAAGAAAGCAGAATAAAGAGATCCCAAGAATCCTTTTTAAAAGCAAATAACGACACGATCCTTTTTGTAAAAGAATGGAAAGAAAACGATACTATAAAATATCCTGCACTTGCTGAAACCTTAACTCGGATTATGAAAAATGGTCGTGATGAATTTTATAAAGGGGAAACTGCAAAACGATTGGTAAAATTTATACAAGACAATGGAGGTATTATTACCGAAGAAGACTTGGTAAAATACAAAGTGAGTTGGCGCAGACCTACAACTTTTGAGTACGACGATTTAAAAATTATTTCCATGTCGCCACCTTCAAGTGGTGGTATATGTCTAGCGCAAATTATGGAAATGATAGAACCTTATGATTTAGAAAAATTTGGTCCTAATTCGTTGAAGGCTATTCAAGTAATTACTGAAGCCGAACGTCGTGCTTATGCTGATAGAAGTTTTTATTTAGGCGATCCGGATTTTGTGACTGTACCAGGCGAAAAACTTATAAGTGAAGATTATTTAAGAGATAGAATGTCAACATTTTCTTTTGAAAAAGCAACGCTTTCTTCCGATGTTTCTCATGGCAAAGTTCAGGTTATTGAGAGCAATGAAACAACCCACTATTCTATTATTGACCAATTTGGCAATTCGGTTTCGGTAACTACAACAATAAATGGAGGCTTTGGATCCAAGCTGTATTGTTCCGATTTGGGTTTCTTTTTAAATAATGAAATGGACGATTTTAGCAGTAAGCCTGGTGTTCCTAATATGTTTGGATTAATCGGTGCCGAAGCCAATAGTATTGTTCCCGAAAAACGTATGTTAAGCTCGATGACACCAACTATTGTAGAACGAGACGGAAAGTTATTAATGAGCGTTGGTACTCCTGGAGGCTCTACAATTATTACCTCGGTACTTCAAACTATTTTAAATGTCCACGAATATAAAATGACGATGCAACAAGCTGTTGATGCACCTCGTTTTCATCATCAATGGCTGCCTGATGTTATTTTGTTTGAACCTAATTCTTTTCCGAAAGAAATTATTGAACAATTACAACGTTTAGGTTATACAACTAATGAAGAAAGTGCGCCAGTACTTGGTAAAGTAGATGGTATTCTTGTATTGGAAAACGGAAAACTGGAAGGTGGAGCAGACAGACGTGGTGACGATACTGCTATTGGTTTTTAATTATTCAAAATACCTACAAGGAATACCTACAAAGTTTTTAAAAACCTTGTAGGATAAATATGTTTTATAATGATATTACTAAAAATTAAAAATTCATACACTTGATTATCAATTAAGTAAATCTAATTTAATGTCTAATTCAAGTTATAATAGTTGCCTATTTCTATAAGAGTTAATATATTTACATATAATGAAACTTAAAAAGACACTTAAAATAATTGCTGGACTTATCGTATTTATTACGCTTCCTAGTGTATTGTTTTTTGGGTATTTATATGTTAAGTACGATGAAGATATTCCACGAGGAAAACAAGGCGTTGAAGCCGAAAAATTAGCCGTTAAAATGTTGGATGCATTAGATTTTACAGCTTACAAAAAAACAAATTATATAGAGTGGACATTTAGAAACAAACATCATTACAAGTGGCAAAAAGACAAGAAAATTTGCACGGTTTACTGGAAAGATTACAAAGTAGTTTTACACCTTAATAACCCTGAAAACAGCAAAGTTTATGTACATAATTTTAGTGTAAAAGGCGAGATTGAAAAAGAACTGATTGAAAAAGCAATTGATTATTTTAATAACGATTCATTTTGGTTGGTTGCACCTTATAAGTTATTCGATCCAGGTGTAGAACGTCGTTTGGTAACTCTTGAGAATGGAGACGACGCATTACTAGTCACCTACACAACAGGTGGCTCTACTCCAGGAGATTCTTACCTATGGATTCTTGACGATAACGGAAAACCTAAAAGCTTTAAAATGTGGACATCCATATTACCTCTTAAAGGTGTTGAAGCATCTTGGAGCGATTGGATTACTACCAAAAGTGGCGCACAGCTGCCTAGCTTTCATCATCTTTTATTTTTTGGTTTAGAAATGGGAGAGGTAAAAGGAACGGAATAAAAGTAAATAGTTAATAAGTTTATAAAAAAACCTAAACCAACCTCACTTCATTTTTAGAATCAAAAACAGTACCTTTGCGGTTTTGCCTGCAAAATTAGGCAGGATTGCCAAAATATGAACAATCACCAAGAATATATTGAGGTTCAGGGAGCCAGAGTACACAACCTGAAAAACATTGATGTATCTATACCAAGAGAAAAATTGGTTGTGATAACCGGACTTTCCGGTAGCGGAAAATCGTCTCTTGCTTTCGATACCATATATGCCGAAGGACAACGTAGATACATTGAAACATTTTCAGCCTATGCACGACAATTTCTTGGAGGTTTGGAACGTCCTGATGTCGATAAAATTGATGGGCTTTCTCCCGTTATTGCCATAGAGCAAAAAACAACAAATAAATCGCCTCGCTCTACCGTTGGAACCATTACAGAAATATATGATTTTTTACGTCTCTTTTTTGCACGTGCCAGCGACGCTTTTAGCTATAATACTGGTAAAAAAATGGTGAGTTACAACGACGAACAAATTAAAGCACTTATAATAAAAAGTTTTAATGGTAAACACATCAATGTACTGTCTCCGGTTGTACGTTCCAGAAAAGGACATTATAGAGAGTTATTCGAGCAAATTGGGAAGCAAGGCTTTGTCAAGGTACGAACAGATGGAGAAATTAAAGACCTCGTAAAAGGTATGAAGCTCGATCGCTATAAAACGCACGATGTCGAAATTGTAATAGATAGACTAAAAATCGATGAGAATTCCGATAGTAACAAACGTCTCACCGAAACCATTAAAACGGCGATGTATCATGGCGATAATGTGTTAATGATTATTGACCACGACACCAAAGAAATTCGTTATTTCAGTCGGAATTTAATGTGCCCAACTTCAGGTATTTCATATCCAAATCCTGAACCTAATAACTTTTCGTTCAATTCGCCAAAAGGTGCTTGTTCAAAATGTAATGGTATTGGCACGTTGTACGAAGTTAATATCGAAAAAATAATTCCTGACAATACTATTTCTATAAAAAATGGTGGATTAGCTCCACAAGGTCCGCAAAAAGATAGCTGGATTTTTAAGCAATTAGAATTAATAGCACAACGTTTTGAATTTAGTTTGAGTGATGCTATCAAGTCCATTCCAATAGAAGCAATGGAAATGATACTTTATGGCGGAAACGAAAAATTTTCAGTTGAAAGTAAATCGCTTGGCATTACACGCAACTATAATATAGATTTTGAAGGGATAGCAAACTTTATCGAAAATCAATATAAACATACCGATTCAACATCCATAAAACGTTGGGCAAAAGATTATATGGACAATGTTACTTGTCCTGAATGTAAAGGAACTCGGTTAAAAAAAGAATCACTATACTTTAAAATTAATGGCAAAAATATTTCAGAATTAGCACAATTGGATATTGCTGATTTAGAGTATTGGTTTAATGATTTAGAAAATCATTTAAGTAAAAAACAAAATAAAATAGCATCCGAAATTATTAAAGAAATAAACTCCAGAATTCAATTTTTATTGGATGTGGGCTTGGATTATTTATCTTTAGACCGACCCTCTAAATCGCTTTCAGGTGGCGAGGCACAGCGCATTCGGTTAGCCACACAAATTGGCTCACAACTTGTTGGCGTACTTTATATTTTAGATGAACCGAGTATTGGATTGCACCAACGCGATAATGCAAAACTGATAAACTCATTAACATCGCTTCGTGATTTAGGAAATTCGATAATTGTTGTCGAGCATGATAAAGAAATGATTGAACGTGCAGATCATGTTATTGATCTTGGTCCGAGAGCTGGAAAACATGGTGGCGAAATTATTAGCGAAGGAACTCCTAAAGATTTAAAAAAACACCATACACTAACTGCCGATTATTTAAATGGTACCAAATTTCTTGAAACTCCCAAGAAACGAAGAAAAGGCAACGGAAAAAGAATAGTATTAAAAGGCTGTACAGGTAACAACTTGAAAAATGTGACGCTAACAATTCCTTTAGGTAAAATGATTGGTATTACAGGTGTTTCAGGAAGTGGAAAATCTACGTTAATTAACGAAACGCTTTATCCTATTTTGAATAATTATTATTTTAATGGTAAGAAAATTCCATTGCCTTATAAAAAAATAGAAGGTTTACAACATTTAGATAAAGTTATAGAAATCAATCAATCTCCTATTGGAAGAACGCCACGTAGCAATCCTGCTACTTACACAGGAGTTTTTAGCGAAATACGAAGTTTGTATGCCAAAATTCCTGAAGCAATGATTCGAGGTTATAAGCCTGGAAGATTTAGCTTTAATGTTACTGGAGGACGTTGCGAAACCTGTAAAGGTGGAGGTTTACGTGTTATAGAAATGAATTTTCTTCCAGATGTATATGTTGAATGTGAAACCTGTTTGGGCAAACGTTTCAATAGGGAAACTTTGGAGATTCGTTACAAAGGAAAATCGATTAGCGATGTTCTAAATATGACTATAAATGAAGCAGTTCCTTATTTTGAGCACATTCCTAAAATTCACAGGAAATTAAAAACCATTAAAGATGTTGGATTGGGTTATATTTCTTTGGGTCAACAAAGTACAACACTTTCTGGTGGTGAAGCTCAGCGCATAAAATTGGCTTCCGAATTATCTAAAAAAGACACAGGAAATACATTCTATATTTTAGACGAACCTACAACAGGCTTACATTTTGAAGATATTAGGGTGCTTATGATTATGTTGAACAAACTTGCTGATAAAGGCAATACAGTTTTAATTATAGAACATAATTTAGATGTCATTAAAATGGTAGATCATATTATTGATATAGGTTATGAAGGCGGAAAAAGTGGTGGTGAAATTGTTGTAGAAGGCACACCAGAAATCGTGGCAAAACACAAAAAGAGCTATACAGCCCAATTCCTCAAAAAAGAATTAAATTAGCACATTGCAAAATTTTTAAAAAGATGAAAAAACAGAAACATCTAAAAGGATGGAATGAAATAAAAGCAAACGACTCTTGGGCGATTTTTAAAATCATGGGAGAATTTGTTGAGGGATTCGAAAAAATGAGTAGGATTGGCCCTTGTGTGTCTATATTTGGATCTGCTAGAACAAAGTCAGATAATAAATATTACAAGTTAACAGAAAAAATAGCTGAAAAAATTGTAGAAGCTGGTTATGGTGTGATAACTGGAGGTGGTCCAGGAATTATGGAAGCTGGAAACAAAGGAGCTCATCAAGCTGGAGGAACTTCAGTTGGTTTAAATATTGAATTGCCCTTTGAACAAAATGACAATCCGTATATCGATACAGATAAGAACTTAGATTTCGACTATTTTTTTGTACGTAAGGTTATGTTTGTAAAATATTCTCAAGGATTTGTTGTCATGCCTGGAGGCTTTGGAACTTTAGACGAAATTTTTGAAGCGATTACTTTAATACAAACCAAAAAAATTGAAAAATTTCCTATTATAATGGTTGGAACAGAGTTTTGGGAAGGCATTATGGATTGGATAAGAGATACTGTACTTAAAAAATTTGAAAATGTTAGCGCAACCGATTTAGATTTAATACATCTTGTTGATACAGAAGATGAAGTTATTGAGATTTTAGACTCTTTCTATAATAAGCATGGAACAAGAATTAATTTCTAAATTAACAACAATTTTTTCTCCCTAAATAAAATGAAAAAGAAATTATTAGTAATATTGATAGTTTGTTTTTGTGCCATAAATAATGTGGTTTCACAAGAAACATTCAAGATCATGTTTTACAACTTGCTAAATTTCCCAGATCAGTCTTCCTCAAAAATATTAAATTTAGAAATAATTTTAGAAGATTATAAACCAGATTTGTTTATGGTTTGCGAACTCAACAATCAAACTGGAGCAGATGCTATATTAAATTCACTTCAGTTTATTAATCCAGATTATGAGAGTGCAGTTTTTGTTACAAATTCTTCCGACGATACCATCGGAGATCAAAACTATTTGCAAAATTTTATATATTTTGATAGTAGAAAGTTTATTTTAGTAAGCCAGACTCAAATACAAACTATCTTTCGAGATTTCAATCATTATACCTTTAAACTAAATACAACAGATCAAATATCGAACCCAATTATTATTCATTTTATAGTATGCCATTTGAAGTCTTCTCAAGACATTCCTAATCCTGATTTAAGATTCCAAATGGTAGAAGATTTAACAAATTATCTTGATGGTTTTCCTAGTAGTGACTATTTTATTTTAGGTGGAGATCTTAATATTTATACAAATTCTGAATTAGCATTTATAGAACTAACAGATGCAACTAATAATATAACATTTACAGATCCTGCAAATAGAGTTGGAAATTGGCATAATAACACTGCCTATTTAGATGTTTTTACACAATCTACAAGATTGACAGATGCTTTAGGTGGGGCTGGTGGTGGTTTTGACGATCGTTTCGATTTTATTCTAACTTCTGAAAACGTGCTTACAAATCCTGATATTTTTTATGTAACAAGTTCGTATCAAGTTTTTGGAAATAACGGTAATACAAACTGCTATAATCAAGAAATAAACTCTAATAGTTGCAATGGTGTTGATTTTGGTATAACAATCAGGAATGCGCTCTACAACATTAGTGATCATTTACCGGTTACTTTAGAATTACAAACTAATGAAACTTTAAGCACAAGTAATTTTAATATGACACCAACGTTTAGTATTTCAGGAAGTAATATTGTAAAAGATAAGCTTTTAATACAATTAAACACAACTGCTTTTAAAAGTGATTTTATTTTTGTTTATAATATATTAGGACAAAAAATAGAAAGTTATAAAGTTCAAAATCTAACTCTTTTACAGCTTAATGTATCTAATTTGTCAAACGGAATTTATTATTTAATTGCCTCAAACTTTAATTTAAACCCATTAAAATTCATTAAAGCGAATTGAAAATAAATATACTATACCTACTTATATTTTCACTATTTCAATTTAGTGCTATATGTCAAAACAAAATTGACATTATAGCTGTGTTCGATATTGAAAACGATCAAATTCATATAAGTCAGGAAATAGTTTATAAAAACACTTCAACAGATACTTTAAAAAGCATTTTTTTAAATGATTGGAGTCATAGTTATTCTACTAAAAACACGCCATTAGCTAAACGTTTTTCAGAAGAGTACAGTACTAAATTTCATTTTGCAGAAAATGAAGATCGTGGTTATACAGTTATAACTGCTTTAACAAACAATAATAATACTAATTTAGTATTTGAACGCCTACAATCACATCCTGACGTTATAAAAGTTGAATTGGCAAATTCATTATTACCAAATAATAGTTACAGTTTAAAATTAGTTTATACAGTACAACTCCCAAAAGACAAGTTTACACGTTATGGTGTAACTGCTTTAAAAGATTATAATTTAAAATATTGGTATATTACTCCAGCAGTATATAATGGCACTTGGCATTATTATAGTAATAAAAATTTAGATGATATTTTTATTCCTAAAGCAGATATCAATCTACAAGTGGAGTTCCCAAAAAATTATATACTTACTTCAGAATTAGATATTATAGAAACGATTGAAAACAGTAATACTCAAACAATTTTTCTATCCGGAAAAAATCGTATAGACAGCAAATTATTTTTAAATAAATTACAAATTTATAAAACAGTACAGACTAATAAATTTTCTATTCTTTCTAATATTGGCGAAAAAGGATTGGGTGCTACTGATAAGGCCATCATTTCATATAAGATTATAAACTTCATAAGTGATTATTTAGGTGAATATCCACACAAAAAACTTATAGTTTCTGATATAGATGCAAAAAAAAATCCTATTTATGGATTAAACCAATTACCAGATTTTATTAGACCATTTCCTAAAAATTTTCAGTTTGAATTAAAACTGTTAAAGAATACTCTTAATAACTATCTTGATAACACTCTGCTTATAAATCCAAGAAAAGAACAATGGTTAAAAGATGGGATTCAAATTTATTTTATGATAAAATACATTGAAGACTATTATCCCGATATGAAACTTTTAGGCTCGTTAGCCAATGTATGGGGAATTCGGTCATTTCATGCTTCTGATTTAAAATTTAACGAACAATATGGTCTTGTGTATATGCATATGGCGAGAACAAATAGAGATCAGCCATTAGACATGCAAAAGGATTCGCTATTAAAGTTTAATAAAAATTTAGCAAACAAATATAAAGCGGGAGTTGGATTAAAATATCTCGATGATTATATAAATGAAGATATATTAGAAAGAACAATTAAGTCTTTTTTAAAAGATAATAAATTAAGAAATACTTCGGCAAAAGATTTTGAAATTTTTCTGAAATCACAAACAACAAAAAATATAGATTGGTTTTTTGAAGATTATCTTACTACGAGAAAGAAAATTGATTTTAAAATTAAAAGCGTTACGAAAACTAAAGATTCTATTACTTTAACAATAAAGAATAAGCGTAAAAACAAAATGCCCGTTTCGCTTTTTACACTTAACAATGATTCTATAATATCTAAAATCTGGATTAACAATATCGATGGAGAAAAAACGTTAACCATACCAAGAAATAATGCCAATAAATTGGTGTTAAATTACGATAATACCATTCCTGAATACAACTTAAGAGATAACTGGAAATCTCTAAAGGGTTTCCCTTTTAACAATAAACCGATTCAATTTAGATTATTTAAAGATATTGAAGACCCATACTACAGTCAGGTGTTTTTAATGCCATTAATAGAATTTAATAACATTTATGACGGCTTAACCCTTGGCTTAAAGTTTTATAATAAAACTTTATTAAGAAAAGGGTTTAATTATAATTTAGCACCTCAATATGGAACTAAATCTAAATCATTTACGGGCTCAGGATCTATTTTTTATATTCAAAATATAGAAGATACTAGCCTTTACAAAATAACTTATGGATTAACTGGAAGCTACTCATCTTTTGCTCCCGATTTATTTGTAAAAAGAGTCTCACCTTTTTTAACCTTTAGTTTTAGAGACCACGCCGATTTTAGATCTAATAAATTTCAAGCAATAAATTTTAGATATATAGGTATTTCTCGAGATGAAGATATAAATAATATTTCAGGTAATACAGACCCTGATTATAAAGTCTTCAATGCAAGATATATAAATACTAATCCTGGCTTAATAAATTATTACAAGTGGTTTACCGACTTTCAGTTATCAAAAGACTTTGGAAAACTGTCCTTTAATTTTGAATATAGAAAATTATTTGAAAACAACAGGCAATTAAATATTCGCTTTTTTGCTGGTGCTTTTTTGTATAATAACAATCCAACAGATACTGACTTTTTCAGTTTTGCATTAGATAGACCAACAGATTATTTGTTCGATTATAATTATTTAGGTCGTTCGGAAACTTCAGGAATTTTTAGTCAACAATTAATTATTGCCGAAGGTGGATTTAAATCTAAATTAGAAACGCCTTTTGCAAATCAATGGATTTCGACATTTAACTTAAGTACAACGTTGTGGAAATACGTACAAGCCTATGGAGATATTGGTCTCGTAAAAAACAAATTCCAAAATCCAAAATTTGTTTACGATTCTGGAATACGTTTAAATTTAGTGACCGATTATTTTGAAATTTATTTCCCAGTATATTCAAGTTTGGGTTGGGAAATCGGCAATAAAAATTACGATCAAAGAATACGATTTATATTTACTGTAGATCCGGAGGTTTTGCTTGGTTTATTCAGACGTAAATGGTACTAATACCACTAATTAGCGTTCAGAACTATAAAGTAAAAAAAACCTGTTCTTTTTACTTTATAGTTCTGAACGTTAATTGGTAAAAAAGTTTTATGTATTTTGAATTATTCTTAATGTATTTTATCTTTTATATCTAAAAATACATTATTATTATAATATAACCTTTATAGTTGGTAATTTCTCATTTATTTAACAATTATACCCATTGTAAAAATCATAAAATTTAAGTAAATTTGTAGCATACATAAACCTGTTTAATTATTAAATGCAGATAGATCCTGAAATAACTTCAAATATTTCCTATAACGATTTTAAACAAGAAATCATTGACGATTATACGTTAGCTGTAACAAGCAGAGCATGTAGTATATTAGGAAGACGTGAAGTTCTTACAGGAAAAGCAAAATTCGGAATTTTTGGAGATGGTAAAGAAGTGCCACAACTCGCCTTAGCAAAAGCCTTCAAAAATGGAGATTTTAGATCAGGCTATTACAGAGACCAGACCTTTATGATGGCAATTGGAGAACTCACTGTTTTACAATTTTTTGCAGGATTATATGCACATACCGAAATTGAAGCTGACCCAATGAGCGCAGGCAGACAAATGGGAGGACATTTCGGTACTCATAGTTTAGACGATGATTACAATTGGAAAGATCTTACCAAACAAAAAAATTCTAGTGCAGATGTATCACCTACAGCTTCGCAAATGCCAAGATTATTAGGATTAGCTCTGGCTTCAAAAATTTATAGAAATGTAAAGGGAATTGATACTACAAACTTTTCAGAAAACGGTAACGAAGTAGCTTGGGGAACAATTGGTAATGCAAGTACAAGTGAAGGTATATTTTTTGAAACCATTAATGCAGCCGGTGTTTTACAAGTACCAATGGTAATGAGTGTTTGGGATGATGAATACGGAATTTCTGTTCATGCAAAACACCAAACTACCAAAGAAAATATTTCGGAGATATTAAAAGGATTTCAGCGTGATGAAAACACTAACGGGTACGAAATTTTTAAGGTAAAAGGCTGGGATTATCCGTCGTTAATAGATACCTACCAAAGAGCTGGACAAATTGCTCGCAATAAACATATTCCTGTTTTAATTCATGTTACTGAATTAACACAACCCCAAGGACACTCGACTTCGGGTTCTCAAGAACGCTATAAAAGTTCAGAGCGTTTAGAATGGGAAAAAGAATTTGATTGTATTGTAAAGATGAGACAATGGATGATAGAAAACGATTTTGCCACAGAAGAAGAATTAGATAATCTTGATAAAAAACTCAAAAAAGAGGTTAGAGAAAAAAGAAAAATTGCCTGGAGTAATTTTCTGGCACCTATGCTTAAAGATCGTAATGAACTTATTCCTTTATTGCAAAATGTAGCCGAGAAAACAGCTAACAAAGCCTTTGTCGTAAAAATTATCAGCGATTTAAATACTACTGAAGAGCCTATACGAAAAGACATTTTAACTGCTGCCCGCAAAACCTTACGATATATAATTTTTGATAATTGTGTCGAAAAAGAACAATTACAAAAATGGATAAATTGGTATATCGAAACTAATCAACCAAAATATAGTTCGCATCTTTACAGCGAATCAAAACAAAATGGCTTAACTATAAAAGAAGTTAAACCAACCTACGACGAGAATGCCAAAAATGTTGACGGTCGAATTATTATCAGAGATAATTTTGATGCGCTTTTTAATAAATACCCTGAAGCGTTAATATTTGGAGAAGACTCTGGGGCAATTGGTGATGTTAATCAAGGATTAGAAGGTTTACAAGAAAAATATGGCGAATTACGAGTTTCAGATGTTGGAATTCGCGAAGCTACAATTCTTGGACAAGGTATTGGTATGGCGATGCGGGGACTGCGTCCTATTGCCGAAATTCAGTATCTGGATTATATAATGTATGCGCTTCAAATTATTAGTGACGATTTGGCAACGCTTCATTACAGAACAAAAGGAAAGCAAAAAGCACCTATGATTATTAGAACTCGTGGTCACAGACTGGAAGGCATCTGGCATTCGGGTTCACAATTAGGAGGTATTATTAATCTGGTTAGAGGCATATACGTATTAGTACCACGAAATATGACCAAAGCTGCGGGATTCTATAATACCATTATGGAAAGTGACCAACCTGCTTTAATTATCGAATGCTTAAATGGCTACCGTTTAAAAGAGAAAATGCCAAATAATCTTGGAGAACTTAAAACACCTGTTGGAGTTGTGGAAACAGTAAAAGAAGGTAGCGATATTACTTTAGTATCATATGGCTCTACGTTAAAAATGGTGTTACAAACAGCAAAGGAATTATTAGAAGTTGGTATTAATGCCGAAGTTATAGATGTACAATCTTTATTACCTTTCGATGTAAATCATGATATTGCCAAAAGTGTAGCGAAAACAAACCGTTTACTTATTATTGACGAAGATGTTCCCGGCGGAGCTTCATCATATATTTTAAATGAAGTTTTAAATATTCAAAATGCATATCAGTATTTAGACAGCCAACCACAAACACTTACATCAAAACCTCATCGTCCGGCTTACGGAACAGATGGTGATTATTTCTCGAAACCTTCAAACGAAGATATTTTTGAAACTGTTTATAATGTGATGCATGAAGCAAACCCTGAAGATTATCCCAAATTAAGGTAACTTCATATATCATAAATTTTCATATCTTTCGTTAGTTCAAATTTAACTTGAAAGCTAATGACAAAATTCTTTCGTTACTTTTTTATTGTTGTTAGTAGTGCTTTAGTACTCATTTTGTTATTGGCTTCAATTTACAGATTATTCCAATTGCATTTGGTAAGTATCCATCCTGATTTATTCTCACAAAATAGCATTGAGTTTTTTTTATATTAATCACCTTTTATTGGTATATATCCATATTATTCCTGGTTTAATATTTTTAATTTTAGGTGGCTACCAATTGATTCCATATTTCAGAAAAAAGAATTATAAAATTCATCGATTTATTGGCAAAATATTTTTAGTGTTGAGTGCTATTATATTTAGTACTGTTATCGTACTGGCACTATTTTACACTTTTGGAGATTGGATTGAAAGTATTGTAACTTTAATTTTCGGAATATTTCTTTTATTCTGTACTTATAAAGCATATACCACAGCAAGGAAAAAAAGATTTATTGAGCATAGCAACTGGGTAACCCGAATATATTTTATTGCACTTTCTGTTTCTACATTACGTGGAATTATTGGACTATTCACTACTTTAGGAGATGACACTCTTCAGAGTTCATTTGGCAAATCTTTTTTAATTGCTTTTGTATTACACACTTTTTTGGTAGAACTTTGGATAAAATATTTGTCAAGAAAAAGTATATAAAGTTTTATTCAATAATATTTTTCAAGTTTAATCAATAGAATTCCTCAAATCTAATTTTTTAGAAACCCAATAAATTAACTAAAAAGGAGGCAAAATTACTTCCTTTTTTCTTTATATAATACCCTCTTTAAAAGTTTTTGCTATCTTTAAAATCTAAAATTTAATGAATGCTAACAAAGCAAGAAAAAGAACAATTAAGAGGCACTATTTTTAATCATCTCGATGGCATTGCCACCTCAACAACAGCGTATGCCTTACATAAAAAAGGAGTGCTTAACTATTTATTAGAACATAAAAAAATAAGCTTAAATGAGTTAGCTGCCACATTCAATGCCAACGATGGGTATTTAAATGTAGCATTACGTGTTTTATGCTCACAGGGTTGGTTGGTACAACATTTAAATAATGCTAAAGATGCCATTAGTTATGAAGTTAATGAAAATAGCCAAACAGCTTTTGAATTAGTACCACTTTACGAAGATGTTATAAATCTTTTGAGTTATGCGGTAAATTTTCCTGAAGAACGTATTGGTCCGGATGCCTTTCTTGTATTAGAACGCATCTTTAAAAAATATGAATCTCAATTTGGTTTAACTAATGTTGCTGAAGACACTATTGAATACCAAATATTAAAGCATATTGAAGGTGTTATAGTTGCTCCAATTATTGTGATGTTGGGCGTTAGCGGTTTGTTTCATAAATATTTTATGGAAGCTTCGTTTAGAGCTCAGGAATTTCATAAAGACCCTGAAAGCTTTAAAAAAATACTTGACTTTTTTGCAAATTTGGGATGGTTTAATAAAAAGAAAGATACGTATCAATTTACAGACAGAGGCTTATTTTTTGCAAAACGTGCAAGCGCTTATGGTGTAACCGTATCTTATTTGCCAACTTTTTTAGAATTAGACGAGCTCATTTTTGGTAATCCGTTAATACTTAAAACCAATTCGTCCGATGAAACCGAAAAGCACGTCCACAGAGAAATGAATGTTTGGGGAAGTGGAGGTGCACATTCTACCTATTTTAAAGTGATTGATGAAATAATTATAAATCTGTTTAACAAACCCATAGACGAACAACCCAAAGGTATTTTAGATATGGGTTGTGGCAATGGCGCATTTATTCAGCATATTTTTGATGTTATCGAATACCAAACACTACGTGGTAAACTTCTTGAAGAATACCCATTATTATTGGTTGGAGCCGATTTTAATCAAACTGCATTGAGAGTCACTCGTTCTAATTTAATTAAAGCAGATATTTGGGCTAAAATTATTTGGGGAGATATTGGCAGACCAGATATTTTAGCAAAAGACTTAAAGGAAGATTATAATATAGATTTAAAGGATTTACTTAATGTTCGTACCTTTTTAGACCATAACCGTATTTGGGAAGCACCTAAAAATGCTACTAATCGCGTGAGTAATTCTTCTGGGGCTTATGCTTTTCAAGGGAAACGTATTAGCAATAATATTGTTGAAGATTCGTTGTTGGAACATTTTAAGAAATGGAAACCTTATGTGGAACAATTTGGATTGCTGATTATAGAATTACATACTATAAGCCCACAACTAACTGCTAATAATTTAAGCATAACAGCAGCTACAGCTTACGATGCAACTCATGGTTTTTCTGACCAATATATTTTAGAAGTCGATGTTTTTATTTCTATAGCAAAAGAAGCTGGTTTGTTTCCTAATACCAATTATTTTACTAAATTCCCAAATAACGAATTAGCAACTGTGAGCGTAAATTTACTGAGAGGAACCTAAATAACTAAAATCAATATATAATGAAAAACAACTTACCAAATTTAGCATTAGCCATGTTAAGAATAGGTGCTTCTGCCATGTTATTAACACATGGCATTCCAAAAATTGAAACACTTTTTGCAGATACTGTTTCGTTTTCAGACCCTTTAGGTATTGGTGCAATTTTATCTTTAGTCTTGGTTTTAATAGCAGAAGTTATCGCTCCAATATTCATCATCATAGGTTACAGAACAAAAATCGCTGCATTGTTTCCAATCATTATGATGACAGTTGCACTTTTAATGGTTCATTTTAATGACCCTTTTGCCAAAAAAGAAAAAGCTGTATTCTTTTTATTAGCCTTTTTGGTTGTATTTCTAGCTGGTCCAGGGAAGTATTCCATAGATAGAAGATAAAATGAAAGCTGTTTCTCTAAAAGAAATAAAACAGGAGTTAAACCATCTTACACACAACCAAGTACAAGAACTCTGCTTGCGTTTATTACGTTTTAAAAAGGAAAACAAAGAACTCCTCACCTATTTGTTGTTTGAATCTACAGATGAAAGTAATTATATAGAAAGTGTAAAACATTATATAGATAAACAATTTGAAACAATTAATACAAAAAGCTATTTCTATATCCGAAAAAGTGTACGTAAGATTTTAACCAATACCAAAAAGTATATTCGTTACTCACAACATAAAGAAACCGAAGTAGAATTACTCCTCTATTTTTGTGCAAAACTTAAAAATTTTAAACCTTCAATTAAAAAAAGCCCAAGACTACAAAACACATACAATCGCCAAATAGAATTGATTAAAAAAGTAATAGAAACTCTTCATGAAGATTTACAGTATGATTATAATTTGTCTTTAGAAGAATTAGAAGCTTGATTTATTAGTACTAATTTTTGGAGTTGCGCTTATCGGTTTGTGTATGGTTTCGTTGCGTGTTTAAGCAACTAAATTAATAAAAAAGAAACTAACTTGGCGGAAAATCCGCAGGATTTTCCAAGTACAAAACTAACTAAGCAATGAATTATACACATTGTTGCCAGTAGTGCTTATGTTTTAGAAATCGTTTTCCGTTTCATAATACATTTTTCCGTTTAGTGGAATCATAGTAGTTATTGTGTAAGAGTGAGAAAAAGAAAATTTGTAATTCATATATTTTATTTGCTGTAACTCTGTCCCAATATTCTAATGTAATATTCTCTATAATTCCGAAAATCATTTTGTCTCCACCTTCACATCTTGTATCAACAGAATGTTCTTTAGGAACAAAATCAAGTACAAAGTCCAATTCTCCATTTTTCTTAAAGTATTTCCATTTTCCAATTCTGTAATAATAGAACGCTCGGAAAGCACCTCCCATACCACAGTCAATAAACGAACTTATTTTATAATTTCCTTCTGCTGATAAATTTCCGTCCGAATCATATTCTTTCCACAAATCAAACTTTAAAACACTAACTTCATTATTCTCAACTGCCATTTTTCCAATTCCGATAACAGTTCCTTTTTTGTTTTTGAGTTCAATTAAAGTATCCTTTTCAGGAATTCCATTTTCAAGTTCTCCATAAAGTTTGTCATATTCAATAAAAATACGATTCTGATGTAGTTTTTTAGTTCCACAACTAAAGGTAAAAATAATTAATAAGAGGCTTATCGTTTTTTTTATTTTCTCATTACTGGCAAGGTTAAAATATAGTTCCGTTTTAATGAACTATATTGATCGATAAGCGAAGGTAGTTTTTTACAATTAAAAAGTCAATGGTATAAATAGCTTAATGAAAAATAGTTGTCCACAATTTATTGTCATTTCTCACTTTAAGCAGAATCTATTATTAATTTTGAAGATTCCTACCTTTGCAGAAATGATAAACTATTTAACTCATAATCCTAACCAACAACTCCTTTAACAAATCGCCTTGTGGAACTGCGTTTGCACCTACACCTTTACTTTTTACATCAAACTCACGTAAAGTAGAAATAACCTGACTCACTTTTTTCATTGGGTAATTACGTGCTGCACTTATATATTCATTTACAAAATAAGGATTAATTCGTAATGCAGAAGCCACACTTCGAGACGATTTATCGTTCAATCCATGATAATATAACAACTGTGAAAAGAAATTAAACAATAACGAAACCGTAACTACCATTGGGTTACTTCTTGGGTTATCGCCAAAATATTTTGCGATTTGTTGTGCTTTAAGCACATCTTTATTTCCCACAGCTTTTCGTAACTCGAAATTGTTATAGTCTTTATTTATACCAATATTTTCTTCTATAAGTTCGGGTGTAATCTGGCTTCCCTTGGGTAAAATAATCTGCAATTTTTCTAATTCGTTATTTATATTACTTAAATCGGTTCCTAAAAACTCAACCAACATTTGTGCAGCTTTTGGCGTTATAGAATAGTCTTTTGGTGACAAAACTCGACGAATCCACTCGCCAACCTGATTTTCGTAAAGTTTCTTACTTTCGTAAACAACACCAATCTTCTTTATAGTTTTATAAAGTGCTTTTCGCTTATCAATTTTTTTGTACTTGTAATTAACAACCAAAACTGTTGTTAGCTGTGGATTAGAAGCATAGTCAACTAACTTTTCAATAGTTCTCGATAAATCTTGAGCTTCTTTAATAATAAGGACTTGGCGTTCTGCCATCATAGGATAACGCTTGGCATTAGCAACAATATCTTCTATGGTAACATCTCGACCATACAAAACCATTTGATTAAAGCCCTTTTCTTCTTCCGAAAGGATATTTTGTTCTATAAAGTCTGAGATCTTATCTATATAATAAGGTTCTTCTCCCATTAAAAAGTAAATGGGCTTTATAATACCATTCTTAATATCTGTTACAAGTTGTTTAACTTCGTCCAAAATAAATAAAATTTCAATTTACAATTCCGATAGCTATCGGAACCAAATTCCAAAATTTAACTCGCTTAGAATTTGTTATTTGAGATTTGAAAATTAACTTTGACAAATTTAAAGTTTGTTAATGCAAGAACTAAATTTTCCAAAGTTTTCGTTCCGATTCAAAAATAGCGAAAATAAAATTTCTATTTTCGATGAAATTCGTAAAAAATTTGTGATACTTCAACCCGAAGAATGGGTGCGTCAACATTGTGTACAATATTTAATTCAAAATAAAAAATATCCGAAATCATTAATTAACGTTGAAAAAGAGTTAAAAGTAAACGATTTACGAAAACGTTATGATATTGTTGTTTATAATAATAACGGAAGTATTTATTTAATTATAGAATGCAAATCGCCAAAAAATATAATAAATCAAAACACTTTTGACCAGATTGCGCGTTATAATTTAACGCTTAATGCTGACTATTTAATGGTAACAAACGGATTAAATCATTATTATTGTAAAATGGATTTTGAAGCAAAACGTTATGAGTTTTTAAAAGATATTCCGGAATACAATTTTAAATAAAAGCTAAAAATGAACACAAATAAAATATTTTGGTTAGGTATACTTGGTGCTGTGTTTTTAATCATAACAACTATATTAAGTGGCTTATTGTTCCCAAATTATAACCATGTTGAACAGTTTATAAGCGAAAGTTATGCAATAGGTACACAAAATGGAATCTATTTAAGAGTTTTTGGTTTTATTCCAAGTGGTATTTTTATAACTTTATTCGCTTTTTTTGCAATAAGAATCTTGCCTAAGTCCAAATTAACAACAATTGGGCTTTTAGGATTTGGAATATTCTATGGTATTGGCACAATAATGGTCAGTATATTTCCTTGTGATGCAGGCTGCAATAAAGAATTTATAGACACTAGCTTATCACAACATATTCATAATTTATTTGGTGCTTTTATTTATTTAATCACACCTGTTTGTTTAATTTTAATAGGTGTTAAAGCCAAAGATTGGATTAATGGCAAAACCATTTCCACTATATCAATTTTATGCGGAAGCATTGCAGTACTATTTGTTATGATATTTATGAGTAGTTTAGAAGGTAATTATATTGGATTATACCAAAGAATTATAGAAGCTTCTATTTTATTTTGGATGGTAAATCTTGCCTTTTACATTAAAAACTATAAACATCAATAACATCAATTTGAAAACAGCAATCGTCATATTGAACTGGAACGAAAAAAAATTGCTTGAGCAGTTTTTGCCATCTGTTATTTTTCATTCCAACGAAGCCACAATCTATGTTGCAGATAATGCATCTACTGACGATTCTGTTAATTTTATAAAAAGCAATTTTCCCAGTGTTCAAATTATTCAGAATACAGAAAATGGAGGCTTTGCCAAAGGTTATAACGATGCTTTAAAAGATATTGATGCCGATATATACTGCTTACTTAATAACGATGTGGAAGTGACTGAAAACTGGCTTTCTCCTATTATTAGTATATTTAAAAGCGAACCAAACACTATAATCATTCAGCCGAAAATTTTAGATTATAAACACAAATCCTATTTTGAATATGCTGGAGCAGCTGGAGGGTTTATAGATAAGTTTGGCTATCCTTATTGTCGTGGACGTATTTTTAATACTGTTGAAAAAGATGAAAACCAATACGATAAAATAAACAATATATTTTGGGCTTCAGGAGCCTGTTTTTTTATAAGAAAAAACGCTTTTGTAACACTAAACGGTTTAGACGAAGCATTCTTTGCACACATGGAAGAAATAGATTTGTGTTGGAGAGCAAAAAATTTGGATTACGACATAAAATATATAGGAACTTCAACTGTTTTTCATCTTGGTGGAGCAACACTAAATAATACGAATCCAAGAAAAACTTACCTCAATTTTAGAAACTCGTTATTTATGTTAACTAAAAATATTCCAAAAGGACAGGTATTTTACATCGTATTTATACGACTTTTTTTAGATGGAATAGCTGGAATACGATTTTTAATAACCGGAAAATTTTCTCATTTTATTGCTGTTATAAAATCTCATTTTAGCTTTTACTGGCACTTACCAAAGTTATTAAAACAACGAAAAACACTTCAGCAAAAGAAAAAATACTATCAAACTAAATCTATAGTCTGGTCTTATTTCGTAGATAATAAAAAGACTTTTAATAGTTTATAAAACTGTTAACCTGAGTTCGACCTAATATTTGTTTACAGTTAAGATGAATTTTTATTCAATTCGAAGTCAGATTGTTGAAAGACTAACTGGTTAATTTGAGGAAATTTGACGAGAATTGGGTAAAATTTACTAAATACAAAGGAAAATAATCTTTTTTATGTATTCTGTAAATTAAATCTTAGGTCGAACTCAGGTTGTTAGTAAAAGTTTTGTTAATACTCATTAAAACAAGTCTTTTTTATATATTTTTACCGTTAATATCAATAAAAATTAATTACAAAAATTATGAAGAGAATCCTCTTATTTAGTCTTTCCACAATGCTCTTATTAAGTTCATGTGTATCCAAAAAAGAATTTGCTGCTCTTGAAGCCAGACAAAAAGAAACTAAAGATTTGCTAAATACTGCAACTGTAAAATTAAATGCTTGCTTAACCGACGAAGCTGCAGCTTCAGCTCGTGCAAAAGCTTTAGAAGAACAAATTGCAGACATGCGTAAAACTAATCAAGATTTAATAGTGAGTAATAAAGACCTTACAATGCTAACAGCAAAAGGTGCCGATAATATTGAAAAAACTTTAGAAAGCATGAAGGAGAAAGACTTAAGAATCTCCAGATTACAAGATGCTATATCCCAAAAGGATAGTGTTATGTTAGCGCTTGTAACCAGCTTAAAAAAGGAAATAGGCATCAACGATCCTGACATTGAAATAAATGTAGAAAAAGGAGTTGTTTATATTTCTTTATCGGATAAATTATTATTTAAAAGCGGAAGCTATATTGTAACGACGAGAGCTAAAGAAATATTAGCTAAAGTAGCTATAGTTGTTAATGAAAAACCCGATTTTGAGTGTATGGTTGAAGGTCATACAGACAACAAATCGTACAAAAATGGTGTATTAATAGATAACTGGGATTTAAGTGTGAAACGCTCTACGTCTATTATTCGTATCTTACAAGAACTTGGCGTAAACCCAAGTCGTTTAATTGCTTCAGGTCGTAGTTATTATGTACCATTAGTAGATAATGATACGGCAGTAAACAGAGCAACAAACCGTAGAACCAGAATAATAATATTGCCTAAATTCGATCAATTTTATGATATGATTGAAAAAGAAATGAAAAATCTATCTACTGGTAATTAATTTTGCAAATTGTTATGATTAAGCCCAACCGAAACGTTGGGCTTTTTTTATGAGTTGGGCGTTCCTCTACTTCGTAAAAACTTCGTAGAGTCAGGCTATCCACTATATCTTTTGCTTTGCAAAAGGATTCCGTTTTTATCCTTAACGCAAAATTTTAATGCAGTCTTGTTGCTTTCAACAAAGTTCAACTTTCATCGTATATCATCAACAGTCTTCCGTCTTCTGTCCAATTTATAAAATCTCCAAACTCCCTTTACCTTCTCTAACTACAAAAGGTTCTCCTTCTGAAAAATCTATTATTGTGGAAGGCTCATTACCTCCAAAACCACCATCAATAACTAAATCTACCAAGCTATCCCATTTTTCAAGAATCAGTTCCGGGTCAGTGGCATATTCAATAATTTCATCTTCATCGTATATTGAAGTCGAAACAATTGGGTTTTCCAATTCGCGAACAATCTCTAAAGCAATGGCATTATTTGGCACACGAATACCAACAGTTTTTTTCTTTTTAAATGCTTTAGGCAACGTTTTAGACCCTGGAAGAATAAACGTGTAAGGACCAGGAAGCGCACGCTTTAATATTTTAAAAGTTGATGTATCAATTTGTTTTACATAATCGCTTAAATTACTTAAGTCGTGACACACAAACGAAAAATTAGCTTTTTCTAATTTTACATTTTTTATTCGTGCAATACGTTCCAATGCCTTGGCATTGGTAATATCGCAACCTAATCCATAAACAGTATCTGTAGGATAAATAATTAAACCTCCTTTTTTAAGAATGTCAACGACTCTCTTAATTTCTTTTGGATTAGGGTTCTGTTCATATATTCTTACAAATTCAGCCATAATAGTTATCTTGCAGAGATGATATTCAAAGAAACTAATAAATTTATTATTCCAAATCTAAAACCTGTAATCTTTAATATTCTAATCTTATTTCTTGTTTTATCATGCTCCAATAACGATTCAGAAGTTATTGTTGAACAACCTCTGGAATATTTTGAAGAATTAAATGTTTCTTACGGAAATGATAGCGATCAAAGATTCGATATCTACCTTCCAGCAAATAGGACATTAGATACAAAAGTGATGATTTTGGTTCATGGTGGAGGCTGGTCGGCTGGCGACAAAACAGATATGAATCTTTTTAAAGGTCTTATTCTGCAAGAGCTACCCGATATTGGAATCGTAAATATGAATTACAGATTAGCAGAAACCAACAACAACCCATTCCCTATGCAAATTAACGACATTACTGCGGTTATTGAATATTTAAAATCTAATAGAAATACCTTTGTAATTGATGATGATTTTGGTTTTATTGGTACAAGTGCAGGTGCACATTTATCTATGCTATGGACTTATGCTTTTGATACTGATATTAATATAAAAATGGTAAGCAGTATTGTTGGCCCTACTAACTTTACCGATCCTGCTTACTTAAATAGTTCAGAATTCCAAAACTTGTTTAGCGGTTTTGGAATTAATCTTACAACCGATTTTTTAGAAGAAATAAGCCCATACCACCAAGTTGATACTTCTGCTCCACCTACAATTTTGTTTTATGGTGGCCAAGACCCTCTTATTCCTACAAGTCAAGGTATAGATATGAGAGATAAATTAGTAGAACTTGGAGTGACTCACGAATTTACTCTATATGAAAACGAAGGACATGGCTGGTCTGGAGCTAACGGAATTGATACTTGGAATAAACTGAAAATATTTATACAAACACATTTAGAGTAATACTGAAGACTGAAGACAGAAGATTGAAGACCGAAGACCGAGTAACAAACAACTAACATTAACCAATCACTTCTAATTTTGCAAAACGAAGCAACAATTTCTTTTTGCCTCCATTTTCGAAATTAATTTCGGCTTTTACATCTGCTCCAACACCTTCAATTTTTAAAACCTCACCTTTCCCAAAACGTAAATGTTTTACAAAATTTCCAGCAACTAATTTACTGTTAAACA
Source organism: Flavobacteriaceae bacterium PRS1 (assembly GCA_003709165.1). Lineage (GTDB taxonomy): Bacteria > Bacteroidota > Bacteroidia > Flavobacteriales > Flavobacteriaceae > PRS1. Next base: position 23,878 of record RDRZ01000006.1, read on the forward strand.
AATTCGTGTTCCCTTGGGTTTTGGATATTTTCTTTAGGTTTTTTGGTATACTGATTCTAAACTTTTCAGGGTTTTTCTGCAAAGGTTTTTTAAACCGAATTGTATTTGGGGACACATCACCAAAAATACTTGCATCCAACATTGGGTTAAAACGCCTCCCGATAGCTACCGGGACTTCAATTGGAGTAATTATCTCTAAATATTTATCATCAATTTCTTCAATAAACCGGCTCGGTTCGGCATCTATTAATTTCCCCCAACGATATCGCGATAATGCATAAGATAAATACGCTTGTTTTTCGGCTCTTGTCAATGCTACATAAAACAAACGTCGCTCTTCTTCTAACTCACTTCGTGTATTCATACTCATGGCACTCGGAAATAAATCTTCTTCTAGACCAACAATAAATACATGAGGAAACTCCAAGCCTTTTGCTAAATGAATAGTCATTAATGCCACGTGGTTTGGGTCTCCTTTAGTATTATCTAAATCGGTAGCCAATGCAACATCTTCTAAAAATTCAGCTAAAGAATCTGATGCATCTACCAGCTCTTTTTGTCCTTCAACAAAATCTTTAATACCATTTAGGAGTTCTTCAATATTTTCCATTCTGGTCACACCTTCCGGAGTACCATCTTTACCAAACTCCCTTATTAAACCACTGGATTTTGTAACGTGTTCAGCTAAGTCAAAAGCATTAGCAGTTTGATTGATTACCTGAAAGCTCTCCAACATGGTTGCAAAATTTTGAAGCTTCGTTTTTGTACCTGCATTTAAGTTTATTTCAACCTGATTTATATTTTGCAAGACTTCAAAAATTGTTTTGTTATAACTATTTGCAGCAACTATTAATTTATCGATAGTAGTTTGACCAATTCCTCGTGATGGAAAATTAATGATGCGTTTTAAAGCTTCTTCATCCGCAGGATTAATAATCAATCTCAAATAGGACAATACATCTTTTATTTCTTTTCGCTGATAAAACGACAATCCTCCATAAATCCGATACGGAATATCACGTTTACGCAATGCATCTTCAATGGCACGAGATTGGGCATTGGTTCGATACAAAACCGCAAAATCGCTATTTGAAAGCTGATTTTGCATTTTACTTTCAAAAACAGTACTCGCTACATAACGGCCTTCATCAGCATCGGTTAATAAACGGTTTACTTTTATTTTTGAACCTTCTTCGTTTGCAGTCCAAATAATCTTATCAAGTTTCGTTTCGTTTTTATCGATTATAGAATTTGAGGCGTTTACTATGTTTTTGGTCGAGCGATAATTCTGTTCTAATTTAAAAACCTTTACATCGTCATAATCTCGCTGAAAATTTAAAATATTATTAATATTAGCGCCACGAAAGGCATAAATACTTTGTGCATCGTCGCCAACAACACAAATATTTTGAAAACGATCTGCTAATGCTCTTACAATTAAGTACTGCGAATGATTGGTATCCTGATACTCATCAACCAAAATATACCGAAACCTATCTTGATACTTTGCTAACACATCTGGAAACCGCGTTAACAGCTCGTTGGTTTTTAACAGCAAATCATCAAAATCCATCGCTCCGGCTTTAAAACAACGATCTACATATTCCTTATATATATCGCCAAGTTTTGGACGTCTTGCCATGGTATCTGCTTCAATAAGTTCTGGATTTTGAAAATATGCTTTAACAGTTATTAGGCTGTTTTTATATGATGATATTCTGGAATAAATCTGTTTATATTTATACACATCTTTATCCAGATTCATTTCTTTTATTATTGAAGCAATCAATCGTTGCGAATCTTGTGTATCGTAAATGGTAAAATTACTTGGATATCCTAAACGATCTGCTTCAAAACGCAAGATTTTCGCAAACACTGAATGAAAAGTTCCCATCCAAATATTTTTAGCTTCGCTATCGCCAACAATCGTTGCAATACGTGCTTTCATTTCACGAGCAGCTTTATTGGTAAACGTTAAAGACAAAATATTAAACGCATCAACACCTTGACTCATTAAATAAGCAATGCGATATGTAAGCACACGGGTTTTACCAGAACCTGCTCCAGCAATAACAATCATAGGACCATCCTTTTGCAAAGTTGGTGCTAATTGTGCTTCGTTTAACTGATTTAAAAAGGTATCCAAATTGCTATATTTTAATGTGTGAATTTAGCCAATGTCTTGCGTATTTTTTAATGGATATATGATTAATTATAAACAATCCTATATCTACATAATCATTATATAAAATTTGAATATCTTTAGGGCTAAAAATATATTTCTTTATGTACAAATTACTTTTTCTAATAACAATCTGTTTCTATTCTACTTTTCAAGTAACAGCTCAAAAAAGTAGACTCGATGGAAAGATTATAAAAGATTTTGGTCAAACTTTTAAAGTTGAAAATTTAGATATTAAAACAGATACTACTGTAACTTTCAAGATTATTTTTGATGTTTCTAAAACTTCGGAAGATAAAAGCATGCCTAACAAATACATTGTTACTGCAGCACGTTTTTTAAATATGCACGCTGATGCAGGTGTAAAAAAAGAACAACTGAAGGTAGCTATGACAATTCATGCAAGTGCTTGGAAAGATGTTCTCAATAATAAAGAATACAAAGAAAAATTTGGCGTAGATAACCCAAATTTAAAACTTATAGAAGCGCTTGATTCTGCTGGTGTGGATATCATTTTGTGTGGACAAACTGCAATTTTTAGAGGTCTTAATAAAGAAAATGTAATACCAAGTGTAAAGTTTGCACTTTCAGCAATGACAGCACTCATACAATATCAAAACAAAGGTTATCATTTTATAAAATTCTAAATAAAAAATATGAAAAATTTAATTTTTACTTTAACACTATTAACAAGCATTATCGGATTTTCTCAAAATCTGGAAACAGACATAACTGAAATTGAGTCTAAAATTATTGAATGGCGTCGCTATTTTCATGAAAATCCCGAATTATCAAATAGAGAATTTAAAACTGCCGAAAAAATTGCTGCTCATCTTAAATCTCTTGGATTAGAAGTTCAAACGGGTATTGCCCATACAGGTGTAGTGGCTCTTTTAAAAGGTAATAACTCTGGAAAAGTAATCGCACTTCGTGCAGATATTGATGCATTACCGGTAACGGAAAGAACAGATGTTTCTTTTAAATCTCATGTAAAAACAAATTTTGATGGTGTAGATACTGGAGTAATGCATGCCTGTGGTCATGATACTCATATCGCTATTCTTATGGGTGTTGCCGAAGTATTGTCTAAACATAAAGACCAAATAAATGGGACTATAAAATTTATTTTTCAACCTGCTGAAGAGGGCTTTCCGAAAGGAGAAGAAGGCGGTGCTGCATTAATGGTTAAAGAAGGCGTTTTAAAAAACCCTGATGTAGATGTAATTTTTGGTTTACATATTTCAGCTGATTCAAATGTTGGAACAATTGAGTACAAACCAGGTGGAACTATGGCGGCGGCACAAAGCTTTGAAATTATTGTAAAAGGCAAACAAAGTCATGGCTCTACACCATGGGCAAGTATAGACCCTATAATGGCTGCTGTTAAAATCATTGATGGTTTACAAACTTTAGTAAGCCGTGAAATGGAATTAACTAAGGAAGCTGTTGTTCTATCTATTGGAAAATTCACTAGCGGAGTAAGAAGTAATATTATACCTGAAACGGCACAAATAATTGGAACTTTACGAACTTTAGATTACGGTATGCAAGACCAAATTAAAAAACGTATGGAAGAAATGATACCTGCTATTGCAAAAGCTTATAGAGCTAGTGCCACATTAGAGTTTGGAGTAAATTATCCGATTACTTTTAACGATTTAGACCTTACCGCACAAATGATTCCTTCTTTTGAAAAAGCTGCAGGAAAAGAAAACGTACACTTAATAAAAGCTATTACTGGAGCCGAAGATTTTTCTTTCTTTCAAAAAGAAATTCCAGGATTGTACTTTTTTTTAGGAGGAAAACCATTAGATGTCCCTGTTGAAGAAGCGGCTTCACATCATACTCCAGATTTTTATATTGATGAAAGCGGAATGTTATTAGGTGTAAAAACTTTTATACAATTATCATTAGATTATTTAAATAACTAAAATTGGATACTTTGCTGAATTTTTTAGGAAACATTAGCTGGTGGTTATGGATTATCATCATCATTCTACTTGTTGCGATACGCGATGTATTCTTTCAAAAAAAACATACAGTAAGTCATAACTTTCCAGTAATTGGTCATTTTCGTTATATACTCGAAAAAATCGGACCGGAATTAAGACAGTATCTTGTTGCTAATAATAGAGAAGAATTGCCTTTTAATCGTATTGAACGTGGTTGGATTTACGCTTCGGCAAAGAAAGAGAACAACTACGAAGGCTTTGGGACTGATAGAGACATTTATGCACATCAGCATATTTTTATCAATAATGCAATGATGCCTTTCAAAATCGATGAAAATCACCCAAACACAATTGACAAATGTTTTTTGCCTTGTGCTAAAGTTTTTGGAGCTTACAACAATCGCAAAAAACCGTATCGCCCTGCTTCTATAATTAACGTTTCTGCAATGAGTTTTGGTTCATTGTCAGCAAAAGCTATAGAATCCTTAAATAAAGGTATTAAACTCGCTGACGCTTATCACAATACTGGAGAAGGTGGATTGTCGCCTTACCATAGATATGGTGGTGATGTTATCTTTCAAATTGGAACCGGATATTTTGGAGTTCGAGATAAGAACGGTCATTTTTCTATGGAGAAATTAGAAAAATTAATAACTGACAATCCATTTGTTAAAGCTATTGAAATTAAACTCTCTCAAGGTGCAAAACCTGGAAAAGGAGGCGTGCTTCCTGCTGCAAAAATCACAAAAGAGATTGCTGCTATAAGAGGCGTAGAAATGGGTAAAGATGTAATTTCTCCTCCAAATCATTCAGCGTTTTCTAATGTCCATGAAATGGTCGATTTTATTGAATCTGTAGCTGAAAAAACCGGACTTCCGGTTGGTATAAAAGCAGCTATAGGCAAATTAGACCAATGGAAAGAATTGGCAGACATTATGCTTAAAACAAATAAAGGACCAGATTTCATTTCGGTCGATGGTGGCGAAGGTGGTACAGGAGCTGCTCCTCCAAGTTTTGCAGACCATGTATCCTTACCTTGGGTGTATGGCTTTAGCGATTTGTATAAAATGTTTCAGAATTACGGATTATCCGAACGTATTGTATTTATTGGCAGTGCGAAACTTGGCTTTCCTGCAAAAGGAGCCATGGCATTTGCAATGGGAGCCGATTGTATAAATGTTGCACGTGAAGCCATGATGAGCATTGGTTGCATACAAGCTCAAATTTGCCATACCAATCATTGTCCGAGTGGCGTTGCCACACAAAGCAAATGGCTGCAAAGTGGTATCAATCCAACATTAAAATCTGAACGTCTGGCACAATATTTTAGGACTTTTAGAAAAGAATTGGTAGAAATCACTCATGCAGCTGGTTACGAGCATCCTTGCCAGTTTAAAATGAGTGATATTGATGTTAATGTAGATGACCACCACTTATCGAAAGAGCTAGACAAGACATATATGTATGAAAAAACTCCAGTTCCATTTACGTCGGTGCAAGATTTAAAAGATTGTATTTATTTGGGAGGGAAATGTTAGTGTTCAGTCAACAGTCTTCAGTCTTCGGTCATCAGTCATCGGTCATCAGTGTTCAGTCAACAGTCTTCAGTTTGCAGTATTCAGTAATCAGTATTTTGAAACTTGATTTTTTGGAATTTGTTTCCGATAGCTATCGGAATTGGAATTTGATATTTTAATTTCCTTTTGTGCTTATTAATAAATAGCTTAAGTTTGTTTAACCCAAAAATCGATTTTTATGGAAATTGATAAAATATTTGAAGTCTTCCTTTATGCTGTTCCGTCTTTAATTACAGGTTTAGTTGCCTACTACTTTTTTAAAGAGCATACAAAAAATGAAGATGGCAGAAGACGCTTCTTATTACACAAAGATATGCAAGTAAGTTCGTTGCCAATACGTTTACAGGCTTACGAGCGTATGGCTTTGTTTTTAGAGCGAATTACTCCAACCAAATTGCTGGTAAGAGTATCTCCAACAAGCTCAAACGAAGAAGATTACGAATCTTTGCTTATACAGAATATTTCACAAGAATTTGAACATAATTTGTCGCAGCAAATCTATGTAACCGACGATTGCTGGAACATAATAGTTGCCGCAAAAAATGCGACAATTCAATTGATTAGAAAAGCAGGTTTATTAAAAAAAACGGGGACTGCAAATAAATTAAGAGAAGTTATTTTAACCGAAATGATGGAAAAACGTGCGCCAAGTGATGCAGCTTTATCTTTTATTAAAAAAGAAGTTTCTGAATTATGGTAATACATCGCCTCTTAATTCATTAGAATCTAATTCGCTGTGTTTCTTTTTAGCATAATTATATCCTTGTTCCCACCAACTGATCATTAATTTTTTATTAAAGATCAATGAATTTTCAGTAAGCTTTGATGGTGTATAATACAAATTGAGTTTTACTCCTCTGTTTTTAGCTGCAAGTTTACCTATAGTTATATCGTGCTTTTCAACTTGGTCTAATAAATGGCTAAACAAATTCAGCATCAACGAAAAAGGATTTTTACCCAATACTTTTAGCTGTTCCATGTTTTCCGATTCTAAAATTATAACATCTACTTCGGTTGCTCCACGTAAAATCGCTTCACGAATTGGTACCACACAACCCAATCCACCATCGGCGTACTCGTAGCCATTTTTTACAGCCAACGACATGAATGGCACATAATTACAAGAAATCCAAATCCAATCGCAATACTCTTCGTAACTAAAATCGTGTATAGACTTATACTCTACTCTATTTTGAGATAAATTTGAAACAGTTACTACAACATCGGCTTTAGTTGCTCTAATTTGATCGTACTCTTCCTTTGTGAAATTTCGCCGTATATTTCTTTTTAATGCCTTACTTTCTCCAAAAGTTCGTTTCTTTTTAATAAACTGAAATAAAGAACTTAAAAAATTAATAGATACAAATTCCCTATTTCCTTTTTTTCGTACTACAAAAGGATTGATACTAAAAATATGCTTTTGTTTTACATTGGTAAAAATAGTATATAACTTTTTTATATCGTTTGTAGCCAAATGCTGAATGAGCAAACTTCCGGTAGAAGTTCCCAAAAACATATCGTAATTACGCTGCTTCTCGTTAATAAGATATTGTGCAACACCTCCTGCGTATGCACCTTTACTTCCTCCTCCTGATATAACTAATGCTCTCATATAATTATGCGAATCTATAATTTTGTTGAACTTAAACAATAATAATTTCAAAAAAGCAAATTAATAATTATACTTGTCATTATTACTAAAAGAATTAATTTAGTTCTGTGAATACAAATTTCCTTCAAACTCCAATAGATTACCTAAAAGGCGTTGGTCCAAATCGTGCCGATTTACTACGTAAGGAATTGGGTCTTCATACCTATCAAGATCTAATCAATTTATTTCCAAATAGTTATATAGATAGAACGCAATATTACAAAATCAATCAATTACAACGTAACTCGTCTGAAGTACAAATTATTGGACAAATAATTGATGTTCATGAAGTGCCACAAAAACGTGGTAAACGTTTGATTGCAAGGTTTCAAGACGATACAGGAGATATGGAATTGGTTTGGTTTCGTGGACATAAATGGATTCGGGAAAGTTTGAAATTGGATAAAGAATATGTCATTTTCGGAAAAACCAATTGGTTTAATGGGAAATATAATATGCCTCACCCAGAAATGGAATTGCTAGAAGATTATAAAAAAAATCTACGTTCCGCAATGCAACCCATTTATCCTTCGACTGAAAAACTATCGAACAAAGGTATTTCCAATCGTGTGATAAGTAAACTTATGCAACAATTATTTACCGAAACTAAAGGAAAATTTACTGAAACTCTTTCCGATAATCTTATTTCTGAATTTAAATTAGTTTCAAAATCTGATGCGCTTTTTAATGTCCATTTTCCTAAAAATCAAGAGCTATTATCACGTGCAGAATACCGTTTAAAATTTGAAGAATTATTTTACATTCAGTTGCAATTAATACGTAAGAATTTAATCCATAAATCAAAAATTAAAGGCTTTCCGTTTACAATAGTTGGCGACTACTTTAATACCTTTTTTAAAACCCATTTAGCATTCGAATTAACCAATGCACAAAAACGTGTTCTTAAAGAAATTAGAAACGATTTAGGAAGCAATGCACAAATGAATCGGCTTTTACAAGGTGATGTTGGTTCTGGAAAGACCATAGTTGCGCTAATGTCAATGTTAATCGCACTTGACAACGGTTATCAGGCCTGTTTTATGGCTCCGACTGAAATTTTGTCAGTCCAACACTACAATGTATTACTTGATATATGTAATAAACTGAAAATCAGCATTAAACTACTTACAGGTTCAAGTAAAACTTTAGAACGTCGAAAAATTCATGAAGCTCTAGAAAATGGCGGATTACAAATCTTAATTGGCACTCATGCCCTACTCGAAGATAAGGTAAAATTCAAAAATTTAGGACTCGCAATCATCGATGAGCAGCATAGATTTGGAGTTGCACAACGGAGTAAATTATGGAAGAAAGGCTCACACTTAATCCCTCCCAAAGGGAGGAAAAATAAAAGTCTCACTTCAAAGGAAATTAAAGGGACTCCTCCGCATATTTTGGTGATGACTGCAACACCAATTCCGAGAACCTTGGCCATGTCAGTTTATGGTGATCTCGACATCTCCATAATTGACGAATTACCGCCTGGAAGAAAGTCGATAAAAACAGTACATCGTTTCGATAAAAACCGACTTAAAGTCTTCCGATTTATTCGCGACGAAATTGCAAAAGGAAGACAAGTATATATTGTCTATCCATTAATTCAGGAAAGCGCAACAATGGATTATAAAGACCTGATGGATGGTTACGAAAGTATCGTTAGATATTTCCCTTTGCCAGATTATCAAATCTCAATTGTGCATGGCAGAATGAAACCAGCAGATAAAGACTATGAAATGCAGCGTTTTATTAAAGGTGAAACACAAATTATGGTAGCCACTACAGTTATTGAGGTTGGTGTGGATGTGCCAAATGCTTCAGTAATGATTATAGAGAGTGCCGAACGCTTTGGTCTATCGCAATTACACCAGCTTCGTGGTCGTGTAGGTCGTGGTGCAGAACAGAGCTATTGTATTTTAATGACAAGCTACAAATTAAGCAACGACAGTAAAACACGATTAGAAACGATGGTAAGAACCAATGATGGTTTTGAAATTGCTGAAGTTGACCTTCGGCTTCGTGGTCCTGGCGATATTATGGGTACGCAACAAAGTGGTGTACTCAATCTTAAAATTGCTGATATTATAAAAGATAGTGACATCTTACAGCATGCGAGATATTATGCTAAAAAGATTCTGAAAAGCGATCCTTCACTTACTAGTCCAGCAAACAAAGTACTTCTGCTAACATATAAACAGATAACAAAATATAAAAACATTTGGAATTATATTAGCTGATAGTTGTTAAAAACAAAATATTATAGTCCTAACTGTTTGTATTGACTTTTTAATATTAAAAAACTAACTTCGATCCTGCTTACCGTAGATAGGTATCTAACAATATAATAAATTAAAACGAATATATTTTAATCCATTACAAACAATTTGACCAAATTTTACGCAATGAAAAAACAGATTTTAGCTTAATCAATAATAAAAACTATAAACATGATTATCAGTAAATTAAACAACAGACCAAGAAAATTATTAGGATATAAAACTCCTAACGAAGTGTTTTTAACTAATTTTAACCAATCTGTTGCACTTATTAGTTGAATCTAGTTAACTAAAAAACAAAACCCTACTAAAATTAATTAGTAGAGGTTTTGTCTTGACTATAATAAATTATCAAATAGTAACTTCTGTTCTCGACAGCTTCTTTTATTTTTTTAGTTAAGGCACATTCATTACTCTCTGCTTCCGCTCCAAGTCCCACCTATATTACCGTTTACCCAAGTTCCAGTAAGTGTATTTCCAGTAATTTGAAAAACTCCTATGGTCCCGTTTTCGCTGGTTGAAGTTCCTGATCCGTCAGCCGCTATTGTAGTACTTATTGTAGCAACTGTTTGATTACCATTATTTGAATAAGCTGATCCTGATACAAACTCTCCAGTATCTGAGATCTCAAAAGTCCACGTTCCAGTGTCATCACCATCAAATGTGCCACTCCATGTTCCTGCAAATTGAGAAATATTTGTGTTAAATGAAGCTACTCCACTTTGTGTACTAGTATTATCGACTGCACAAATGGCTTGTACATAAAAATCATAGGAAGTACCTGGGGTTAATCCATCAATATTAATTGAATTCTGTGAAACCGAAATAACTGAACCATTTCCTGGTGAAAACTCAGTGAGACCATATTCAACTTTAACGTCTAGATTATTATTAAGGTTGTCCCAATTTAAGACAGCACTATATTCTGTAATTTGTGAAATTGATAAACTTATTGGAGTATTGCATACAGCAATTATTGGTTCATCGTCAATATCGTTACTATCGTCACTACTAGAGCAAGATTGAAAAGTTAGCGTGATTACCGTTAATATTAATAATAGTTTTTTCATAATATATAGTTTTAGATTAATAATGGTGTGAAGATGTTATAAAAAGGAATGCAACACCTAACACTAGAGTTGCAATAAATTCTAATATTTAATTAAAGGCTTATAATTATGTTGCATTTAGGAGTATAAATAATTGATAATAAAGTAGTTACACGTTGTGTGGAAAAAAATTTAAGAAAGGCTTTTCTTGAGATTTTTGTGTAGATTCTTGTCCAAAAGTCAAGAAACAGTAATAGTACTTTGCAGAAATCACTAATAATCTTGTATAAAGATATCTGTCTATTGTGCAATAATAGATTTACAATATAAAAACAAACCTATTTTAATCTGTTTTAATAGGTGGCATTAAAGGCAAATAAGGCCTTATTTGGTTTTGGATTAATTCCAATTGTTTCTCACCACGTCTTATCCATTCTTGAAAACGAGGGTTATTCCTAAGTACATCAAATTGATAGTCGAATTTTGCCATTTCTACCATTCCTCCCCACATTGTCCACCCATTTAATTCTTCAAAATTGTCCATGCTTTCATATACTTTATCATATTGTCCCAATGAAGCATAAGCTCCTACTAAATCATAATAAATCCATTCGTCTGCACGACCAACACTAATTAATTGATCAGATACCTCAATTTGTTTTTTCACCATGTCCAATCCTTTTTCAATTTGCCCATCACGTATTAAGGCCTGGTCATATCTATGATAAGTTCTTCTGGACAACCAACTATTAATTCCTTCAGCCATTACTTGATCATGCCAATCTCTATAATGTTTTAGTGCTTCTTTGTTTTTTTCGGGTATAAACGAATTAAAAGCTGCTAACCACGCATTTTTTTGTTGATTATATTCAGGCCAATATTTTTTGATATGATCAATACTTTTTTCGTGTTGCTGTGTCCTAGTATATAACCAAACCTGAGTATTTAAAAATCCGGATTGGATTTCAGCAATTTTATCTAAATAAAATTGTTCTGTTTTATAGTCATCTAAAAGGGCATAATAAAATCTATAAATTTTATAAACTCTTAAGGTGTCATCTTTCGTTTCTACCCTTTTTTCAATCTTTTTAAACGTTTTTAAAGCATTTGTATAATTTTGCTCTGCTGTATACAAACTCCATAAACTATTTAAAACATAATTATTATTTGGTTCTAAGGTTAATGCATTCTCATAATCCTTTATTGCTTTGTCACTTTTGTTTGTTTCAAAATAATAGCCTCCTCTAGTTACAAATGCTCTTGAGAGATTAGGATTTATTTGCAATGCCTTATTTGTAAAAGTGAGTACATCTTCTAAATTATTTTCTTCAAGTGCATATGGTGCCTTTTCTTCAAATATACTTTGTGCTAGCCCTACATATGCTTGTGCAAATAATGAATCCCGTTCAATAGCTAATTCATAAGATAATTTTGCCTTACTTAATAATTCTAGCCAATCTTCTGTCTTTTGAAGTGGCCGGTTCGCCTTAAACCTATATTCTTCTCCTTTTAAATAATGGTCGTACGCCAACGTATTTTGTGTAGGGGTTGTGTTTAATTCGCTCTTTAAGTAGGAGGAAATAATGGTTTCAAGATTAGTAGTAATAGATTGTATGACATTGGTTTGAACCGCAAAGATTTCTGAAACATCCTTATCATAACGTTCAGACCAAAGCACCTTATTATCTTCAACCCTAATGAGTTCAGCAGATATAATTGCACGATCACCAATGCGCTGTACATTACCTTCAATTACATAATTAACATCCAATTCTCTAGCAATAGTCTTTAAAGGAAATGAGGTGTTTCTGTATTGTTCAACAGAAAGTCGAGATACCACCGAAAATTCAGGGATTTTAGCTAAATGATCACGAATTCCTGCCATGATACCGTTACAAAAATACAAGTTTTCATCATTTGAATTGTTGTTTACAAATGGTAATACTGCAATTGTTTTTTCAAGATTAGCAACATCAACATTTGTTTTGTCATATGTCTTATTAAATACTATCAATCCTATTAGAATGATAACAGGAATAATACCTGCTAATTTTTTTTAAAATGTTTTTTTAGGAGGTACAATAGCTTTTTGAAATTTAACTTCTCCTGGAGGGTAACCATAAAAGTTATGAAAGCAGGTATTAAAATAAGTTGGGCTTGTAAAGCCAACACGGTAAGCTATTTCTGAAGCCGTACCCGAGTTCAGTTTTAGCATTTCCATTGCTTTTTCTAGGCGATATTCTCTAATAAACTGACTTGTAGATTTACCATTTATTTCATGAAGTTTGCGGTGTAATTGTGATCTGCTAAGTCCTGCTTCTGAGGCTAGTTCTATAACCACAAAGTTTTCATTCTCTAAATTAATTTCAAGAATGTCTATCAATTTTTTAATAAACTCCTGATCCATGGAACGCTTTTCTGTCATAATTGTACTTTACAAAATATTTTCAAGGGAGAAAAACATACTATTTTGCTACTTACATTTTTAAATATATGAATTTATTGCTATAGTTGTTTAGTAAACACTATAAATTAAATTGAATAAAGGTTAAAGTGTGTTGATGTATAATTAAACAACAAATTTCAAGAATAAACTATAATTTGTCATTTTACTATATAACAAAGATTAGGAAATGTTAAATAAAAACGTATATTTGCCGCTTGAAACTCAAAAATGAGTTTATAAATTCCTCAGAGAGAGGACGTGTTACAAGAAGTTTCTATTTAAGTATGTCGATTCGCTTCTTTATGTAACACTTACATAACGCAATTGAATACTTAAATAACAATGAACAAATTTGAACAACTTGGTCTTGAAAACAACTTACTTCAAGCCATAACCGACTTGGGTTTTGAAACACCAAGTGAAGTACAAGAAAAGGTAATCCCTATTTTATTAGAACAAGACACAGACCTTGTGGCTTTAGCACAAACCGGAACAGGCAAAACAGCTGCGTTTGGATTTCCGATGCTTCAAAAAATAAATATAGAAAGTCGTACCACTCAAGGACTTATTTTATCGCCTACTCGTGAACTTTGCTTACAAATAACCAACGATATTAAAACTTACGGCAAATACCTCAAAGGATTAAACGTCACTGCCATTTATGGTGGTGCAAGTATCACAGACCAGGCGAAACAGGTAAAACGGGGTACGCAAATTATAGTGGCTACTCCCGGACGAATGAAAGATATGATTAGTCGCAAACTCGTCAATATTTCAAAAATAGAATATGCTGTTCTCGATGAAGCCGATGAAATGTTGAACATGGGATTTTATGAAGACATCACAGATATCTTATCGCATACTCCACTAGATAAAAGTACATGGTTGTTTTCGGCAACCATGCCAAGGGAAGTATCTACAATTGCAAAAAAGTTTATGGACAATCCTGTTGAAATTACTATTGGCACCAAAAATCAAGGTACCGATAGTGTTTCACATGAGTTCTATTTGGTAAATGCCAGAGACAGATATTTAGCACTAAAGCGTTTGGCTGATGCAAATCCAGATATATTTTCGGTTATTTTCTGTAGAACAAAGCGAGATACTCAAAAGGTTGCCGAAAAATTAATTGAAGACGGTTATAATGCTGGTGCCCTGCATGGCGATTTAAGCCAGAATCAGCGGGATTTGGTAATGAAATCCTTCAGAAACAAACAAATACAAATGCTTGTAGCTACAGATGTTGCTGCTCGTGGTATTGATGTTGAAAATATTACACACGTTATTAATTACCAATTACCTGATGAACCTGAAATATACACGCACCGAAGTGGTCGTACAGGTCGTGCTGGGAAAACCGGAGTGTCCATGGTAATTGTTTCTAAAAGTGAATTGCGTAAAATAAAAAGTATTGAACGTATTATTAAGAAACAATTCACGAAAAAAGAAATTCCTGATGGAATGCAAATTTGCGAAGTACAGCTCATGTCGCTTGCAAATAAAATTCACAATACAGAGGTAAACCATGAAATTGATAAATATTTAGATGAAATTAACGCTTTGTTTGAAAACGATTCAAAAGAAGCATTGATAAAAAAGTTTTTTTCGGTAGAATTTACTCGTTTCTTTAACTATTACGACAAGTCTAAAGATTTGAATGCCGAAGCACACCACAGTAGTGAACGCGATGGAGGCAGTAATGATAATTCTACACGTTACTTTATAAACATTGGACATAAAGACGGTTACGACTGGATGAGTTTAAAAGACTTTTTACGTGATAGGCTGGAACTTGGAAAGGACGATGTTTTTAAAGTAGATGTAAAAGATAGCTTTTCATTTTTTAATACTGAAACTGGTATCAAGCAAAAAGTATTAGAATTCTTTACAGACTTTAAAGAAAATGGTCGTTTTGTAAATGTTGAAGTTTCAGAAGACAAAGGGCGTAATAGA
The DNA here is from genome assembly GCA_003709165.1 of Flavobacteriaceae bacterium PRS1. Lineage (GTDB taxonomy): Bacteria > Bacteroidota > Bacteroidia > Flavobacteriales > Flavobacteriaceae > PRS1. Next base: position 38,961 of record RDRZ01000006.1, read on the forward strand.
AATCGTGGTAGAGGAAGAGGAGGCCGTTATGATGATAGAAGAAGTGGAAGACGAGATGATAAAAGAAGCGGAAGAAGACGTACTGATTCAAGACACAGTTCCGGAAATAGAAGTGAGCGCAGAGGCAATACTAATGCATCACGTTCAAGACGTTCCAATTTCGATTCAAGTCCGAGTTTTTCAGGTTCGTCAAGACCAAGGAGAAGCAGACGATAATAAAATTGTTAATTTTTAGTCAAAATTATATTCAAAATAATTTTTATTCGTTTTGTTTATTACTTTTATCATATAAATACTCTTTATGAAGAAACTGCTTTTATTATTCACTTTTATCTTTGCATCTGTTATTGGCATTGCACAAGAACAAGGTTCGGTTAAAGGTAAAATAGTAAGAGCTGGAAGACTCTCACCTTTAGAAAACGTTAATATTGTTAACCTCAGTCAGGTTATTGGTACTGCTACAAACAGTAAAGGCGAGTTTGAGATTAAAGCTAAAGTTAATGATACGCTTCATTTATCTTATTTAGGCTATAAATCTTTAAAAATTAGAGTTACCAGTGATTGGTTAAAATTTGCAAACTCGACAACTATCGAAATGACCGAATTGGCATTAGCTTTAGAAAAGGTAGTTGTAACACAATTGAAATTAACCGGCTATCTTGAAATTGATATAAAACAAGTTCCGATTACAAAAAATATACGTTACAGTATATCGGGATTACCAAATGCAGGATTAGAAGGTGGACATCGTTCTCCGGGTGCTGTAACTAAAGTGATAGGTGCTATTTTTAATCCTCTCGATTTTTTGCATAATATGTTTGGAAAAGTACCGAACGAAATGAGAAAACTACGAAAAATGAAAGAGGATGATCAAATTAGAAACATGTTATCTACAAGATTCGATCGTGAAACACTGTTAGTGCTACTGCAAGTAAACCGTGTGGATTTAGACCTTATTGTAAGTGAGTGTAATTATTCGGCCGATTTTATTCGTACTGCAAACGACTTGCAAATACTCGATGCCATTAGCGAATGCTATGAAGAGTACAAAGTGTTAAGTCGCTCTCGCAAAAGACGATTATAGTTTTAAGCTCGAGAGTGTAAGGCTATTCTGTTTCCTTCAGAATCTATAAAAAGTGCCATATAACCTATATCTTCCGAGATTTGTGTTTTTGCTTTTACAATTTTTCCACCAGCTGCCTCTACTCTATTAATTTCAGTATTGATATCTTCAGAAGAAAAATAAATGAGCACACCTTTGTTATCACTAGGTATATAAGCATCATTTTGAATTAAAGAACCTGATGCTCCCAATTTTCCTTCAGCAAATGGAAACCAACCCATTAAAGTGCCTCCAAAATCTTGTATATTAATCTCGACACCAAAAACGGTATCGTAAAACGTTTTTGCTCTTTCTATGTTGGTTACAGGAATTTCGAACCAACCTACCATATTATGTTTCATAATTTAGTTATTAAGTTTTAAAAGGCTGTCCTTTTTCCTTTTCAAGTAATAGTCTTAAACTTTCTAAATATCCCTCCCAGCTGAACGAACAATGTGCAAAGAAATCACTATCAGTAGGCCAATTATTGTGTTTAAAACGCAGCCTGGTTTTATTTTCGTTTGTGTCTAACTCAAAAGTTATAATAGTATTGATCCAATCATCAGGACCGTCAATACATTTCCATTGTACAGCTTTGTTTTCAATTAAGGTTTCAACCTCCATTTTAAAAAAATGTACTTCCCCAAAACGAAACTCGATAATACCATCCTGAGTTGGATTACCAGAAGTTTGTTCAGTCCACCATTGCGACAATCCTTTAATAGTAGTAAGGGCTTTAAAAACCTCTTCTTTCGAAGTGTTTATATGATATAAATGTTTAATACAGTACATTTATTAAATATTTATTTGCCTTGAAGTGATTCTTTAAAAATACAAAAAAAAATTATCGATAATTTTACGGTTGACTGAAATAGATTTTTAATTTTATAAATGAAGCATATCGTTGTTCTTACAGGCGCAGGAATGAGTGCCGAAAGTGGACTAAAAACCTTTAGAGATGCCGATGGTTTGTGGGAAGGTCATGATGTTATGGAAGTCGCTTCACCTGAAGGTTTTGCTACAAATCCTAAACTGGTTTTAGAGTTTTACAACCAACGCAGAAGGCAATTATTAAAAGTAAAACCTAATCAGGCACATTTTGATTTAGTTGCTTTAGAAGTTAATTATAAAGTTACAATCGTAACTCAAAATGTAGATGATTTACACGAACGTGCCGGTAGTGCAAACGTGATTCATTTACATGGTGAGTTATTTAAAGTACGAAGCACTTATAACGAGTTTGATGTGCAAGACTGGAAAACCGATTTAGTACTTGGCGATTACTGCTCAAAAGGCTACCAATTACGTCCTGATATTGTGTGGTTTGGTGAAGACGTACCATTGATACCAAAAGCAATTTCGATATGTGAAACTGCTGATATTTTGCTTATTATTGGCACTTCTATGCAAGTGTCTCCAGCAGCAAGTTTGATGCAATATGTAAATCCAGAAACTAAAATTTATTATATCGACCCTAAACCTGCTTTGGATAATAACAATCAAATTACGGTTATCTCTAAATCTGCAACTTCTGGAATGCAAGATTTTATAGCAATATTGACAAAAGATAAAGTATAAATTTAACTACCAGCAAGATTATATTTAGCTTAATCATTATCTCCAAGTTTAAAAAAATCGTTAACCGGTTTATTAAACAGTTCAGACAATTTTAAAGCCAAAACTGTAGGTGGCACATATCTATTGGCTTCAATAGAGTTTATAGTTTGACGTGAAACTCCAATACGTTTTGCTAACTCGTCTTGAGTAAGATTTAAAATAGTACGTTCATTGCTTGGTCTATTTAATAACTTAGATTCTTTAATAGTTAATCTGTTTTATTCTTCTCTTCAATCCAACGAGACATATACTTTGTACTTTGTAGGGTATGATGCTGTAACATTTGCCCTGTAAAATTGTTGAGTCGCTTGCTGTAGAGTTGTTGAATCGTTTCTTCTAATACTTCAAAAAATTTACTTTGAAAATGTTTTTTATTAAATCGCTCATTAACAACTTTAAAACCGTTTAGTTGTTTCTCTTGCCAAAGTGTTTTGTTAGTATATAACTCAACCGCTTTGTCTGCAAATTGTTCTGGATTGTCTTCAATAAATCCGTTAACTTCCATGTCTCCAAACATACCTTCGGCTCCAATAGTTGTGGTTACACAAGGTGTTCCGTTTTGCATGGCATCAATCAGTTTACCTTTTAGTCCTGCGCCAAACTGTAAAGGAGCTAAACATACTTTAGCATTTTGCATCACTTGGTTTACATCTACTGCAAAACCTTTAATTAAAAAGCCTTCTTTTTTATTGTGAAGTTGATTTACTTTCTGCGAAGCATAAGCGCCATAAACATGCAGTTCCACTTTTGGTAATTGTTGTTGTATTAGCGGCCAAATGGTTTCTTTTAAGTACAACACCGAGTTATAATTAGGCTCGTGTAAAAAGTTTCCAATGCTAATAAAATGTTGTCGTTCTTTAAATTTGGGAACCTTATTTATGGTTTCTGAAGAAATTACTTGTAGCATAAAGGGTAAATAATGTAGTAATGATTTATCTACTTTAAATTTACGTTGAAGTATTTCCATTTCGGCTTCCGAAATAATCAAACTCAAATCGCATCTGTAAATACTTGCGATTTCTCGTTTTGCGGTTTCATTAAATAAATATGCATCATTAAACGGTTTGTTATCTTTAAAAGCCTGATGCCTTCCTTTTCGTAAGCAATGTAAATCTTCGGTATCTAAAAGTCGTAACGCATTTGGGCAATGTTCAGCAACGCGCCAACCAAACTGTTCTTCCATCATAAAACGGTCGAACAACACAATTGATGGATTCAACTTTTTTATAAAATCATCGAAACTGGAATTATTTAACTCAATGTTTATTTGAGGAATACCAATACGTCCTAAATCGAAAGCATTATCGCTTTTAGAACAAGAACTTGCAAATGTTATGTTGTAGTTGTGTGATTGGAATACATTAATTAATTGCATCATCCTGCTTCCAGCCGCAGAACTTTGGGGCTCTGGCCAAACAAAACCAATGATTAACAAATTTTTATACATAAAATCCCTTTCTGTCCTTCGGACATCTTTCCCAAAGGGAAAGAATTACTACCTTGAGAAAACCGAATACTGTACATTTCTTATTCCGATTTTAGTTCTAAACTATATTTAGCTCGTACTTTTTTTGTCCACGAAATAACATCTTCAATCTGCGCATCGGTAAGAATCGCATCTCTATGCATCCAAGTGTAGGATGGGAAAGGCATTTCTCTGTCACCAACCATTTCAATCAATTCGTCTAATTTATGGTCTTTATTTTTTATAGAATAGTCGTTCCATTCTGAAAAATTTAATTCTCCTTTTGCATGCCTTATATGGTCTGCCATCCAATAATTAACTGGTGTAATGTTATAATACCAAGGATATTTTGTAAAATTACTATGACAATTAAAACAACTTTCTTTTAAAATAAGTTTTACGTTTTCTGGCGGATTGGTATCTTCAAAAAAAACTGCAATATCATCAATATTGCCTTCGTTATTTTTTGGGCTGAAAAATTGAGCAATAATAAATACCATTAATAATAGGAATAATATCTTTTTTATAATCTTCATTTTTACCTATTTTTAGAATTCTAAATTTATAAAAATATCTATGACTTCTGAAGAATTATACAAACATTTATCTTTTGTGAACAGTTCACGAGAAAGCAGAATAAAAAATGCCGAAATGATCTTAAACGATATTCGTTTAATGCCAATACTCATAGATGTTTTATTTAAGGTAGATGATAAAGTGTCTTGTAAAGCCGCTTGGGTTTTAGAGTTTATTATTCCTTATTTAGATAAGTTTACAGCAAACATTAGCAAAGTACATTTAGATTCTGCCATTAGACCTGTTGCAAAAAATTTACGAATTTTTAGTTAAAGCATATTATTCTAAGCAAGAAAATACTATAAAAAATACATTGACACCAATTTACCAAGAACGTATTATCGAAACCTGTTTTGATTGGATGATTACGAATCAAAAAGTCGCAGTAAAGGTATTTGCAATGAACACTTTATACTTATTAGGACAGGACAACAAATGGGTTCGTCCAGAACTAATCGTAATTTTAGAACATGGGTTTCAATACAATAGTGCTGCTTTTAAAGCAAGAGCCAGACATATACTTCTCAAACTGAATAAATATTCGTAAATCATAAATCGTAAATCATAAATCAAATACTTATCTTTGCAACTTCTTAAAAACAACAACAACCTATGTCTTTGTCAACACTTAATACTATTTCGCCTATCGATGGTCGTTACCGAAACAAAGTAGAAGCATTAGCTACATATTTTTCAGAAGAAGCATTAATTAAATATCGTGTCAAAGTAGAAATTGAATATTTTATTGCTCTTTGTGAAATTTCGCTACCTCAACTTACAGACTTTAACACTTCCCTTTTTGATGATTTAAGAGCGATTTATAAGAATTTTTCTACTGGTGATGCTTTAAAAATAAAAAAAATAGAAAACGTTACAAACCATGATGTTAAAGCCGTTGAATATTTTATTAAAGAAAAATTTGACACACTAAACCTGAATAAGTACAAAGAGTTTATTCATTTTGGATTAACTTCACAAGACATCAACAATACTGCCATTCCGTTAAGTATTAAGGAGGCAATAAATGATGTTTATGTTCCTGAATATTTTTCTGTTGTTGAAAAATTGGAAGAACTATCAACCGAGTGGGCGGCTATTCCAATGCTGGCAAGAACACATGGTCAACCAGCTTCTCCTACACGACTTGGCAAAGAAATTGACGTTTTTGTTGTTCGCCTTAAAGCGCAATTCAATGTGCTAAAGGATATACCTAATGCAGCGAAATTTGGAGGCGCTACTGGTAATTTTAATGCGCATCATGTAGCCTATCCTAATATAGACTGGAAAGCATTTGGGTCTCGTTTTGTACAAGAAAAATTAGGATTACACCATTCGTATCCCACAACACAAATAGAACATTACGACCATCTGGCAGCTTTGTTTGATTGCCTAAAACGCATCAATACAATAATCATAGATTTAAACAGAGATATATGGACTTATGTGTCTATGGAATATTTTAAACAAAAAATCAAGGAAGGTGAGGTTGGAAGTTCTGCAATGCCACATAAAGTAAATCCTATTGACTTTGAAAATTCTGAAGGTAATTTGGGTTTTGCCAATGCTATTTTTGAGCACCTTTCAGCAAAACTTCCTGTGTCTCGTTTGCAACGCGATTTAACCGACAGTACAGTACTACGAAATGTTGGTGTGCCTTTTGCACATACCCTAATAGGTTTTAAATCTACTTTAAAAGGACTTAATAAATTAGTGCTGAATAAGGCGAAAATTGCTGAAGATTTAGATAAAAATTGGGCTGTGGTTGCTGAAGCAATTCAAACCATTTTGCGTCGTGAAGGTTATCCTAATCCTTATGAAGCCTTAAAGGGTTTAACAAGAACCAATGAAGCAATAACACAAACATCAATTTCTAACTTTATTGATACTTTAGAAGTGAGTGATGCAATAAAAACCGAACTCAAAACTATTTCGCCAAGTAACTATACAGGAGTTTAATGAATGACAAAATAACTTTAATCGCAACAGGAGTGTTTACGCTATTCTTTTTTATAAGTGGAATGCTCGATATTCTGGACTATTTTGTGGTTAAAATAATTTTGCTTGTAATTTTTTTAGGAATCGTAGTAAATATAATTCTTGTAAAAACGAAAGGTAAAAACAAAAAAAATCTGCTATGATAAGCAGATTTTTCTCACTAACATCTATAGAATTCAATATGGATTATTGAAAAAAAATTATTTTCCCAACTGAAAGAAATCCATAAAATCTTTAACATTGGTTTCATCCGGACTTGCATTTTTTATAACATCTCCTAACAACATTAGTTTAGCAGGTTCCATATTATTTCCTAAAACTCTAATAATAGCAAAGCCTTTTCCGTTTGCAGATCCAAAAATAATTAACTCATCAATAGAAGTATCTGTTCCTATGTATTTTACTACAATTTTACCAACAGAAGAATTTCCAGCTCTAAAAAGCTCTTCATATTTTTCATCTTTTAAAATGTTTTGAACTTTAACTAATTCGGTTTTGTATTCTTCTACATTATCATCGGTTAACATATAGCCTAACATATTAAGTTTGTCTATAGACTCGTAAGCTTCTTTTTGTTCTTTGCTCAACGTAGCTTTATCAATATTAACAAAACTTGTAGGTATGTCTATTGAAATAAAATTTGGAGCCTCTTGATTATTAACATAGTAACCTTGTAAGGTCTCTTCATAGTTGCAGCTTGTTAAAACCACAACTACAAAGAGTAACATTATACTATTCTTGATTAATGTATTCATTTTGATACTTTTTACTTTCTTAATTTTTGTCTCCTGCTTTTTTTAAGTGCTTTCCTCCAGGAATATTCATGCTGCTGGTAAGTTTAGAAATTTCTCTAAGATCAATATCTCCAACTATTGAAACTATTACGGTCTCTATTTCACGTTTCTCGCCATTAATAGTAATATCCCGTCCTTTTGTTAATTCTTTTAAGCCAGTAACAAACATTAGTAACTCTTTTACATAATTCTCGCTTGTGCCTTCTCTTACATAAAACTTAACGGTTTGATTTCCATCTTTAAATCGCATCAATTCCTCTAAATTCGAGTTTCTTACATACTTCTCAACATCAGCTTTCATACTAGCAGACGTTTTATCGTTTCCAGTAGTCAGCACTTTTATGCTTTTAATTTTTTTAATCGCTTCCATCATTGCTTCAGCTTCTGGATCGTCAAAATCCACATTGATGCTTGCCAACATCGAAAACATTTTTTGGTTTACCACAAATGATGATACACCATCCATGTCTTCATACTTATCGAATAAGCCCTGTCCTAAAGACATTAAAGGAACTATTACAATTGCTAATACTAAAATTACTTTTTTCATGATACTTTTTTAATTATTTATTATTCGTTTTTAAAAATTTATTTGTTGTTTTTGAAAATTCGCTGATGTAAACTATACTCTCTGCACCTTTGGTAAAATTTGAAGACACCAAATTTAGTGCATTCATATTTTCGCTACCTTGATTAAGTTTTGAGGATACGAGATTAAATACTTTCTTCGTCTGATTGTAAGCATACAACTCTTCGTCAGATAAATCACTAAATGATCTGGAATTACCTACTTGTGTATAAACTCCAAGCATTATAACTGCTACTGCTGCGACCGAAATCCATTTGTACAATGTAAATGTTTTTCTAGGTTTTAATGGAACGTCTTTAGTAAACTGTTCTTGCTGGGTTTGCAAAAAATACTGAAACATAGATTTGTATACTTCCAAATGTGGCGCTACAGTTTCTTGTGTAAAATAGTGTTTTAACTGCTGCTCTTCCTGTAAAGAAGTTTCTCCGTTGTCGTACTTTTTTAATAATTGTTCAATCTTATCTAATACCATAACTATGGGTTTTAGTTAATTTTTCTCTTATTGTTTTACGTCCTCTTGATAAGGCTACTCTAATGGCTGTTTCGTTCATATCCAACATTTCAGAAATTTCATTAAAGTCGTATTGTTCAATATCTCTTAATTGTATTATTATTTTTTGTTGCTCTGGTAACTCTTCCATTATTTTAGAAACCCAATTTAAACTGTCATTTAATTCTACCTGTTTCTGTAACGATGCATTATTATCCTGATAATTGCTATGTACAATTTTTAAATTTTGTGCATGTTTTGATTTCAATTTATCAAGGCAAAAATTCTTTGTCATCGTCATGGAAAATGCTTCTACATTTTTGTAATCTTGTATAAGCTCTTTTTTATTCCAAAGTTTAAGTAATATCTCCTGTGTTGCGTCTTCGGCTTCTTCATTCGATACCAATAATCGTTTTGCTAAACGAAATACCTTATCTTTAAAAGGCAATACAATGTTTAAAAACTCCGACTCTGTCATTTTTTGGTTGGTTAATTCTCCATTATCTGAAGATATTTGACTTTGTCATATAAAAATATTTGACTTCGTCTAATCTTCAATCCCCCCTAAATGGAAAACTTAAAAAGGAATAAATAGTTTTGCTATTTGTTATTACGACGATGTACTCTTTATTTTGTTACAACAATATAAAATTATTTTACTCAAAGTAAAATAAAGAATAGTTCTATTCCACACAAATAAATTCTATCCTATGCGAAAGTGACAATTTCAAAGATTTCCAAATGAAAATATTTAGAAGAATAATTATTTTTTTTATTCTGCAATAATGTAACTAACTTTAGAGTTTTAAAAGAGAAATTTAAGCTATGAAAAAAATTACCCTAAATGTGTTTCTAGTAATTTTGTTACTAGGACTTACCATAAGTTGCTTTAATGACGATAGAGATGATAATCTTATTCTTGCAAGCGAAATCAATGATTTTGTTTGGAAAGGTATGAATGTAGTCTATCTATATAAAGATGAAATTCCAAATTTAGCTAACGACCGATTTTCTTCAAATCAAGAATATGCCAATTATTTAAATGGTTTTTCTACTCCCGAAGATTTATTTGAAAGTCTCATTTACCAAAGAGAGGTTGTTGATAGATTTAGCTGGATAGTAGATGATTATATTGCTTTAGAGCAATTATTTAGCGGTATTTTTAAAACCAACGGCATGGAGTTTAGCTTATTTTTTGCTCCAAATAGTACAACTGATGTTTTTGGAGTAGTTCGTTTAATTCTTCCAAATAGTGAAGCAGACAATAATAATTTAAAACGAGGTGATATTTTTTATGCCATTGATGGTATTCCTCTTACTGAAAACAACTTGTCTAATCTTTTAAATCAAGATACTTATACATTAAATCTTGGAGTATATAATGATAATGGTACTCCTGAAACCACCGATGATACGATTGATCCAGAAACAGAAAACGTGACCATAAGTAAAGAACCATATACTGAAAACCCTGTTTTTAGAACTGAAGTTATTAATGTTGGTGGAGAAAATGTAGGGTATTTAATGTATAACGGTTTTACTCCAAATTTTGAAACGGAATTAAATAATGCCTTTGGGGAATTTGTATCAAATAATGTGCAACATCTAGTTTTAGACCTTCGTTACAATCCTGGTGGTCGTATAGATACAGAAACTTTTTTAGCAAGTATGATTACTGGTCAATTTATTGGACAAGTTTTTACAAAGCTTATTTATAATAATGATTTACAAGTTAATAACACAATATTTGACTTCACAAATAGTATTAGCAATGGTAATTCTATTAATAGTTTATACCTTAATAAGGTGTATGTATTAACAACTAGTAGATCTGCATCTGCAAGTGAAGGTTTAATAAATGGATTAAGTCCTTATATTGATGTAGTACAAATAGGGACTACTACAACTGGTAAAACACAAGCTTCTATAACTATTTATGATTCACCAAATTTGAGAAGAGAAGGTGCAAACCCTAACCATACCTATGCAATGCAACCACTTGTTGCAAATGGTTTTAATAAAAATAATGAAGCTGTGCCATCTACTGGTTTAGTACCAACAATAGAATTGAATGAGAGTCCTTTTAATTATGGTGTTTTAGGAGATGTAAATGAGCCATTATTAGCAGCAGCATTGGTAAACATACTAGGTTCTGGAAGAAGCACCTACCCTATTTTCCAAGAGCTTAAACTAATTGGAGATAGCAACGACTTTTTACCATTTGAAAAAGGAGGTATGATTATTGACAATAAATTTTTAATAAAAACTAATAAAAAGTTAGATTCAAATCAATAAAATTAAGACCTCACAGGTTTTTCAACTTTGCTAGAAGCCCGTTATAACTTAAAGCTGTGAGGTCTTTAAAACACATAAAAAATCCTAAAACTTTAGATTAAACCCAAGATTCACATTTCTACCTTTTGTGGTATAACCAAACAATTCCTGGTAATCTGCATTAAAAATATTTGTGAGATTTACAAAAAGCATCAGCTTATCATTTATAATCTTATGACTCACATAAAAGTCTAACAAATTATAACTTTTTAAGTTTACAGTTTCACTTTCAAACGTTGTACTGTTAAAAAACGCATCTTCTCTATCGTCATTATATTGGTAAGACAAGCTCATAAATGTAGTTTCAAACAATTGATAATCTAATTTTGCATTTACTTTCAGCTTCGGAATGCGTAGCTTTAAATTGTCTTCAACTTTAGTATATGTTGCATTGGCAGATATTTTCAAATCTCTATTCAACTTATAATTTCCTGTAAATTCTATTCCGCTTGCAGTAAAAGATTCATCAATATTATTGTACTGAAACACAAAGTTTCCCAAGTCGATAAAATCGATAAAATTGGTTTCTGTTCGGTTAAAATAAACCACATTGAACATTGCTTTGTTTTTAATATTTAACTCTGCTCCTATTTCAAGGGTTGCATTTTCTTCAGGCTGTAAATCGGAATTTCCAAAAGAAGTCTCAAACAATTGAAACAACGAAGGTGTAATATATGCTGTACTATAACTCGCCAAGCCTTTAATATAACCAAAACTGACATCTTTTTTAAATGAAGGGTTTATACTATATACCAAATGCGAACCATATTCACTATGATTGTTTAACCGAATTCCTGTATTAATATTTAAACCAAAATCTGAAATACAAACTACATTAGCATAAGGATCAATAATAGTGAACGAAGCATTCTCTGGATTTATACTTTGTTCAAAATCAGTTCCTCCAAACGGAATTGAAAAACTCTCCATCTTATTGTCTTGAACATTAACACCTAAAACTGTATAAAATCTATTGTTAAAATTATATCTGTTAAATACATCAGCTATAAAACTTTCAGAATTAAATTGTGATGGAAAACTGGATGCTATCTCGCGCTCTACATTATTATATGCTGCGTTTACAATAATGCTTCCATTATTATATTTATATTCTGAAGAAATCCCTAAACGAAACTGATCTGTTTCTAAAACATTATCAGCATCAGCAAAAGCAAACCCATCATCAAAATCGGCTTTAATTTTGTCAAAACTTGTGTAAACAGTTGTTTTAAATGCTTCCGAAAATCGGTAACCAATTTTTAAATTTCCGTTTATAGAACTAAAAACATCTGCTTCTGTTCCGTTAGAAATAGCAGACAACCCATCGGTGAATTGATGCCCAAAACTTGACAAATAGCTAAATCTATTTAATGTTCCGTTTACAGAAACACTATTCATAAAGCTTTGTATTGAATAATTATTATCATTTTGAGATTGATTACTTCCCAAAACGCTTCTAAAATTAGCATAAATGGCTTTTTCAGAAGCCTCTTTCAGCTCAATATTTATCACAGCAGTTGCAGCTCCCGAACCATAAAGAGCGCTCGATGCACCTTTAAGAATTTCTATACTTTCTACTTGGTCAGCATTAAGTAAACGCAAATCGTAATCGTTTGCAATTCGCGAAGCATCAGTTACAGCAATTCCATCAATTAAAATTAAAACTTGTCTGTTACGTCCTCCACGAATAAAATAACTTAAATTTTGAGCAGCATTACTCTTTGTTCCGTTAATTTCTATCCCAACTGTTGCGTTAATAATCTGGGCTATTGTTTCTCCTTGTAAATGTTGCAACTCATTTTGAGTGATTTTAGTAATCACTTTTCCCGAGTTTTCTCGTTTTAACTTAAATTTAGAGTCCGTAATTACAACTTCATCTAATTGCTCTCCCGATAGCCATCGGGATTGAGTGGAATCGATCCCGATGGCTATCGGGAGCTGTTGCGCAAACGCAAATGTAGATATACAAAAACATAGCATACCTAAAACGGTTGTTTTTGTGTTCATTTTAATTTAATTAATCGAGAATCGCATGGATTATCATACGTAAACTTTTATCCCGAAAGTTTGACTTATTTTTTGTTGAAAATGGCAGGTCTCCTGACTTGTTTTTTGTTATTTCACCTTCCCGAAATAATCAGTGGTACGAAGTAAATAACAACTCAAAATAATGAGGTGCCAAAATAAATTTGGCATAAACTTACAGTTGCGGGAACAGTTCAGGAATTAACGAATTACGAATTATTAAAAATCGTAAATCTAAAATCGTAAATCGTTGCACCTGATTCCCTTTTAATCGACGCTGTCGTCCCGAACTTGTGTCGGGATCTCATAATAGTATCCTAAAATTCTTTTAACGACATTGTCAAACCAAAATTCATTGCGAAAATAAACAATTTGCTTTTTAATTTCATTGAAAAGTAAATAATCTTATTTTTGAATTATTAAAATAGAGATTTTGAAAAAAATAGTACCTTTTATAATATTAATTATTATACTTTCATGTAAAAACGAACCCAAAAGTAAAAAGAGCGAAACTTTTATTACACCTATAATTGAATATCAATCATTAAAGAAAGATATAGTTTTTAAATACTCAAAAGGTTTAACAATTGAAGGTTCTTATGATAAGTATATTATCACTATTAAAAGCTCATGGAAAGACTCACAAGAACATTTAATTTATGAACTTTTAGATTCAACCATTGCATATACTGGCATTCTGCCTAAACATTTAGAAGCTGGTTTTTATATCCCAAAAAGGATTGTCGTTACTTCAACAACTCATATTTCAGCTTTAGAACTACTTGGTGTTGAACAAACTTTAGTTGGATTTCCTGGAACCGACTATGTTTCGTCTGAAAAAACCAGACAGCGTATTGATGCAGGTTTTGTTAAGGAACTTGGTAAAAACGAAGGTATTAATACCGAAGTTTTATTAGAATTAAAACCTGATATTGTTATTGCTTTTGGTGTTGATGGTTCAAATAAATCTTTAGAAGTTATTAGGAAAGCTAATATTCCCGTAATTTATAATGGGGATTGGCTAGAAGATTCTCCACTTGCAAAAGCTGAATGGATTAAATTTTTTGGTGTTTTGCTCAACAAAGAAAAGGAAGCTGACTCCATTTTTAATAAAATTGAAAACGATTATCTAAATGCAAAACTATTAGCAAAAAACGCAAACAAGCAACCAACCGTTTTAAGTGGAGCGATGCACAAAGATATTTGGTATTTACCTAACGGAACAAGTACAGAAGCGCAATTTTTAAAAGATGCCAATGTAAATTATTTATGGCAAGAAACATCTGGAAAAGGTAGTTTAGCTTTGAGTTTTGAAGCTGTTTTTGACAAAGCGAGAGAGGCAGATATTTGGTTGAGCCCTTCTTATTATACAAGTTTGGAAGCACTTAAAAAAGCCAATGAACATTACACAAAATTTGATGCTTATACGACCAAAAACATATATACATTTTCAAACACAACAGGGAAAACAGGTGGCGTTTTGTATTACGAATTGGGTATGGCACGACCAGATTTAGTACTCAAAGATATTATTAAAATATGCCATCCTGAATTACTTCCAGATTACGTACTTTTCTTTTTTAAACCTTTAAAGTAATTGTATTCTACAAACACATACAGATTTTCTTTTCTAATTTTAACAATTATATTAATAGTATGCTTTTTTGCAAATATTAGTTTGGGTTCGGTTTCTATTCCTGTAAAAGATGTGTTTAATAGTTTATTAGGAAACACTATTGAAAATGAAGCTTGGCAACATATTATTCAAAACTATAGATTACCAAAAGCATTTACTGCTGTTTTGGTTGGTTCTGGATTAGGCATTTCTGGATTGTTAATGCAAACCCTCTTTAGAAATCCATTAGCTGGACCATTTGTGCTTGGTATAACTTCGGGAGCAAGCTTAGGAGTTGCTTTAGTAATTATGGGAGCATCCCTTTTTGGAAGTTTTTTTGCTACACTATTACTTACCAAATGGAGTCTGGTAATTGCAGCAAGTTTAGGTAGCTTTTTAGTGCTTCTTGCTGTAATAATGGTTTCTGCAAAAGTTAGAGATACAATGGCAATACTTATTATTGGTTTAATGTTTGGAAGTATTACGGCTGCAGTTGTGAGTGTCCTATCCTACTTCAGCTCTGCCGAACAACTACAACAATATATTTTTTGGGGATTTGGAAGCCTAGGTAATTTATCGTGGAATGAACTCTTAATCTTTCTATTAGTTTATTGCTTTGGAATACTATTTAGCATTATTTCTTTAAAATCCTTAAACACCTTACTTCTTGGCGAAAATTATGCTAAAAGTCTTGGTGTAAATATTAAGCAAAGCCGATTCATCATTATTATTGCTACAAGTTTGTTAGCAGGAACTATTACAGCATTTGCTGGACCAATCGCCTTTATTGGATTAGCAATTCCTCATATAACACGGCAGGTTTTTAATACCTCTAATCATAAAATATTATTACCTGCTGTTTTTATTTTTGGCGCCATAGTAATGCTTATTTGCGATAGCATTGCACAGTTACCAACTAGCGATTATACCTTGCCAATTAATGCGATTACGTCTTTAATTGGTGCTCCAATAGTAATTTGGTTGTTGGTTAGAAAACGGAAAATGATTTTTTAGTTAGGATTTTATGCCACGAATACACGAATAATTGTGTTTTGTTGCATTTTGACAATAAATAAATTAAGAAGAAATAGATTTGTGAATTAGTGACAAAAAAAATAATTAGTGAAAATTCGTGAAATTAGTGTCTAAACATATCATCCTAAAAACCGAAGCCTTATCCATAGGTTACAAATCCAAAAAATCACAAACTATCGTTGCTTCAAATATAAATATTGAATTATTTAAAGGTGAATTAGTCGGATTAATTGGTGCTAATGGTATCGGAAAATCTACACTATTAAGAACACTTTCCAAAGTACAACCTGATTTAAATGGAACTATTTTAGTACATAATAAAAATGTAGCACAATATAATTCTACTGAATTAGCAAAAACATTAAGTCTGGTATTAACCGAACAAATAGTGTCTAAAAATTTATCTGTCTTTGAACTCGTTGCATTAGGCAGACAACCATATACCAATTGGGTTGGTAATTTAACCAAAAACGATATTAATATTGTAAATCAATCGATCAATCAAACTAATATTGAAGAATTAAAACACAAGAGATGCTTCGAATTAAGTGATGGTCAATTACAAAAGGTAATGATAGCAAGAGCGTTAGCACAAGATACCGATTTAATAATTTTAGACGAGCCAACTACACATCTTGATGTCTATCATAAAACATCTATTTTAAAACTGCTACAAAAAATGACGAAAGACAGTAAAAAAACCATTTTATTTTCTTCTCACGAAATAGATTTAACGATTCAATTATGTGATAAATTGATTATTATGACTGATGGAAAAGTGTTGATAGACACTCCAGAGAATCATATTAAACAAGGTAATTTTAATTCGCTATTTCCTAAAGATTTAATTACTTTTAATAAGACAACCAAGACCTTTAAAATTAAAAAATGAAACGAGCGTGCTAAAAAGTTTATCACCTAAAGAAATGATTAATAGCGAACAGCATGTGTTCAGTTAAAAATAAAATTTATACACATGAAACAATTACTACTATCAGTTTTTCTTATACTTTTTACATTAAGTTCATTTAGTCAAAAAAAAGAATCACATGTTATTTATAATGCTAAAGGGAAAAAAGTATCTTACAAAAAAATGCTAAAGACCATTGCTAAAAAAGACATTATTTTATTTGGAGAGTCGCATAATAATCCTATTTCGCATTGGTTACAATATGAAGTGACAACAGATTTAAATAATACAAATCAACTTATTTTAGGAGCTGAAATGTTTGAAGCAGATAACCAAGAAGCCTTAAATGATTATTTAAGTGGTAAAATAGATGCCAAAGCTCTGGATACATTAGCAAGATTATGGAGGAATTATAAAACCGATTATGCACCATTGGTTAATTTTGCTAAAAAAAACAAACTCACATTTGTTGCAACAAATATTCCCCGAAGATATGCAAGTATGGTTCATAAAAACGGGTTTAGTATTCTTGATTCTCTTCCTTCAAAAGAAAAGGAATGGATGGCTCCTTTACCAATGCCATTTGATCCTGAAATAGAAACTTATAAGAACATACTTAAACTAATGGGTGATCATGGAACACCGGAATTGGTAATGGCACAAGCGACTAAAGATGCTACAATGGCTTATTTTATTTTGAAAAATTTAAAGGTCAATCATACTTTACTGCATTTTAACGGTTCGTTTCATTCTAATTATTATGAAGGTATTTTATGGTATATAAAAAGAGAACGACCTAATATTAAATACGCAACAATTACTACCGTATCTCAAGAAAATGTGCATAAATTACTGGAAGAACATAAAAATAAAGCCGATTTTATTATTTGTGTAAATAGTAATATGACTACTACATACTAATTTTAGTCATCTAAACTTGGCTTATCTAACAACTCTGTTTCAAAATCAATTTGATTTTTCCCATCAGATATTTTCAAAATATCTTTGTCAATTTTTCTGAATTCCGAAGAAGTTGCGTTATAATGATTTACTGTAGTTTTAATTGTATTCCCTAATTTTTTATGATATTCTGAATAAGCATTGAGATGGTTTGATAATTTTTCTACATTATTTAAAATAACATCTATTGATTTTTCAACCTTTAAATTATGTAAGGCTTTTACAGTAATTTGAAGCATAGGAAACAAACTCATTGGCGAAACTATCATCACTTTTTTTGTATATGCGTACGAAACTAAATCTTTCGAATTTATTTGAAGCGTACCAACTCGACTGTTCAATAAATCCTGATACAAACCATCTGCCGGAATAAACATGTAGGCATAATCAGTCGTTTTTTCGGTTGGTCGTATATATTTCGCAGTTTCATCAATTCTGGATTTAATATCAGCTTTAAAGCTCTTTTCGAGCATTTCTATTTCACTTTTATCATCGCTTTCAATCATTTTATTATAATTGTCCAAAGAAAATTTTGCGTCTATCGGAATTATATAATCTCCTATTTTTACAATAGCATCAACGGTTTCTCTATTGCTAAAACTGTATTGCATTTTAAAAAGTTCGGGAGGTAATACGTTTGCTAATAAATTTTCCAGTTGAATCTCTCCAAGAATTCCTCTTTGCTTTTGATTTCCCAAGATTTTTTCCAGAGTTTTCATTTGATTGGCAAAATTAAGCACTTGCTCGTTTGTGCCTTTAATCTTTTCAAGTTCAGTGGTTACATCTTTTATTACTTTGTTCGATTCAGAAAATTGTTTTTGCATATCTGTTTTCGAAGACTTCTGAAATTCATTTATTTTCAGGCTAATATCTTTGAGCTTACCTTCAATTTCCACCCTACTTTCTTTAGAATTACTACTAACTTCTTTTCGTATTTCTTTTATATCATTACTCAAATTGTTGGTAAGATGAACCAATAAATCATTAGATGATGAATCATTTTTGTTCTTATTGAAGAAAAAAATCATTATCACAACTGCAACTATAATGACAATTAGAATAACAACTAACAAAGTGGTTTCCATTTAATCTATATATTGAACTTGTTTAAACGTATCGACTAAAATACCTTAATTAATTAGTTTTTGCAATGCTATTATTGTAATAATTTATTTTTTAAAAGTAAATTATCATTATTAAATTTAGTAATTTAGAATAAAATTGTTCCCTTTATAAATGAAACGCAAATTGATAGTTTTATTGGTTTTGATGCTGTTGGCATTTGCAGGTTACAAATACATCTACCAAGACCATAGAGATATCCAAAAAGAGCAGGCAGAATTTGTTGTCTCTTCAACTTCAATAACAAAAGAATTTTTACAAAAATCAATAGAAGCAGAAAAAAAGTACCTCAATAAAACTATTGAAATTAGTGGTGTTATTACTGAAATTACCGAAAATGATATTACCCTAAATAATAATGTGTTTTGTCAATTTAGCAGTAAGATAACAACCTTATTCACTACTAAAGATTCAATTACAATTAAAGGAAGATGTATTGGTTATGACGACCTGCTTGAGCTGGTTAAAATTGATCAAAGCACAATAATAGAATAAAGCTATATGGTATGAAATATATATTTATTATCACACTTTGTTTTCCAATATTTACATATTCACAAGACGATTTATTGAGTGAAATTGATTCAGACTCTGTTGGAATAGAATATGCAACTGCAGCATTTAAAGGATTAAAGATTGTTAATTTTGAATCTACAAAACTAGTAGCCAAAAAAGAACTTACTTTTATAGTTTCTCATAGGTTTGGTAGTATTGAGGATGGTTTTGACACTTTTTTTGGGCTTGATAATGCAGTAACTCGATTGAATTTTGTTTACGGACTAACTGATAATTTTAATATTGGGATTTCACGTAGTTCTTACCAAAAAACGTATGAAGCTTCAGCCAAATACAGACTCATTAGACAGCAAAAAAATGGATTTCCATTTACTATAGTTGGTTTTAATGAAATATTAATAAATACAGCTTTAGAAAAAGACAATTTACCAAAATTAGAATTAAAACATCGTTTAAGCTATGTAGCACAAGTACTAATTTCAAGAAAAGTAAGTACAAATTTTTCTTTTGAATTAGCTCCAACATTCTTCCATGACAATTATGTTATGCTAGATAGCCAAGACAATTCACAATTCGCGCTTGGGCTTGGTGGACGTTATAAATTAACTAAACGTTGGTCGTTAAATATGGATTATGGATGGCATTTAAACAGAGCTAACGATTCCCCTTTTAAAAACCCATTTTCCATTGGCGTGGATTTAGAAACTGGTGGTCACGTGTTTCAGATGCATTTTACCAATGCGCAACCTATGAATACAAATGGGTTTTTAGGTCAAAGCACTGGTGACTGGACGGATGGAAATATTTATTTTGGATTTAATTTAAGCAGAGTTTTCTAATAGTAAAGCAAATTATTATGAAGAATTTTATTTTATTCGTTTTTACAGTTTCAATTATCTTTAGTTGTACAAATGTAAGTGAAGATGATTTAATTGATGTTATTGAGCCGCCTCTGGTAGTTACTTATAATGCTGATATAAAAATCATTATAGACAATAATTGTTTAAATTGCCATATATCACCACCAATAAATGGAGCAAACATACCTTTGCTAATATTCGAAAATGTAAAAAATGGCGTGGAAAACAATAATTTAATAAATAGAATTTCTAAACAAGCTGGTGAAAGTGGTGCAATGCCTTTTGGAGGTCCAAGGTTACCACAAAATTTAATTGATTTATTAATACAATGGGAAGCTGATGGATTATTAGAAAATTAATTGATTCTAAATTGGTAAGATTATTGCTATAATTATTTAAATTATACAAATGATGAAAAAAGTAACTTATTTAATACTACTACTTGTTAGCCTAAGTATTACTTCACAAAACAGATATTTAACTAAAACAGGAACGGTTGAATTTGAAGCATCAGTCCCTTCTTTCGAAGAAGTAAAAGCTATAAATAATTCTGTTACTGCTATTATTAATTCTGAAACTGGCGAATTTGCCGCTTTAGTGCTAATTAAAGGTTTCCGGTTTAAAAATGCGCTTATGGAAGAGCATTTTAATGAGAACTATGCAGAATCCGACCTATATACAAAAGCAACTTTTAAAGGAAAAATAATAGATTTTTCTTTAGATGGTTTAAATTCTGAAGTTAAAACATTTAGATTAACAGGTGTATTAACCTTTCATGGTAAAACAAAAAAATTAGAAGGATTAAATTTAAATATTACAATCAATGAAAATATCATCACTATTTCTGGAAAATTTACAGCTGATGCTTCCGATTTTGGCATTAAAATTCCAAAAATAGTCAAGAGTAAAATCTCTGAAGATATTACAGTTTCATTCAAATTCGAGTTAAAAAAGAAATAGCATTATTGTTTAACAAAACGCTTGGTATGCGTTGCGTTGCTTGTAGATACTCTTACTAAATAAACGCCTCTACTCCAACTTGAAATATCTATAGGAGTTGTTGTTATCTCATTATTATAAATTCGTTTTCCCAATACATCAAATACTTCTACTTTGGCATTGGTTATATTATTTGGCAACTCAATATTTAGATTTAGAGAAGACGGGTTTGGTTTAATTAAAAAGCTCTTTAAAGAAAAATCTTCAATACCCAAAGGAGCAGTTACAGTTATTGTTCCGTACATAGTTAAAGGGTGAAAATCACATTGATAATCATTTGTTCCAATAGTATTAAAAGTTTTGCTAAATGAATTTGGCATTCCAGAAAGAGAACCACTATCAAAAGTTTCAGTGCTTCCTGCCTTATTTGTTACTGTATGAGTCGCTACATTATCATTCCAAATCCATTCTACAGTATCACCAACTTCTATTGTTAGGTCAGCTAGCAAAGGTGTGGTATCACTATTAATATCAAAAGTCCACTGTATTTGATGTGTAGTTTGAGCATTTAAGTCAAAAAATGAGAAACATAATAAAATAAGTAATTTTGTTTTCATGTGTCTATATTTATAGTTTTTTAATGGTCACATGTAACATCCATATAGTAATTCTCTTGAGTATCGAAATTTAGTAAAGGATGTTTCATAACTTTTTTGTTTTAAAATTACAAAAAAATAAGTTACATGACCTATACTAAAATGTTAAAAAAGGAAATTTACTTACTCAAATACATTTTACGTCTGGAGTACAGTTCATAAAACTGATCGTCTTTTAAGTTGTCGATAAACAAAATACTTTCTCCAGTACTTTTCATTTCGGGTCCCAGTTTTTTGTTTACGTTTGGAAATTTATTAAAAGAAAATACTGGCTGCTTAATGGCGTACCCTTTTAATTGAGGATTAAAATTAAAATCGGTTACTTTCTTTTCGCCTAACATAACTTGTGTTGCATAATTTACATAAGGCTCTTTATAGGCTTTAGAAATAAATGGTACTGTTCGCGATGCTCTGGGATTGGCTTCTATAATATAAACCATTTCATCTTTTATGGCAAATTGTATATTAATTAAACCAACAGTGTTTAATGCCAATGCTATTTTTTTAGTATGATCTTTAATTTGCTGCATGACTAAATCTCCAAGATTAAATGGTGGCAATGTCGCGTTACTGTCCCCCGAATGGATTCCGCAAGGCTCTATATGCTCCATAATACCAATAATATAGACGTTTTCGCCATCGCAAATTGCATCTGCTTCCGCTTCTATAGCACCATCGAGATAATGATCTAACAGTAACCTATTTCCTGGCATTTTGCGAAGTAAATCTACGACGTGTTCTTCTAATTCTTTTTTATTAATCACAATTTTCATGCCTTGTCCTCCTAGTACATACGAAGGGCGAATAAGGATTGGAAAACCTAACACATCTGAAATAATCATAGCCTCATCTGCAGATGTAGCGATATCAAATTCTGGGTAAGGAATATTAAGCTCCTTTAATAATGTTGAAAAATTTCCTCTATCTTCGGCTAAATCCAAAGATTTGTAAGTTGTACCAATAATTTTAATTCCATATCGATCTAATTTTTCAGCCAGTTTTAAAGCGGTTTGCCCACCAAGTTGCACAATCACACCTTCAGGTTTTTCGTGCTTGATTATATCGTAAATATGTTCCCAAAACACAGGTTCAAAATAGAGTTTATCTGCAGTATCAAAATCGGTTGAAACGGTTTCAGGGTTACAGTTAATCATAATGGTTTCATAGCCACATTCAGCAGCAGCCAATACACCATGAACACAGCAATAATCAAATTCAATGCCTTGACCAATTCTATTTGGTCCCGAACCCAAAACGATAATTTTTTTCTTATCGGAAACTACACTTTCATTATCTGCAAAACGTTTGCCATCTGCTGTTTCCAATTCATTTTCGAATGTAGAATAATAATACGGAGTTTTCGCCTTAAACTCGGCAGCACAAGTGTCAACAAGTTTGTAAACACGATTAATATTTAATTCTTCACGTTTTTTGTACACCTTACTTTCCAGGCAGCCCAACATATAGGCTATTTGCCGATCTCCATATCCTTTTTGCTTGGCTTCAAGTAATAAATCACGCTCTATAGTATCTATATTATAAGTTGAGATTTCTTTTTCTAAATGATAGAGTTCTTCATATTGTTTCAAGAACCACATATCAATTTTAGTAATCTCATGAATTCTGCTCAACGGAATTCCCAATTGAATAGCGTCATAAATCACAAAAACGCGATCCCAACTTGCATGGGTAAGTTTACTAATTATTATATCGTAGTCTTTATATCCTTTTCCGTCAGCTCCAAGACCATTACGATTAATTTCTAAAGATTGTGTTGCCTTATGTAGTGCTTCCTGAAACGAACGCCCAATTCCCATAACTTCACCAACCGATTTCATTTGAAGCCCAAGAGTTCTATCGCTTCCTTCAAATTTATCGAAGTTCCAACGTGGTATTTTTACAATAACATAGTCTAATGTTGGTTCGAACAATGCCGAAGTAGATTTAGTGATTTGATTTTGTAGTTCGTCTAAATTAAATCCAATAGCTAACTTTGCAGCAATTTTTGCAATAGGATAACCTGTAGCTTTACTGGCTAATGCTGAAGACCTAGAAACACGCGGATTAATTTCTATAGCAATAATATCTTCATTCTCGTCGGGACTTACAGCAAATTGTACATTGCATCCTCCAGCAAAATCGCCAATACTACGCATCATTTTAATAGCCATATTTCGCATTCTCTGGTATGTTGTATCACTTAAAGTCATCGCTGGAGCTACAGTTATGGAGTCGCCTGTATGAATTCCCATAGGATCCATATTCTCTATCGAACAAATAATAACAACATTATCGTTTGAATCTCTTAACAATTCTAATTCAAACTCTTTCCAGCCAATAAGTGCTTTATCAATCATAACCTCATGGATAGGAGATATTTCCAAACCACGAGTTAACAATTCGTCATATTCTTCCTTATTGTGTACAAAAGATGCTCCAGCACCACCAAGTGTAAACGATGCTCTGATGACTAAAGGAAATCCAAATTCTTGAGCAATTTCTTTACCTTTTAAATAGGATGTGGCTGTTGCCTGAGGTGCCATTGGAATCCCAATTTTATGCATCAAGCATTTAAACTGTTCTCTGTCTTCTGTTATATTAATGGCATCAATATCAACACCAATAATTTCTATATTAAAATCTTTCCAAATCCCTTTTTCATCGGCTTCAATACATAAATTAAGAGCTGTCTGCCCTCCCATTGTTGGCAATACAGCATCAATTTGAGGATGTTCTTCAAGTATTTCTACAATAGACTTAGTTGTTAATGGCAATAAATAAACATGGTCTGCCATTGAGGGATCTGTCATTATTGTTGCAGGATTAGAATTTATAAGAACAGTTTCAATTCCATCTTCGCGTAAGGAACGAAGTGCTTGAGTTCCAGAATAATCAAATTCACACGCTTGTCCAATAATTATTGGTCCAGATCCAATTATTAAAATAGAGTTAAGGTTTTTTCTTTTTGGCATTGGTGTTTGTAGCTTTTAATTGTTCAAAAATAGGTATCAAACAGGTATAAAAAAAGGCGTTACGTATAGTAACACCTTTAATATATTAACAATTGTTAATCATTATTTTTTATGTCTTGTTTCTGAAGACACAGATAATTTTTTTCTTCCTTTTGCTCTTCTACGAGCTAAAACTTTTCTACCATTTACGGAAGCCATTCTTTCTCTAAAACCGTGTTTATTTCTTCTTTTTCTTTTTGACGGTTGAAACGTTCTTTTTGGCATTGTCTTATATTTTTAAAAACTAATATTCTTTTTTAAAGTTGAGAGATATCTCAAAACTGCGGGCAAATATACAAAGAGTTTTTACTTTGACATACCTAAAATTAAAAATATTTTGAATTGTTTTTACTACCTTTGCATTCTCTTAATTAAACAAAAAAATGTACAACAAAAATATAAAACTTTTTATTGCTATTTTAATTATTGCTTATGCTGGGTATCAATTTTATGAAGGATTAGTTGGTAATGGTATTATGTACCTTCTGTTATCCACAATATTTATATTTCTTTATTTTAAAAATGAATTTATTCTACTTGCATTTTTAAAGTTGAGAAAACAAAAATTTGAAGATGCCAAAAAATGGTTGGATAAAATTAAGAATCCAAATAGTGCTTTAACTACCAAACAACAAGGCTATTTTAACTATTTAAATGGAATTATGGTTTCGCAAACCAATATGAATGAAGCTGAAAAATATTTTAAAACTGCTATTTCTTTAGGTTTATCTATGGATCATGATCTGGCAATGGCAAAATTAAATTTAGCTGGAATTGCGTTTAGTAAAAGACGTAGACAAGAAGCAAACAAATTACTGTATGAAGCACAAAAACTTGACAAGAGAAATATGTTAACTGACCAGATTAAGATGATGAAACAACAAATGAAGAAGGCACAAATGCCAAATCTACATTATGGAAGTCCAACATCCTCAAGGCAAAATAGACGTAGCCGTCGTTAATAGTTATAGGTTTGTATCAAGGAATTGAATAATACCCATCTTTTGGTATTTCTATCAAATATTCTTTTCTCGATTTATTATTAAGATGTGCTTCTCTTAACCAAGGGTTATGCAATTTTAATATTTTATAATTAATTCCAAATTGTTTTGAAAACGCTATAAAATCGGTAACTACAGTATCAACCGAAACTGTATATGTAGGAATTGAATTGTAAAGGTCTTTATATCTAAAATTGAAGCCATATTTGTCAGGGTTATTTAATATTTCCTTTAGAGCAACTATTCTAAAAATATATCTTCTTGTTTCTTCGCCTAAAAGCAAATCGTAATAATTAGTAACCGATTGACTATTTAATCGTCTAGAAATTCCAGTTATTCCAGCATTGTATGCTGCCGCCGCAAGCGTCCAGGTTCCGAATTTTTCTTTAGCTTCCAGCAGGTATTTACAGGCGGCTTCAGTAGCTTTTTCCAGATGATAACGTTCGTCAACATTTGTATTAATTTCCAAACCATTTTCTTTTCCAGTTGCCTTCATTATTTGCCAAAACCCTCTTGCATTAGCTGGTGAGACCTCATTTGTTAATCCGCTCTCAATAACTGCAAGGTATTTAAAATCGTCTGGAATTCCGTTTTTAGCAAGAATTGGTTCAATTACTGGAAAGTACTTGTTGGCTCGTTTAAACATTAGCAAACCATTAGATTGCCAATACGTATTTACAAGCAGCTCTCGATCCATTCGTTCTAAAATGTCTGGATTATTTAAGGGCATTGCTTCACCAGAAAAATCTAAATTTTCTGGTATGTTTAATGCATAAACATTATAATCGTTAATCATTTTCTTTTCTAAATTATCGTCGCTTGGAGCATCTTGAACAGCAAAAATCAACAATCCAGACACACTTAATACACCAACGAAAGCCAAAATGTTTTTAATAATTTTCATGTGTTTATATTTATTATTTTTCAAAGGTCATCCCGATAATTATCGGGACTGTTCGCAATTAATCATTCCTTTGAGTGATAAGCTTTTTAGCATGCTCGTTTCATATTTCAAATTTTATTTAAATGTATAAAAAAAATACTTTAATATCTTTATTTTAACTTAAAATGAGTTTAGGAAGATTCTCGTTAAACCATTTATATTTATTAATGATCATAATATGTGTGCCTCCTTTTACAATTATACAGTCTTTAATATTTTGTATAGGAAAAACAGCATCTTTTTCACCATGAATATGAATGATGTTAGGTAACGATCTATCTTGTTTCCAGCATACCATTTGCTCTATTGCCCAATCAAGATAACGTTTATCGTTTACTGATAAATATTTTTTATATAGTTCTACCCGTTTTGAAGCCGTTTCTCCAAAAGCATATTTAGCAAGAGCTTCAACATTGCTTATCAATTGAGTAGGAATCAATTTATAGGCTTTCGTTCTTTTAGCGATTTTCATTCGTTTGGGTAATTCACTACTATTTTTAACACTCGAAACTACAATCAATTTTTTTAGTGTTAGAAATTTACTCATTTCCTGAACAATAATCCCACCAAAAGAAACACCTATCAATACACTATTTTTATACTCCACTTTTTTGGCCAATCTTTTGGCATAATCTTCAATACGTTCTTTAGGAATTGGATTAATCCACTCTAACCAATGTATTTTGAAAAGGTTTTCTTGTAATTTTATATGTTCAAAAATAGAAGGATTTGCTGCCATTCCAGGCATAAAATACACATGTATTATCTCTTGGCTCATAAGTAATTAAGGTTCAAAATTTATGGTTGCTAACTATTTTTTTTGTAAATTTGCACTACAAAGCTATACAAAATAGCGCTCTCCCGTTTAATAAAACAACTGATTATGATTGATGCAGCAGAACTAATAGACAATGACTTTTTAAGACAATTTGAATTAAAGGTTGATGATGACCTCGCTAAAATTGAATATTCTCTTCAAGACAGAAAAATATTTTTAACAAAACTCATAATTCCTGAGAATGTTAATAATGATGATTTTATCGACGGTTTTTTAAAATTGGTCATGGAAAACATCCAAGAGCGCAATATTAGTGTGGTGCCAACAAGCCCTCCGATAGCAAAATTTATTAGAAAAAACAGACGCTACAAAAGAATGCTTCCTGTAGGTATTAGAATTTGATTTACGGTTTTTTGATTTTCATACAACTAAGGCTTCAATAAATTCGATGCGCACCAAACCATCTTTATCTATTTTAGTTAGCTCAATTTGATGTAGTGTATTTACCAATTCTGGATTCCATGGTGCTTTAACTTTTATATAATTTTCGGTAAATCCATGAATATAGCCTTCTTTGTTTTCGCTTTCAAACAATACAGTTCTTGTAGTGTCTAATTGACTCTCATAAAAAGCACGTCGTTTTTTTACAGATAAACCACGTAACATTTTACTGCGTTTAAAACGAATATTTTTAGGCACTTGTTCCATTTCAGCAGCTGGTGTATTATCTCTTTCCGAATAGGTAAAAACATGTAAATACGAAATATTTAACCCATTTAAAAAATTATAAGTTTCTAAAAAATTTGCCTCTGTTTCTCCAGGAAACCCGACAATTACATCAACACCAATACAAGCATGAGGCATCACTTCTCTTATTTTTAAAACACGATTAGCATATAATTCTTTGTTATATCTACGACGCATTTGCTTTAAAATAGTATTACTTCCACTTTGCAAAGGAATATGAAAATGTGGTACGAAAGTTCTGCTTTTAGCAACAAATTCAATAGTTTCATTTTTTAACAAATTAGGTTCAATAGACGATATTCGCAAGCGTTCAATCCCATCAACTGTATCTAATTCTTGTACAAGTTCAAAAAAGGTATGCTCATGTTTTTTATTTCCGAATTCACCTTTACCATAATCACCAATATTAACTCCTGTAAGCACAATTTCTTTAATGCCTTTTCCGGAAATCTCTTTAGCATTTTGTAAAACATTTTCTAAAGTATCACTTCTTGAAATTCCTCTCGCTAATGGAATGGTACAAAACGTACATTTATAATCGCAGCCATCTTGTACTTTTAAAAACGAACGTGTTCGGTCTCCAATAGAATAACTACCAACATAAAAATTGGCTTCTTCAATTTCGCAAGAATGTATTTCGCCGAAATCGTTTTTTGTAAGGTCATTGATATAACTTGTAATATTGAATTTTTCGGTAGCTCCTAAAACCAAATCCACGCCATTAACATCTGCTAATTCTTCTGGTTTTAATTGTGCATAGCAACCAACTGCAATAACAAAAGCTTCTGGATTTATTTTTTGTGCTTGTTTTACAATGGTTTTAAATCGCTTGTCTGCATTCTCGGTAACCGAACATGTATTAATCACATAAATATCTGCTATTTCAGAAAAATCAACACGATTAAAACCTTCATCAACAAAGCTTCTGGCAATTGTAGAGGTTTCAGAAAAATTTAGTTTACAGCCTAGAGTATAAAATGCGACTTGTTTTTTCATATATGGCAACATCATTCCCGTTAAAAACAGAATCTCTTTAAGAATAAAAAGATTTATGACTTCGTAGGAATTCAGTGGACAAATTTACAACTAATTATTCTTTGGTAAAATAATAAATATCGTCGTCGCCTTTTCCTCCTGTTCTTTTGGAAGTAAAATAACCTTCGTTTTCATAATTAATTATAAAACAAAAATCATCTTTATTACTATTTATTGGTTTTGGGAGTTTAACAGCTTTTTCGAATGTGTTGTCATCTTTCAATTTACTTTTATAAATATCATATCCACCAAAGCCGTTGGGTCTGTTTGAAGCAAAATATAAAATGCTGTCACTACTCATAAACGGAAACATTTCTCTGCTATACGAATTTATTTTAGATCCCAAATTTTTCGGATTGGAATAAGTGCCATCTTCAAAAATTTCCACTTTAAAAATATCTGAAGAGCCTTTAGTAGTTTCCTTTCCTCCTTTAATATTTGATGTAAAATAAATGGTCTTTCCATCCAGACTAATACTTGGATGCGCATATGAATACCTCGTTTTACAAAATGGTAATACCTTAAAATTAGTCCAACCTTTGCCTTCTAAATATTCGCCAACTTCAATATGATAATTAGTAGAACTTACTCCTTTTGGTTTGTCTTTCCTGTTACCATAGTTAGTAGTTATGTATAATTTTTTACCATCAGGAGAGAAAGAAGCAGAAGTTATTTTACCAATATACTCGTCCTTAATTAACGGTTTTACATTAATAATTTCTCCATTTTCTTCTTTTTGACCTTCATAAAGTGATAAGGTTGCAATCCCTTTAACTTTCGCAATCTTTCCTTTTTTATTTAACACGTAAGACACAAATAACACTTGCCTATTTTGATTAACTACTAAACCAAAATGAGGTTTATTGTTATTCATTTTCAGATTAATCACATTATATATTTCATCTTGAGAAAAACCTAAAAGTCCAGTTAAAAGAAACAAGTATAATACGGCCTTTATCATAATCTCATTTAATATAATTAATCTCTTCTAAATGTCTTTGTATCTTCAAAAACATGCGTTAAAATTGCTGCATCTTGTTCGGTAAATTCAATGTTTTTTCGAGCCATTACTATTTTAGCTACTTCAAAAGCTTTTTTAGTTAAGTATGTAGTAAACCCTTTATTTCCACCCCAACTAAAACTTGGCACAAAATTTCTAGGGAAACCACTTCCAAAAATATTTGCACTTACACCAACAACGGTTCCTGTGTTAAACATGGTATTGATTCCGCATTTACTATGATCTCCCATCATTAATCCGCAAAATTGCAAACCTGTTTTTGCAAAGCTTTCAGTATTGTAATCCCAAATGCGTACTTGGGCATAATTATTTTTCAGATTAGAATTATTGGTATCTGCTCCAAGATTACACCATTCACCAAGAACCGAACTTCCTAAATAACCATCATGTCCTTTGTTTGAATATCCAAAAATGACCGAATTATTTACTTCGCCACCAACTGTACTGTATGGTCCAACAGTAGTCGGTCCATAAATTTTAGCTCCCATTTTAACTATCGCATTTTCACATAATGCAAAAGGACCTCTTATGGAGCATGCTTCCATTATTTCTGCATCTTTCCCAATATAAATCGGACCTTTTGAAGCATTTAGCACAGCTATTTCTACTTTTGCGCCTTCTTCAATAAAAATATTTTTGGCATTGATACAATGTACTGTTTCAGGAAGTGGTTGTGAATCTCTGCCTTTTGTTATTAGATTAAAATCTTCTTGTAACGCTTCACCATTTTTTGAAAAAATATCCCAAGTATGCTCAATTTTTATAACATCACTATTAAACTCTATTGCTTCATACGAATCAAAATTTACTTCCTCTTGAGTTTCAGTCGAAAAAAAAGCAATCACATCTTCATCTTCAAAAACGGCTTGGTTCTGTTTTAAATTCTTAATTATTTCTACCAACTCCATATTTGGCAAAAATGAAGCGTTTATCATTACGTTTTCGTCCATTTCCACCATAGGATATTTGTTGGACAAATAATCTTCGGTAATTGTAGTAGTGGTACACCCTAGGAATTTTTCCCACTTTTCTCTAATGGTTAAAATGCCAACTCTTATATCTGCAACAGGACGTGTAAATGTAAAAGGCAAGAGATTGTTTCGAGATGGACCATCAAAAAGTATGTAGTTCATTATCAGTTTAAAGTTTTAAAATAATAGTGTCTGACTAAAGACTTAAGACTCCCGCAAATTTCGGAACAAACTGCTAAGTTGTAAGAACAAAGAATCAAGACTACATTGTAACTAATTTACAAAGTATTGGTAAAATTCGTAAGATTCGATAATTCATAAATCGTAAATCGTAAATCAAAAGTAATCTAATTGTATAAAACAAAAAAGCCTTCAGAAAAATTCTAAAGGCTTTGTGTATAATTTAACTACTACTAAATCTATTTTTTGAATTTAGCATACTTGGTTTTAAACTTATCAATACGACCAGCAGTATCTACTAATTTAGATTTTCCTGTGTAAAAAGGATGAGAGGTTCTAGAAATTTCCATTTTAACTAATGGATACTCAACACCATTAACATCTAATGTTTCACTTGTTTTTGCTGTAGATTTTGTTAAAAACACGTCGTTATTAGACATGTCTTTAAAAGCTATTAATCTATAATTTTCCGGATGTATTCCTTTTTTCATCACGTTTATTTTAAAATCGTTTTATTTTTAAAGCTGCAAATTTAAACAATTTTTATAAAACAATAACACTTAATTTATAAAATTATTTTAAGCTATATTCAATTAATAAGATTCCCGCATTCGCGGGAATAAACTGTAACGTTTTAGTATATTTGTTTACTAACTAAACATTAACAACTAAAACAAAAAATATGGAAAATTCGATTAAGTCTATTGCAAAAAATTATGGAACTTATTTAGGTGGTTTATTAGCATTATTAACAGTTCTTGTTTATGCAGTGAGTTTAGATATGATGACAAATGTATGGTATGGTATTTTTATTTTATTATTAATTGTTGTATTTGGTATCGTTTCAGTTGCAAAAACAAAAGGAGAATCAGAGGGTTATATCTCATTTAAGCAAAGTTTTACGGCTTATTTTATTACAATTTTAATTGGACTCGTTATTAGTACAGTTGTTTCGTATATTATCTTTAATATTATAGATCCTGAAGCCGCAGAAGCCATAAAAGAAAAAACAATTGAAGCATCAATAGCAATGATGGAAGGGTTTGGTGCTCCTCCAGACTCTATTGCAGAAGCTGTTGACAAAATGGAAAAAGATAATCAATTTTCAATTATTAATATTGCTAAGGGGTTGGCTGGGCAATTGGTTCTTTTTAGTATAATTGGCTTAATCGTTGCAGCTGTAATGAAAAAAAATCCTGATACAGAATAATTTTTTTACTTTTGGTATCTTGATAAAGAAATAATATTCAATGAACATATCAGTAGTTATACCACTACTTAACGAACAAGAGTCTTTAACCGAATTACACGATTGGCTTGCAAAAGTGATGCAATCCAATCATTTTTCATACGAAATAATTTTTATAGACGATGGTAGTACAGATAATTCCTGGCAAATAATCGAATTACTTTCAAGAAAAGACCCTAATGTAAAAGGGATTCAGTTTATTAAAAACTACGGAAAATCCCAAGCCTTACACATTGGTTTTAAAAAAGCTAAAGGTGATGTCATTATTACAATGGATGCCGATTTACAAGACAATCCTGAAGAAATTCCAGAACTTTACAAAATGATTGTAGACGAAAACTACGATTTAGTTTCTGGCTGGAAAAAAAAACGATTCGACTCTAAAATAACAAAGAATTTACCTTCAAAACTTTTTAATTGGGCTGCTCGCAGAACTTCAGGAGTTAAACTTCACGATTTTAATTGTGGTTTAAAGGCTCTAAAAAAAGACCTTGTAAAAAATATTGATGTTCATGGTGAAATGCATCGTTATATTCCTGTGTTAGCAAAAAATGAAGGCTTTGTAAAAATAGGTGAAAAAATAGTGCTTCATCAAGCACGTAAATACGGAAAAACAAAATTTGGTATGGAACGATTTATTTATGGCTTTTTAGACTTAGTGACAATTTCTTTTATCTCAAAGTTTGGCAAAAGACCAATGCACTTTTTTGGTGCTTTAGGTGTCATTATGTTTACTATTGGCTTTGGATTTGCCTTATATATTGGCATTGATAAATTATTTGTAAATCCACTTGGTCGATTAATTACTGAACGTCCACAATTTTACATTTCTCTTGTTACTATGATTATTGGCACTCAATTTTTTGTTGCTGGTTTTCTTGGTGAAATTATTTTGAGAACACAACATGATAAAAAAAGATATTCAATTGATAAGGAATTGAATTTTTAAAACATCTTTTCAAACTTAATATCTTATTACATTGAAACTTTTCCTAAATGTTTATTTTTGTAGCATATTTGTTACTTTATGATCAATATTAAAAATGAATTATTAGATAGAGTTAGTAACTGGTTAACTTCAGTTTTTGATGAAGAAACTCAAGACTATATAAACAATCTAATAGCTTCAAACCCTCAAGAACTTCAGGAAAGTTTTTATAAAGATTTAGAATTTGGAACTGGCGGAATGCGAGGCATTATGGGAGTCGGCACAAACCGAATCAATAAATATACACTTGGCAAAAATACGCAAGGATTAAGCAATTATTTACATCAAAGCTTTCCAAATGAAAAACTAAAAGCTGCAATTGCTTTTGATTGCAGACACAATAGCAAAACTTTCGCAAAACTGGTTGCTAACGTATTTTCGGCTAATGATATAGAAGTGTATTTGTTTGAAGACTTACGTCCTACTCCAGAATTGTCTTTCGCTCTAAAACATCTTAATTGTCACTGCGGAATTGTGCTAACTGCGTCTCATAATCCTCCAGAATATAATGGTTACAAAGTATATTGGCAAGACGGTGGACAAATTGTTCCGCCTCAAGACGCAGAAATTATTGCAGAAATAAACCGTTTAGACTATTCAGAAATTAAATTTGAAGCCAACGAAAACCTAATACATTTTATCGGAAAAGATATAGACGATATTTTTATAAATGCTTCCGTAAAAAACGGAAGTTTTAATACTTCTGCGGAAGCAAAAAACAACTTAAATATTGTGTTTACTTCGCTTCATGGAACATCCATAACTATTATTCCAGAAACCCTAAAACGCGCTGGTTATAACAATGTCCATATTGTAAAAGAACAAGAAGTGCCAAATGGCGACTTTCCAACAGTAAAATCACCAAATCCTGAAGAACCAGAAGCTCTAAAAATGGCTTTAAAATTGGCTCAAAAAGTAGATGCAGATATTGTTATTGGTACAGATCCAGATAGCGACAGAATTGGTGTAGCAGTAAGAGATTTAGATCATAAAATGATGTTGCTCAACGGAAATCAAGCAATGCTAATGATGACCAATTTTTTATTACAACAATGGCAAAAGCAAGATAAAATAAAAGGTAAAGAATTTATTGCTTCTACCATTGTTTCCACACCAATGATGATTGATTTGGCTACTGCTTTTAATGTAGAATGTAAAATTGGTTTAACTGGATTTAAGTGGATTGCCAAAATGATAAAAGACTTTCCTGAACTTGATTTTATTGGTGGTGGCGAAGAAAGTTTCGGATTTATGGTTGGCGATTTTGTACGTGATAAAGACGCCGTTACTGCAACACTTTTAGCTTGTGAAATTGCTGCTCAAGCAAAAGTTAAAGGAAGCTCATTTTATAAAGAACTCTTTCAACTTTATATTAAACACGGTTTTTACAAAGAACGCTTAATTTCGGTAACCAAAAAAGGTATTGAAGGTGCTGAAGAAATTAAACAAATGATGATTGACTTTAGAGATAATCCACTGATTAAAATTAACGGTTCTAAAGTAGTGATGCTGGAAGATTACCAAACATCGATTGCAAAAAATATGATTTCAAGTGGGGATGAAGTTATTAATATACCAAAATCTAACGTGCTTATTTACTATACCGAAGATGGCAGTAAAATAGCATTGCGACCAAGTGGAACAGAACCAAAAATTAAATTCTATATTAGCGTAAATATGCCATTAGATTCAGAAGAAAAATTTATTGCAACCGAAAATAAACTTGAAGCTAAAATAGATGCTATAATTAAAGATATGAACCTCAATTAATGAATTACTTTAAACAAATACTACGCTTTGCAAAGCCGTATAAAGGCTATGCCGTTTTAAATATAATATCTAATATATTTTATGCGCTGTTTGGCACTCTCGCTATGGTTTCGTTATTTCCGATGCTAAATGTTCTATTCGGTAAATCTAAACGAATTGACAGCAAACCAATTTGGGAAGGATTCTCTGGGTTAAAAGACTACGGCGAAGATTACCTGAATTATTTTGTGACACAAAAAGCAAACGAAGGAAACGATGATGTATTAATTTTTATGATAGTCCTTATAATTAGTCTGTTTTTACTTAAAAATATATTCAATTACCTCGCCATGTACTTCATTACATTTTTACGTAATGGAACTCTTAAAGACATCAGAAATGAGCTTTACGACAAAATAACCGATTTGCCACTCTCCTATTTTTCTGAAAAACGAAAAGGTGATATTATGGCTCGAATATCTACAGATGTATTAGAAATTCAACATTCATTTCTATCTATTTTAGAGCTCATTGTAAGAGAACCTCTAATGATTTTGTTTACTATAACTGCAATGCTATTAATTAGTGTAAAACTCACACTTTTTGTTTTTATTTTTATTCCTATTTCCGGATTCTTAATTTCTTTAGTTGGAAAATCATTAAAACGAAAATCGGATAAAGTTCAAAAAGAACAAGGGGAATTTCTTTCTATTATTGAAGAAACTCTCGGTGGTCTTAAAATTATTAAGGGATTTAATTCAGAAAATATATTCAGCAGAAAATTCAGAGAATCAACAACACGTTTCTTTAATTTTTCCAACACCTTATTAAACCGCAAAAATTTAGCTGGCCCAACAAGCGAATTTCTAGGTATAAGCGTTATTGCAATACTGCTATGGTATGGAGGTCAAATGGTACTTCAGGAGGAATCTCTTGATCCTAGCCTGTTTATAGCATATATGGCACTTGCTTATAACATTCTAACACCTGCAAAAGCCATAAGTAAAGCCAGTTATAGCGTTAAAAAAGGTAATGCTGCCGCAGAACGTGTTTTAGAAATTTTAAATACAGTTTCTCCTCTTAAAGACAAACCCAACGCAATTATTATAAAAGAGTTTGCAAGCACAATAGAATTAAAAAATGTGTACTTTAAATATGAAAACGATTATGTTTTAAAAGACTTTTCTATTACTGTAGAAAAAGGAAAAACAATAGCACTTGTTGGTCAATCTGGAAGCGGAAAATCTACTATTTCGAATCTTGTAACTCGTTTTTATGATGTAAATAAAGGCAGTATTACTATAGATGGACAAGATATTAGAGATTTAACCAAACATTCACTTCGTGAGTTAATGGGATTAGTGACACAAGATTCCATTTTGTTTAACGATTCGGTTAAAAATAATATTCTACTTGGAAAAGAAAACGCTTCAGATGAAGAAGTTATTGAAGCACTTAAAATTGCTAATGCATGGGAATTTGTCAAAGACCTTCCAAAAGGAATTAACACCAACATTGGTGATTCTGGAAATAAATTATCTGGAGGACAAAAACAACGTTTAAGTATTGCAAGAGCTGTGCTAAAAAATCCACCAATTATGATTCTAGATGAGGCTACTTCAGCTTTAGATACCGAAAGTGAACAATTGGTGCAAGTAGCTCTGGAAAATATGATGAAAAACAGAACTTCTATTGTGATTGCACATAGACTATCTACTATTAAAAATGCCCATACGATTATCGTAATGCGAAAAGGAAAAATTGTGGAGCAAGGTAAACATCAAGAACTTCTTGACAAAAAAGGTGTTTACAGTAAACTAGTTAAAATGCAATCAATTCAATAATTTTTTGAAGCTTTATAAATTAAGAAAAGGACTAAATTTGGGTATAGTCCTTTTCTTTTATTATTACCACATTTAGGAAAATGGTAATAAACTAGTTGGTTAAGTTGCTGTAAACGTATAACAAATTATTGTAATCACCAAAAAAAAATTGCTTTTTATCGATATAATCATACATTTAATCGATATAAATAATTATAAATATCTATCGTTTAGGTATTTAACAAATGTATTGTTTTAAAATATTTTTAATATCATGCTATATAACAATTAAACTTTCCTTAAATTGGTAAGTCTAAAGAAGAAACAAATTTTTTGTGAATAACGAAAAAGAACTATTATCACAACTCAAATCTATACAAACCCAAGAAAAAGCTTTTAGAGAATTAATTACACTCTATAAAGAACGCTTGTATTGGCATATACGTAAAATTGTTATCTCTCATGACGATAGTGATGATGTGTTGCAAAATACGTTTATAAAAATTTACAAAAACATAAACAATTTTAAAGGTGAAAGTAAATTATTTTCTTGGATGTATCGTATTGCCACCAACGAAGCGATCACGCATCTTAATAAAAATGCAAAGCGTTTACAAATTTCAAATGAAACTGTACAAGAATATGCTATCAACAATTTAAAAGCTGATGTATATTTTGATGGCGACGAGATACAATTAAAATTACAACAAGCCATTGCAACTCTGCCACAAAAACAACAGTTAGTTTTTAATATGAAATATTTTGATAATATAACATATAGAAACATGTCGGAAGTTTTGGAAACCAGTGAAGGAGCTTTAAAAGCATCATATCATATTGCTGTTAAAAAAATAGAAGCATATTTAACAACTAATTAAACCTTTTAAACTAAATTGTGTCTAACAATTATAAATGAAACTTAACTTAAATAACATAAAAAACACAGGTTTTAAAACACCTGATAATTACTTCGATGCTATTGAGGACACCATAATGAGTGCTATTAATCAAGAATGTAGCCTCAACTTAAGTAAAGAAACAGGATTTAAAACACCTGATAATTACTTCGATGCTATTGAGGACACCATAATGAGTGCTATTAATCAAGAATGTAGCCTCAACTTAAGTAAAGAAACAGGATTTAAAACACCTGATAATTACTTCGGTGATATTGAAGATGTTATTATTAATAAAATTGAAACTAAAAATACAACTAAAGTAATTCCACTATTTAGTAGAAGAAACTTAATATACGCATCAAGTATTGCTGCTGCTGTGCTATTACTTTTTAATTTATCGATTTTTGATAAAGAAATTACTTGGGATTCTTTGGACATTCAAACTGTTGAGAACTATATCTTAAATGAAGATATAGATTCTTATGAAATAGCAGCATTACTTTTTGAAAATGATTTGACTGAAAATCTATTTATCCAAAATACTATTACAAATGAATCTTTAGAAGCCTATATTTTAGAAAACACTTCAATAGAAGACCTTTTAATTGAATAATTATGAAGATGAAACGATTACTCCCTATATTATTATTTTTAATCACAACAAGTATATTTGCTCAGCAAAACAGAGGAGATAGGCATAAAAAAATTAAAATACTTAAAATTGCATTTATCACTGAAAAATTAGATCTAACTGAAGATGAAGCGCAAAAATTTTGGCCAATCTATAATGCTTTTGACGAAAGAACTTCAAAAATCAAATTTCAAGATATCCGAAAAATTCGTTACGAATTAAGGCGAGATATAGAAACACTATCTGAAGAAAAAGCTAATAATCTACTTAATAGATTTATTGAAGCGGAAAACAAGTTACATAACGAAAAAGTACAATTAGTTGAAAAATTGCGAAATGTTATTTCTGCGAAAAAAATTATTTTACTTAAATCTGCCGAAGAAGATTTTAATAAAAAAATGCTGGAACAATATCAAAAACGGCGTCAACAGCGTATGAAAAAAGATAGACCATAACTTTATCGAGTTTGTCTAAAAGTAAGTTTAGAAATTCTTCCTTTTCCAGCAGCATAAGCCACACTATCATTTAAAAAGCGAATGGTATAAAAACCTTCGTCGCTTAAATGTTTCCAAGAGTTACCAGAATCATTACTATAATCAATACCATTAAAACCAACGGCAACTAGCTCTTTACCTTTTCTATTTGGTATATATTGCACACAACTTCTGTAACCTGGATTTTGACCTTGTGCAACCAGTTGCCATGTTTTTCCACCATCCTGAGTTCGTATTTTATTAGCTTGGTTATCATCTGGTTTGGTATAGTCTCCTCCAATTGCAAAACCGTTATTTGCATCATAAAAATCGATTGAATATATACCTTCTGTTTCCTTATCCTTAACAATTGGTGATTTAAAAACTTCCCATGTTATGCCTTTATCTTCGGAGTAATAAACACTTCCAGTAGTTGTAGCTATCCAAGTTTTATTATCAACAATTTCAATATTGGTGTTACTTGCAGCAAATGCTCCTTCACCTTCTAATGCTTTTGGTAAATTATCACAGGAAAGTTTTGTCCAAATATTACCTCCATCTCTTGTAATAATGATTGACAAACATCCATCCAAACTATCACCTACAGCAATACCTTCCAGATCATTCCAAAATTTCATTGCATCATAAAAAACACCTTCAGCTTCTTCTTTGTATATCAATATCATCTTTCCGTCATTACCAGTTTTATATAATAATGCCGGGCTTTCAATACTTAACATAAAAAAGTCGGTTGATGTGTGGGCAACAGCTCGAAAATGTAACTCTAAAGTATCATACTCCTGTACTGATGTTTCCCATAATTTTGTTTTAGGATTATACAGTCCAAAAACGCCTCTATTAGCTGCGAAAGTCAAACTACCATCATACAATAATTCGATAGCTCGAACACTCAATAATGAATCTTCTAAAATTGTTTCAATTTCAACTTTAGAAATATCTCTTGGCATAAAAGGTGATTCTTTTTTGCAAGAAAAAAAGCTTAAGAGTATTACTATAATTGGTAAAATTCTCATTTTAAAAAAGTTTGCCTAAAAGTAATTAATATAGCTTAACTTTGTAGGCTAATTTTTACTAAATGAGATTACATAGAAATTTATGCTTTGCAGTTATTGATGGATTACTCCAAATATTTAATGAAGGAGATTATGCCGACAAAGTAATTCAACAACTCCTAAAACGAGATAAACGTTGGGGAAGTCGAGATCGTGGTTTTGTAGCTGAAACAACATATGATATAGTACGTTGGAAACGACTCTATGCAGAAATTGCAAACGTAAAAGAACCTTTTTCCAGAGATGATATGTGGCGCTTGTTTGCTGTTTGGGCAACTTTAAGAGGCATAAAATTACCTGATTGGAAATATTTTGAAAATACGCCTACTCGTAAAATTAAAGGCAAATTTGATGAGCTTTCAAAGGTTAGAAAATTTCGTGAATCCATTCCCGATTGGATGGATGAAATTGGAATCAATGAACTTGGCGAAGATATTTGGACGAAAGAAATAGCAGCGCTTAACAAACAAGCTGATGTAATTTTAAGAGTAAACACATTAAAAACGAATAAGAAAGATTTACAATTAAAATTACAATCTGAAAATATTGAAACTGAGTTTCTACCAAATCATCCATATGCATTAAAACTTATGGAACGTTCCAATGTTTTTATAACAGAAGCTTTTAAAAATGGATGGTTCGAAGTACAAGACGCATCCTCACAGCTAGTTGCATCTTTTTTAGATGTAAAATCAGGCATGAAAGTTGTAGATACTTGTGCAGGATCAGGAGGAAAAACATTACACCTTGCATCACTTATGGAAAACAAAGGACAAATTGTTGCAATGGATATTTATGAAAGTAAACTTAAAAAATTGAAAATTAGAGCACGTCGCAATGGAGTTCATAATATCGATTTAAAAGTTATAGAATCTACAAAACCTATTAAAAAACTCTATAACAAAGCTGACAGAGTCTTAATTGATGCGCCTTGCTCCGGATTGGGTGTGTTACGAAGAAATCCAGATGCTAAATGGAAATTAGAACTTGAGTTTATAGATAATATTAAAAAGGTTCAACAAGATATTTTACAACAATATTCACGAATCGTAAAATCTGGTGGTAAATTAGTTTATGCGACTTGCTCGGTATTACCTTCTGAAAATCAAGAACAAGTTCAAAAATTTTTAGCTTCAGAATCTGGAAAAGATTTTATATTTGTAAAAGAAAATAAAATATTAGCTCATAAATCTGGTTTTGATGGATTTTATATGGCACTTTTAGAACGGAAACAATAATTTATATGAAAAAAATTTACTTTATATTTTTATTTACATCAATTTTCAGCTTCGCTCAAATTCCTTCTGGCTATTATGACTCTGCAACTGGAAGTGGTTATACTTTAAAAACTCAATTATATAACATTATTAAAGTACATAGTGACCTTGGCTATTCTGCTTTATACACAACTTACTTAATTTCAGACATTGATTCTTACTACGAGATGAATGGAACAATGTTAGATATGTATTCTGAAAATCCAACAGGAGCTGATGCGTATGAATATATTTATGGTATTAATCAAGATGATGGTACTGGTGGAACCTCTGAAGGAGAAAAATATAATAGAGAACATATAATTCCACAATCAGTTTTTAGTTCTGAATCGCCAATGAGAAACGATGCACATTTTGTTGTCCCATCAGATAAATTTGTAAATGCACAAAGAAGTAGTTTTCCTTTTGGTGTTGTTGATACTCCTAATTGGACATCTACAAATGGGTCTAAAAGAGGAAACAATTTAGATTCAGGCTATTCAGCAGGTTATACAGCTACAGTATTTGAACCCATAGATGAATTTAAAGGTGATATTGCCAGAATGTATTTTT
Organism: Flavobacteriaceae bacterium PRS1; assembly: GCA_003709165.1. GTDB lineage: Bacteria > Bacteroidota > Bacteroidia > Flavobacteriales > Flavobacteriaceae > PRS1. The sequence continues at coordinate 80,962 of RDRZ01000006.1, forward strand.
ACTTTGCCACTAGATACGAAAACGATATTGATAGTTGGTCATATACGATGTTTAATGGTTCAAGTGATCAAGTTTTTGATCTTACATTTTTAAATATACTTTATAATTGGCATATACAAGACCCTGTCTCAACTCGAGAAATTGATAGAAATAATGCTATTTATAATAGACAAAATAACAGAAATCCTTTTATAGATGATGAAAATTATGTATTTGCTGTTTGGGGAAGTTTGTTATCCACTCAAGAAAACGAAAGATTTGATAAAATTTCAATGTATCCAAATCCTGTAAAAAATGATTTTGTTTATTTTTATTCTACTCAAAATTTAGACATTATAATATATAATATTTTAGGAAAACAAGTTATAATTGAAAATATAACACCTGCCAAAGATTTTATTAATGTCTCAAACCTTAATAAAGGAATTTACTTGGTGAAAATTATTTCCAGTCAAGGAGCTGTAACCAAAAAATTGATTATACAATAAAAATTATTAAAGCGACTATTAAAGTCACTTTTTTTATGTTCAAAACTCGTGAATAACTCTTAAATTATCCTTCTTTTTAAGTCTGAAAAACTTTAAAAATAAACTAAATTTGAATTTTAAAAAACAATCTCAAATTAAAAGTAAATGATTCATTTCTTCGGAAACCAAAACAGCAAAATATTTGCTGTTCAAGCAACAAAAGAACTATCATCACAAACTATATCGAAACTTAAATGGTTATTTGCAAACCAACCAAAAATAGAACAAGCATCACTCGATGCTTTTTTTGTTGGTCCACGAGCTGCAATGGTTACACCTTGGAGTACCAACGCAGTTGAGATTACCCAAAATATGGGAATTTCAGATATTATTAGAATTGAAGAATTTAAAGCTGTTCCTAAAGATTTTTCTGACTTCGATCCTATGATTTCTGAAAAATATAAAGGCTTAAGTCAAGATTCATTTACTTCAAATATTCAACCCGAAGCTATTCAAAATATTGAAGACATTTCTGCTTACAATAAACAAGAAGGCTTGGCATTAAATAATGATGAAATTGAGTATTTAGAAAAAGTTAGTGAAAAAATTGGAAGACATTTAACAGATTCTGAAGTTTTTGGATTTTCACAAGTGAACTCTGAACATTGTCGTCATAAAATTTTCAACGGCACTTTTATAATTGATGGGGAAGAAAAACCAACTTCACTTTTTAAACTCATCAAAGAAACCGCAAAACAAAACCATAATGATATAGTTTCAGCATATAACGATAATGTTGCTTTTATAAAAGGACCAACTATAGAACAATTTGCTCCAAAACGTGCAGATATTCCAGATTTTTACCAAACCCAGTATTTTGATTCTGTCATTTCGTTAAAAGCCGAAACACATAACTTCCCAACAACTGTCGAGCCTTTTAATGGTGCAGCAACAGGTTCGGGTGGTGAAATTCGCGACCGTCTTGCTGGCGGAAAAGGTTCAATTCCATTAGCGGGAACTGCTGTTTATATGACATCATATTCTCGTTTAGAAGAGAATCGCAGATGGGAAAATGCCATAATAAAACGCAAATGGCTGTACCAAACTCCAATAGATATTCTTATTAAAGCAAGTAATGGCGCTTCAGATTTTGGTAACAAATTTGGGCAACCACTTATTTGTGGCTCTGTATTGACCTTTGAGCATGAAGAGAATTCGCAAAAATTAGGCTACGATAAAGTCATTATGCAAGCTGGAGGTATTGGGTATGCTAAAGCAAATCAAGCACTAAAAGACACACCAAAAAAAGGCGATAAAATTGTACTTCTTGGTGGCGATAATTATCGCATTGGTATGGGAGGAGCTGCTGTTTCCAGTGCTGATACTGGAGTATTTTCATCAGGAATTGAACTCAATGCAGTACAACGTAGCAATCCAGAAATGCAAAAAAGAGCTGCTAATGCTATTCGTGGAATGGTAGAAAGTGATGAAAACTTTATCGTTTCCATTCACGATCATGGTGCTGGTGGACATCTAAATTGTTTGTCTGAATTGGTAGAAGATACAGGTGGGAAAATCGATTTAGACAAACTCCCAATTGGCGATCCTACACTTTCAGACAAAGAAATTATTGGCAATGAATCGCAAGAACGAATGGGATTAATTATTGCCAAAGAACACATAGAAATATTGGAACGTATTGCAGAGCGCGAGCGTTCGCCAATATATACCGTTGGTGACGTTACAGGAGACAACAGATTTACTTTTGAATCTAAAACCAAAGGAAACAAGCCAATGGATTTAGCTCTTGAAGATATGTTTGGAAGCTCTCCAAAAACCATTATGAATGATGTAACCATAAAAAGAAATTATGTTGAAATCACTTATAATTCTAATAAATTCTACGATTATCTCGATCAAGTCCTTCAGCTTGAAGCTGTAGCTTGTAAAGATTGGCTAACTAACAAAGTTGACAGATGTGTTGGCGGAAAAGTGGCTAAACAACAATGTGTTGGAGCTTTGCAATTACCTCTTAATAATGTTGGTGTCATGGCATTGGACTACAAAGGAATAGAAGGCATAGCAACGTCCATTGGTCACTCGCCAATTTCAGGATTAATCAATCCTGTTGCAGGAAGTAGAAATAGTATTACTGAAGCCTTAACCAACATAATTTGGGCACCTTTAAAAGATGGTTTGCAAAGTGTTTCCTTATCTGCAAACTGGATGTGGCCTTGTAAAAATAAAGGTGAAGATGCACGATTATATGAAGCTGTAAAAGCCATCTCGGAATTTGCAATCGATTTAGGAATCAACGTGCCTACAGGAAAGGATTCACTTTCAATGAAACAGAAATATGCTAACGAAGAGGTTATTGCTCCCGGAACAGTTATTATTTCAGCAGTTGGAAATTGTAACGATATTACTAAAGTTGTAGAGCCAGTTTTTAAAAAAAATACTGGATATATTTACTATATTAATATTTCACAAGACAGCTTTAAACTTGGTGGAAGTTCGTTTGCACAAATATTAAATAAAATTGGGAATGAGGCACCTGATGTTAAAGATGCTGCTTATGTAAAAGCTGTTTTTAATACCATTCAAAAGTTAATTAAAGATAAGCAAATTGTTGCTGGACATGATGTGGCTTCAGGTGGATTGATTACTACCTTGCTTGAAATGTGTTTTGCTGAAAATAATTTGGGAGCAGAATTAGACATTTCAGATTTAGCTGAAAAAGATTCCTTTAAAATACTGTTTGCTGAAAATTCAGGGATTGTGTTTCAAGCAAAAGATGCTTCTGTTGAAACTGTTTTAAATGAAGCAAGTATTGAATTTTTCAATATCGGAAAAGTAACAGAAAGTAACACGTTAAGTGTGATTAATCAAGCTGAAGTATTTACAATGACAGTCTCTCGTTTACGTGATGTTTGGTATAAGACCTCTTTTCTGCTCGACCAAAAACAAACAGCTAATGATTTGGCTAAAACGCGGTATAACAACTACAAAAATCTGCCATTACATTATATTTTTCCGATCCATTTCACAGGAAAATTAAAAGACACTTTACAGTTGTCAAGTCTTCCCGATAGCCATCGGGAGCAGTCGAGACCAAAAGCAGCAATATTACGTGAAAAAGGAAGTAATAGCGAACGTGAAATGGCAAATGCTATGTATCTCGCTGGTTTTGATGTAAAAGATGTACACATGACCGATTTAATTTCAGGTCGGGAATCTCTTGAAGATATTCAGTTTATTGGGACCGTTGGTGGTTTTAGTAATAGCGATGTATTAGGTTCGGCAAAAGGTTGGGCAGGCGCATTTTTGTATAACGAAAAAGCAAATTCAGCCTTAAAGAATTTCTTTAAAAGAAAAGACACGTTATCTGTCGGAATCTGTAACGGTTGCCAGTTATGGATGGAGTTAGACCTCATCAATCCAGAACACGATATTCATGGAAAACTAACTTATAACGATTCTGGAAAGCATGAAAGTGCATTTACTTCAGTAACAATACAAGAGAATAATTCAGTAATGCTTTCTACTTTGGCAGGAAGTACTTTAGGCGTTTGGATTTCTCATGGAGAAGGGAAATTTACTTTACCTTATTCCGAAGATAATTATAATATTGTTGCTAAATATGCTTACGCTGAATATCCTTCAAACCCAAATGGTTCCGATTTTAATACTGCAATGCTTTGTGATAAAACAGGAAGACACTTGGTAGCTATGCCACATATTGAGCGTTCTACCTTCCAATGGAATTGGGCGAATTACCCAAAAAATAGAAAAGATGAAGTATCGCCTTGGTTAGAAGCCTTTGTGAATGCTCGACTTTGGGTTGAAGAAAGGCACTAATTAATTATAGTAGACTTCACATATTCTATAAGCTTTAAGACAGTGCAAAAAACCTCCAAGTTTTGGAAACCTTATTGGTTTTATTTTTTTTATGTTTGTAAAATCCTTGTAATTTTTTTACTTTGCAATACTAACTGTTACTGAAACTAATGACCGAGATTACAAGACTATTCGACTTTCCTTATTATCAACTCGAAAAATATAATTTAGACAAAACCTTAACAACTAAATATGATGGTGAATGGAAATCTATTTCCACACAAGAATATATTGATAAAGCCAATGAAATAAGTAGAGCCTTATTGAAACTTGGTGTTCAAAAAAATGATAAAATAGCTGTAATTTCTACAAATAATAGAACTGAATGGAATATTATGGATATTGGCATTCTACAAGTCGGTGCTCAAAATATTCCCATTTATCCAACTATTAGTGCCGACGATTACGAATATGTATTAAACCATAGCGAATCTATTTATTGCTTTGTTTCAGACGAAGAAGTACTTAAAAAAGTATTGAAAATTAAAAACAAAACACAGTTAAAAGAAGTCTATTCCTTTAATCAAATAAAAGGTTGTAAGCACTATTCAGAATTATTAGAACTCGGAAAAGACGAAGGTACCCAAAAAGAAGTTGAAGCTAGAAAAGCCGATGTAAAATCTTCCGATTTAGCAACCATAATTTATACCTCTGGCACCACCGGAATACCAAAAGGTGTGATGCTGTCTCATAATAATATTGTAAGTAATGTGGTGGCAAGTGGAAAAAGAATTCATTTATCTCACGGCTCCAGAGCTTTAAGTTTCCTTCCAGTTTGTCATATTTTTGAGCGTATGATGTTGTATTTATACCAATATAACGGTATTGAAGTATATTTTGCAGAATCTATAGAGAAAGTGAGTATAAATTTAAATGAAGTTAAACCTCATATAATGACTGCTGTCCCGAGATTGTACGAAAAAATGTATGATAGAATTTATGCACGAGGTGAAGATTTATCAGGAATTAAGAAAAAATTATTTTATTGGGCTATAAATTTAGGACTACAATACGAACCCTACGGAGCAAATGGTTGGTGGTATGAAAAAAAATTAGGTGTAGCACGAAAACTAATATTCTCTAAATGGCAACAAGGCTTTGGTGGCAATTTAAAACTAATGGTTTCCGGAAGTGCTCCGCTACAGGCACGTCTTACAAAAATATTTACAGCCGCTGGTTTACCAATTATGGAAGGTTATGGATTGACCGAAACTTCTCCGGTAGTTTCTATAAACGATGTGCTTAATGGTGGCTTTAAAATCGGTACCATTGGCAAAATTATAGATGAGGTTGAAGTTAAAATTGCCGAGGATGAAGAAATTCTCGTTAAAGGTCCTAATATAATGTTAGGCTATTTTAAAGACCCCGAAAAAACAGATGAAGTAATGACTGGCGAGTATTTTCATACTGGCGATAAAGGTAAAATTGATAGCGAAGGGTTTTTAAGTATTACTGGTCGCAAAAAAGAAATGTTTAAAACTTCAGGTGGTAAATATGTAATTCCAGCACTTTTGGAAAACGAACTCAAGCAATCTCTTTTTATAGAACAAATAATGGTTGTTGGAGAAGGTGAAAAAATGCCTGCCGCTTTAATTCAACCTAATTTTGAATTTATTAAAGAATGGATTAAAAGAAAAGGAAAAGATATAAATCTTGATAATACTTCAATAGCAAATTCTGAAACTGTTATTAAACATATTCAAAAAGAAATTGACAAATGTAATTCTCATTTTGGGAATTGGGAACAAATAAAACGCTTTGAACTCACGCCAGATGTATGGAATATTGATGACGGGCATCTTACCCCTACCATGAAAATGAAACGTGAAGTCATCAAAGAAATCTATAAAAATCTTTACAATAAAATTTATAGCTAACAATTCTAATTAAACTCCTAAAAACTGTTTCTAAATAGTTTTTAAAGTTAAGTTTATAATAATTTATTATGCACGCATAATAAATTATTGTATATTTGAACCTCAAAATATTCTAATTATAAAGATTCCCGATTTCATGGGAAATGTATATGAAAGACAAAACAATCGATTACGTCTTAAGAACAACTTGGTTAGCCGTTACTAAAATGTACAATGAGCAAGCTCTAAAATTTGATAGCACAATGGCTACAGGCTTTACACTATTAAATATTGACCCAGAAAATGGAACACCTTCTACTTCTCTTGGCCCAAAAATGGGAATGGAAGCCACAAGTTTATCTCGTACTTTAAAATCGATGGAAGAAAAAGGGCTTATAGAAAGACGTCCAAATCCCGAAGATGGCAGAGGAGTTCTTATTTACTTAACTCAATTTGGCAAAGAAAAAAGAGAATACTCAAGAGATAGAGTACTTATGTTTAATGAAGCAATTAAAAACAATATTTCCGAAGAAAAATTAAATCATTTCTATGAAGTTGCTGAATTAATCAATGAAATGATATCTAACAAAATTATATATAAACCAGAAACCATTTTAAAATAATTAATAATAATACAGATTTCCAACTTTCGTGGAAAATAAAATATGACTAAACGTAGAATAAATAAAATCGCAGTTATTGGTTCCGGAATTATGGGAAGTGGTATTGCATGTCATTTTGCCAATATTGGTGTAGATGTGCTATTACTGGACATTGTGCCAAGAGACCTTAACGACAAAGAAAAAGCACAAGGCTTAACACTTAAAGATAAAGTAGTAAGAAATCGTTTGGTAAACGATTCGTTAAAAGCTTCATTAAAATCGAAGCCCTCTCCTATTTACCATCAAAAATTTGCAAGCAGAATCACAACTGGAAATATTGAAGATGATATTGCAAAAATTGCAGATGTAGATTGGATTATTGAAGTGGTTATAGAACGTTTAGATATTAAAAAACAGGTTTTTGAAACTATAGAAAAACACCGCAATCCAGAAACACTCATAACTACAAATACATCGGGAATTCCTATTAAATTCATGAGCGAAGGACGTAGTGATGATTTTCAAAAGCATTTTTGTGGAACACATTTTTTTAATCCTGCACGTTATTTAAAATTGTTCGAAATTATTCCTGGACCAAAAACTGATGCTTCTGTTTTAGAGTTTTTAAATGGTTATGGCGAACAATTTTTAGGAAAAACATCGGTAGTTGCAAAAGATACTCCTGCTTTTATAGGAAACCGAATAGGCACCTTTAGTATCATGAGTTTATTTCAGATGGTTGAGGAATTAGACCTTAGCGTTACCGAAATCGATAAACTTACAGGACCTGTTATTGGAAGACCAAAATCGGCAACTTTTCGCACTGTTGACGTTGTAGGATTAGACACCATGGTGCATGTAACCAACGGGATTTATGAAAACTGCCCTGAAGATGAAGTGAGAGAGATTTTTAAAACCCCAGATTTTATCAATAAAATGATGGAAAACAAATGGTTTGGAAGTAAAACCAAACAAGGGTTTTATAAAAAAACTGTTTCTGCTGAAGGCAAAAAAGAAATATTAGTCTTAAATCTTAAAACTTTTGAATACGAGACTTCTAAAAAAGCGAGGTTTGCAACCTTAGAGCTCACCAAAACAATAGATAAAGTAATTGATAGGTGGCCAGTTTTAATTACTGGAAAAGACAAAGCTGGAGAATTCTACCGAAAAAATTTAGCAGCTCTATTTGCTTATGTAACGAATAGAATTCCAGAAATTACCGACGATTTTTTCAAAATTGATGATGCTATGAAAGCGGGTTACGGTTGGGAACATGGACCGTTTCAAATTTGGGATGCCATTGGGGTAGAAAAAGGAATTGAAATGATGAAAGCCGAAGGGCATAGACCAGCAGCTTGGGTAAACGATATGTTAGCTTCTGGAAGTTCTTCATTTTATACTATAAAAAATAGAGCTACTTATGCTTATGATATTCCGAAGAAATCACAAGAAAAAATTCCAGGACAAGACGCTTTTATCATATTAAATAATATTAGAAAGTCTAATGAAGTTTGGAAAAATTCTGGTGTTGTAATTGAAGATTTAGGAGATGGAATTCTAAATGTAGAATTTCAATCTAAAATGAACACGATTGGTGGCGATGTTCTCGCTGGATTAAACAAAGCATTCGATCTCGCCGAAAAAGATTTTCAAGGATTGGTTGTTGGTAATCAAGCAGCAAATTTCTCGGTTGGAGCAAACATTGCGATGATTTTTATGATGGCAGTAGAGCAAGAATACGACGAGCTAAATATGGGCATTAAAATGTTTCAAGACACGATGATGCGTATGCGATATTCTTCTATTCCTACAGTTGCGGCACCTCACGGAATGGCACTTGGTGGTGGTTGCGAATTATCAATGCACGCAGATAAAATTGTAGCAGCAGCTGAAACATATATTGGTTTGGTAGAATTTGGAGTTGGGGTAATTCCTGGTGGCGGTGGCTCAAAAGAAATGGCATTAAGAGCATCAGATACTTTCAAGAAAAACGATGTGGAATTGAATGTACTTCAAGACTATTTTTTAACTATTGCAACAGCAAAAGTGTCCACTTCAGCTTATGAAGCCTTCGATTTAGGAATCCTTCAAAAAGGAAAAGATATAGTTATTGTTAATAAAGACCGACAAATTGCTACAGCAAAAGCGTATGCCAAACTCATGGCAGAACAAGGCTATACAAAACCTGTGCATAGAACAGACATTAAAGTACTTGGCAAACAAGCCCTTGGAATGTTTTTAGTAGGAACTGATGCCATGGAAGCAAGTAGATATATAAGTGAACACGACCATAAAATTGCTAACAAACTAGCTCATGTAATGGCTGGTGGTGATTTATCTGAACCAACTTTAGTGAGCGAACAATATTTATTAGACCTTGAACGTGAAGCTTTCTTAAGTTTAGCTACAGAGCGTAAAACTTTAGAACGCATTGAGCATATGTTAAAAACTGGGAAACCGTTACGTAATTAAGACGTAAGACTGAAAATGACTTATGACATAAGACAAGGACGTAGAACTAAAAACTAATTACTTAAAATAAGTATATTAAAATAAATAAAAATGGCAGCAAGACATAACTTTAGAAAATTAACTATTTGGAAAGAAGGCATCGAAATCGTAAAACAGACTTATAAAACGACTAAAACATTTCCAAAATCTGAAATATATTCACTGACAAATCAAATGCAACGCTGTTCAGTTTCTATTCCTTCAAATATTGCAGAAGGAACAAGCAAAGGAACTGACAAACACTTTTTACAGTATTTAGAGACTGCATTAGGTTCAGCTTTTGAGTGGAAAACCCAACTAATAATTTCTTTTGAAATAGAATATATTTCAGAAAAAACTTTCAAACATTTAGAAACTAAAATTCAAATTATACAAGGAATGATAACACGTTTTATGGAAAAATTAAGCAAGTCTTAAATCTTACGTCTTATCATCATAAGTCAAATATTCAAAACAGTTATGAACAAACAAGCATACATCGTAAAAGCATATAGAACAGCAATAGGCAAAGCACCAAGAGGTGTATTTCGTTTTAAAAGAACCGATGAATTAGCAGCAGAAACCATTCAATACATGATGAAAGAGTTGCCTAATCTTGATAAAACTCGTATTGACGATGTTATGGTTGGCAACGCAATGCCTGAAGGATCTCAAGGGCTAAATATGGCACGACTCATCTCTCTTATGGGATTAGATACTGTTGATGTTCCGGGAGTAACTGTAAATCGATTTTGTTCCTCAGGACTCGAAACTATTGCAATGGCAACAGCCAAAATTCAAGCAGGAATGGCAGATTGTATCATCGCTGGAGGCGCAGAAAGCATGAGCGCAGTTCCAATGACTGGCTATAAACCAGAACTTAATTATGATCTTGTAACATCTGGTCATGAAGATTATTATTGGGGAATGGGAAATACTGCCGAAGCCGTAGCAAATCAGTTTAAGGTATCTCGAGAAGACCAAGATGAATTTGCTTTTAATTCGCACATGAAAGCCTTAAAAGCGCAAGCAGAAAACAGATTTCAAGACCAGATTGTACCAATTACTGTCGATCAAATATATGTAGATGAAAATGGAAAGAAAGCCACAAAATCATATACTGTAACTAAAGATGAAGGTCCAAGAAAAGGCACAAGCCTTGAAGCACTGGCAAAACTGCGTGCTGTATTTGCACAAGGTGGAAGCGTAACTGCGGGAAACTCATCACAAATGAGTGATGGCGCTGCATTTGTAATGGTAATGAGTGAAGCTATGGTCAAAGAATTAAACCTTGAACCAATTGCACGTTTAGTAAATTATGCTGCTGCAGGTGTAGAACCTCGTATTATGGGAATCGGTCCAGTAAAAGCTATTCCAAAAGCATTAAAACAAGCAGGATTAAAACAAGATGATATTTCTCTAATCGAACTAAATGAAGCCTTTGCTTCACAATCTTTAGCAGTGTGTAGAGAACTCGATTTAAATCAGGAGATTGTAAATGTAAATGGAGGAGCCATTGCACTTGGTCATCCATTAGGTTGTACAGGAGCAAAACTTTCTGTTCAGTTATTTGATGAAATGCGTAAACGTGATATGAAAGGAAAATATGGAATGGTAACCATGTGTGTAGGAACTGGGCAAGGAGCTGCAGGAATATTTGAATTTTTAAATTAGATAGAATTAAGAAACAAGAATTAAGTATTAAGTCTGAAACCAATTTTCTTAGTACTTCGTTCTTCTTACTTTATACAAAACAAAAAAATGGAAACAAAAGAAAAAAGCATATTAAGAGGAGGACAATTCATTGTAAAAGAAACCAAATGTGAAGATGTTTTCACACCTGAAGATTTCTCTGAAGAACAACAAATGATGCGAGACGCTGTCATAGAATTTGTAGATCGGGAAATATGGCCATACAAAGCACGTTTTGAACAAAAAGATTTCGCACTTACCGAAAGTTGTATGCGTAAAGCTGGAGAACTCGGTTTCCTTGGAGTTGCTGTACCTGAAGAATATGATGGTCTTGGAATGGGATTTGTTTCTACAATGCTGGTTTGCGATTATATCTCAGGAGCTACAGGATCGTTCAGTACAGCATTTGGTGCCCACACAGGAATTGGTACTATGCCAATTACACTTTACGGTACAGAAGAGCAAAAGAAAAAATACGTTCCCAAATTAGCATCAGGCGAATGGTTTGGAGCCTATTGCTTAACCGAACCAAGCGCAGGAAGTGATGCAAATTCAGGTAAAACAAAAGCAGTTTTATCAGAGGACGGAAAATATTACAGCATCACTGGAAATAAAATGTGGATTTCCAACGCTGGTTTTTGTAGTGTAATGATTGTTTTTGCCCGTATAGAAGACGATAAATATATTACAGGTTTTATTGTTGAAAATGATCCTGAAAATGGAATAACAATGGGAGAAGAAGAACACAAATTGGGCATTCGTGCTTCTTCTACGCGTCAAGTGTTTTTTAGCGACACAAAAGTTCCAGTTGAGAATATGTTATCCACTCGAGGTAATGGTTTTAAAATTGCTATGAATTCGCTTAACGTTGGTCGTATTAAATTAGCTGCTGGTTGTTTAGAAGCTCAACGACGTGTAATATCAGTGTCTATACAATATGCTAATGAACGCATACAGTTTAATACACCTATTGCTCAATTCGGTGCTATACGTCAAAAATTTGCTGAAATGGCAACAAACTGCTGGGTTGGTGAGGCTGCAAGTTATAGAGCTGCAAAAAACATTGAAGACCGAATTGCTTTGCGTCAGGCTAATGGTAAAGACACGCATCAGGAAGCAGAATTAAAAGGCGTTGAAGAATATGCTATTGAGTGTTCTATACTTAAAGTTGCAGTTTCCGAACATGCTCAATCGTGTACTGATGAAGGTATTCAGATTTTCGGAGGTATGGGATTTTCTGAAGAAATGCCAGTAGAATCTGCCTGGAGAGATGCCCGAATTTCAAGAATTTACGAAGGTACAAACGAGATTAACCGTATGTTATGTATTGGTATGCTCATTAAAAAAGCTATGAAAGGTCATGTAGATGTATTGGGTCCAGCTACTGCTGTTGCAAATGAACTTACAAGTATTCCTTCTTTTGAAACACCAGATTTTTCCGAGTTATTCACTGAAGAAAAACATATTATTGCTAATCTTAAAAAATTATTTTTAATGGTTGCAGGAGCAATTTTACAAAAATATGGAGAGAAAATAGAAGAACATCAACAGTTAATGTTAGCATGTTCAGATATTTTAATTCAGATTTATATGGCAGAATCTGCTATTTTACGTGCTGAAAAAATGGCCAAAAAAGAGGGCGAAGACAAATTGAAAGCACAAATTGCTATGGCAAAATTAAATTTGTTTAATGCTATAGATATTATTGAAACTGCTGGTAAACACTCCATCATTTCATTTACAGAAGGCGATGAGCAACGCATGATGCTCATGGGATTAAGACGTTATCTCAAATACACTAATATGCCTAATATTATTGAATTGAGAAATATTATTGCTGATAAAATTACAGAAGAAAATAAGTACTGTTTTTAAATTTTAGTTAGTTAGAAACAGAAAAACGTCTCGAACCAGTTTGCAATCTGATTGAGACGTTTTTTTTACAACAAGATTACCTAACTTTAAAAAATAAAATTCATCACAATGAAACATTATTTTTTAACCCTTATTGCACTATTACCACTACTCCATTTCTCTCAACCAAACACAGATGTTTTTCTTTTTGATTTAAATACTGAAAAAGGAGGGTTTGAGCTTTCAAATATGAAAAACATATCTGATAATATAGGCTATGACAATCAACCTTCCTTTATGGATAACAATACCATTCTTTTTGCTGGAACACGTAATGGACAAACCGATATTGTAAAGTACACTATTAATTACGATTCTAAAATATGGATTAACCATACTGAAGAAGGCAGCGAGTATTCTCCTCTAAAAATTCCAAATCAAAGTGCAGTTTCAGCAATTCGTCTCGATAAAGATGGAAAACAAGCTCTATATAAGTATAATTTGAGAAATGGCGAATCTGAAGTTTTAGTAGATGATATTATTATTGGTTATCATGTATGGTTTAACGATAATATATTAGTGTCTGCAGTGTTAGAATATGGAGGACTTTCTCTTTTTTCAACGAATTTTAAAGAACAAAAAAATTATAATCTCCAAGACAATATTGGTCGTTCACTTCATAAAATTCCGAATTCAGATTTAGTCAGTTATATCTCTAAAGAAAATGATAGTTTATGGGAAATTAAATCCGTAAATCCGGTTTCAGGTATAACAAAATCTATTACAGTAACACTTCCCGAATCAGAAGACATGTGTTGGTTGCCTAACGGTACTATTTTGATAGGAAAAGATGATGTGCTTTATAAATACAATCCAAAAACAGACGTGAGTTGGATTGAAGTAGCATCTCTCAAAGAATATGGCATAACAAATATCACACGATTAGTCGTGAATTCTGATACAACAAAATTGGCATTAGTTGACGAAATTGATAAAAAATAAATAATTGATCCTAATAAAAAACTAGAACCAAAACTCGAGAACATTGCCTGGATCGCAGGGAATTGGAATGAACCCTCTGGTGGTTCAATGATGGCAACTTTTAAATTAATAAATAATGGATAAGTATCGTTTTATGAAATTGAAATCATAAGAGAAGTATACAATACACTTATTCTGCAATTAAAACACTTTAATAACGACCTTAAAGGTTGGGAGACAAAAGACGACACAGTTGATTTTCCGCTTGTTGAAATCACATCAAAAAAAGTTATCTTTGATGGCATGACCTTTGAAAAAATTAGTGATACAGAAATGAATATTTATGTAGATATTCATAGTGATGATGGTACAATAGAAATCGTAAAATTCAGCTATAAAAAAGACTAGTTAATGTAAAAATATATTTTGATTAGTTTTAGTTAGTATCTATATATTAACTTTGAACTTTTAAACCAACTAAAAAATAATTTTTATACAATGAAGGTAGTTATATACATAGCTTTATTTTTTGTTTGCTTTTCATGTATTAAAAAGGATAGTTTTATTAGTGACGGTGTTGGAGGTCAAAATGGTTTTGCTAACGGTTGTGAAGGAATCTTCTATCCTAATAGGGAAACATCACTTAATGTTTTACCATACCCAATAGGACAATCGTATTCTATTGGATTAAGTCATTGTAGCGGGTCTGAACATTCTGAAGGAGAACCTGACCAGTTTGCTATTGAAATTATTATGGATGTTGGAACGCTTGTAACTGCAACACGAAAGGGAACCATTATGTACGTTGAAGAATCTGGACTTGATTTCGAATTACCCAATAATGTGGTTATCCTTAGAGACGAAGATGGATTTTTCCACCAATATCAACATTTGACATATAATGGAGCTTTAGTAGAGAAAGGTCAGTTTGTTAATAAAGGAGATTATATTGGTTATAGTGGAGCTTCTGGTATAGCAAGATTTCCACATTTGCATTTTGTAGCAACTGATTTTGATTGGGTAAATCCTTACGGAACTAATCCTTACAAATCATATCCAATAACATTCAGTAACACTTCTGATAATCCCCGTAGTTTAATACAAGGACAAACTTATGAGGCTTTACCTTACTAACCTTTAAAATAACTTATATGAAAAAATGTATTATTTTCAAATTGCTTATAATAGTATCATTCACATTATATGCTCAAACCGATCAAAAACTATACGACATTATTGAGGCTGTTTCTGACGAGCGCATCAAAAATGATGTAAAAACTTTAACTGACTTTGGAACTCGACATACGTTGAGCGATACAGTTTCTAGTACTCGTGGCATTGGAGCAGCAAGAAGATGGATAAAATCTGAATTTGACAATATTTCTATTAATTGCAATAACTGTCTTGAGGTTTTCTATCAAAAAAACTTGATTCCAAAGGGCGATAATGCCAGAATCGTTCATGATGTTTGGGTGGTTAATGTTGTTGCTATACAGCGTGGTACTAAATATCCAAATCGATTTATAATTATGAGTGGTGATATAGATTCTCGAGTATCCGACCCAACCGATTTTACTTCAGATTCTCCAGGAGCTAATGATAATGCTTCTGGAATGGCTGGAACTATTGAAGCTGCTAGAGTATTGAGTAAATATCAATTTAAAAGTAGTATTATCTATTTAGGTCTATCTGGTGAAGAACAAGGTCTATATGGAGGCAAAGGACTAGCCGAATATGCTATAAATAATGGTTGGGAAATTATTGGAATTATGAATAACGACATGATAGGAAATATTAAAGGCGTCGATGGTGTAGTCGATAACAGAACATTTAGAATCTTCTCCGAACCTGTGCCTCCAACCGAAACGGAACGCGAACGTAGAATACGTCGTTTTTATGGTGGCGAAGTCGATGGGATTTCACGTCAGTTAGCTCGTTATATTCATAAAAATGTAAAAACATATATGCCCGAAATGAACCCAATGATGGTCTACAGATTAGACCGTTTTGGTCGTGGTGGACATCATCGTCCTTTTAACGATGCAGGTTTCGCTGGGATACGGATTATGGAAGCTCATGAAAATTATACGCAACAACACCAGGATATTCGTGTAGAAGATGGAATCTCGTATGGTGATACTTTCGAACATGTAAATTTTAATTATGCCAAAAAGCTCACAGCTGTTAATGCTATTAATTTAGCGAGTCTGGCTTCTGCTCCTCCTCCACCTGAAAATTTAGAAATTGGAGGAATTGTAAAACCCGCTGCTAAATTTAGATGGAAAAAAGTTGATGGAGCAATTGGCTATAAAATTTATTGGAGAGACACAACATCTCCAACTTGGGATAATAGTCGCTATGTTGGTGATGTTTCAGAGTTTACTTTAGATGGTATCGTTATAGATAATTTCTTTTTCGGTGTCGCTTCTGTTGGTAAATATGGCTACGAAAGTATGGTGGTGTTCCCTAATAAAACATTTAGAAATTAAAACTTAATATTATGAAAAATGCATTAAAATTATTAGTAATTATTCTGGTTATTTCTGCAATTTCTTGTAAATCAGAAAAAAAATAAAAAATAAGTTTAGATGTTACTACTCTTGAAAGCGAAGTTTTATCTGAATCTCCAAGACATCATGAATGGATAGATCTAAAAAGAGAAGATGGTACAATTTGTAAATCATTTGTTGTATATCCTGAAAGTAAAGAACCAACAAAATCGGTTATTGTAATTCATGAAAATCGAGGATTGAATGATTGGGCTAGAAGTTTCGCCGATGAATTAGCAGCAAATGGTTATTTGGTTATTGCTCCAGATTTAATTTCAAATACTATTGATGGTTTAGAGAAAACTACCGATTTTGAAAATACAGATAAAGCACGTGAAGCAATTTATGCATTAAACCCAGACAAAGTTACTTACGATTTAAATGCCGCATTTAATTATATAAAGTCTGATAAAGCTTCAACAGGAGAAGTGTCTGTGATTGGGTTTTGTTGGGGAGGATCTCAAACCTTCAGATATGCAACCAACAATAGTGAATTAAAAGAAGCTATTGTTTTTTATGGAACTGCACCAAAAGATACCGAAGTATATTCGAATATAGAAACACCGGTTTATGGCTTTTATGGAGGAAATGATAATCGTGTAAACGCTACAATTAAAGCTACAGATAGTTTAATGAAAATAAATAATAAAGTGTATGAACATGAAATTTATGAAGGTGCTGGTCATGCATTTATGCGTCGAGGTGCTCAAGAAAATACTAACGAAGCCAATAAATCAGCTCATGATAAATCGTGGATACGTATGCTGACATTGTTAAAGGATGTCTAAACCAGAACTCTTCTTTCCCCGTGATGTAGAATGGTACGATTGGTTGCTTTAAAATCACAATTCATCAGGAGGAGTATACTTAATTTTCTATAAATTAGAACTAAAAGTACCAACCTTCCAGAGTTTAAAACTCTGGAAGGGTTAATTTAAAAGAACATTGTACTTTTGATAGGTAACTAAATTAAAATCATATGAATGGCATTCCATTAATCGGTGGAAATTATTATCATATTTACAATAGAGGGAATAATAGCGATAACATATTTTATGAAAACGAGAATTATTATCATTTTCTTAGATTGTACGAAAAATACATTAATCCTATTGCAGATACTTTTGCCTGGTGTTTATTAAAAAATCATTTTCATATTTTGATATATCTAAAAACAGATGCTGAAATAGATACAAGTTTATTGCAATATTCAACAGTTAAAAAACCTAAAATAGTAAGTCCTTCAAAACAGTTTTCACATTTTTTTAATGCCTATACCCAAGCAATAAATAAACGACATAACAGAACAGGAAGCTTGTTTGAAAAAAACTTTGAAAGAAAACTTGTAAATTCTGAAAATTATTTTCAAAAACTAATTTATTACATTCATAATAACCCTGTTCATCACGGTTTTGTGGATAAAATGGTTGATTATCCGTGGTCATCCTATGGAAGTATTTTATCTATTAAACCAACTAAATTACAAAGAAAACAAGTGATTGAAATATTTGATACTATTGAAAATTTTAAATACTATCATTCTGTAAATCAGAATTTTGAAAGTATAGACCACCTGCTTATTGAATGATATTTTTTAACTTATCCAACCCAGCCCTTCCAGAGTTTTAAACTCTGGAAGGGCTCAATTAACCTTTGTGAATCAAATAAAAAGAGTGATGGAGGTTGGTAATATTAAATCTCTTTCTTAACATCTTTTTAAGACATTATCAGTATTAATTTTCATTAACTTTATCGCTTTCAATTTCTAACCAAAAAATAAAATGAAAAAAGTTATCTCTCTAGTAATGTTATTGTGCATTACACTGCTTTCCGCACAAGAATTCTCAATGGATTTAGTAAAAAATATGAAACCTCGTAACATTGGTCCCGGAGGTATGTCCGGTCGTGTTACAGCGATAGATGTTGTACATAGCAATCCAGATATTATGTATGTAGGCACTGCCTCTGGTGGTTTATGGAAATCTACTTCTGGTGGAATTACTTGGAACCCTGTTTTTGAAAAAGAAGTCACTGCTTCAATAGGTGCAGTTGCCATTCAGCAATCAAATCCTAGTGTTATTTGGGTAGGCACCGGTGAAGGAAACCCAAGAAATAGTCTCAATGGTGGTTATGGTATTTACAAATCATTAGATGGTGGCAAAAACTGGATAGCAATGGGATTAGAAAAAACCAGAAATATCCATCGTGTTATTATAGACCCAACAAATCCAGATATAGTTTATGTTGCTGCTATCGGTTCTCCTTGGGGAGAACATCCAGAGCGTGGCGTTTTTAAAACTGTAGATGGTGGCGAGACCTGGAATAAAATATTGTTTGCAAATAATAAAACTGGAGCAGCCGACTTAGTGATGGATCCTACAAATCCTAACAAATTAATTGCTGCCATGTGGGAACACAAACGTGATCCTTGGTTCTTTAAATCAGGTGGAGAAGGTTCTGGTTTACACATTACTCATGATGGTGGAAAAACTTGGAAAAAAGTTACAGATAAAGATGGTTTCCCAAAAGGTGATTTAGGTCGAATTGGGATTGCCATTGCAGCTAATAAACCTAATATTATTTATGCTTTAGTTGAAGCAAAAAAGAATGCTCTTTACAAAAGTGTGGATGGTGGTTTTAAATGGAAAAAAGTAAATGATAATTCTAGCGGAAGAGGTTCTGGAGGTATTGGAAACAGACCTTTTTATTATTCTGAAATATATGTAGATCCACAAAATGAAAACCGAATATATTCTGTCTTTACTTATGTAAATGTAAGTGAAGATGGTGGTAAAAAATTCAATCAGCTTATGCCTGCTTATGGTGTTAGTAATGGTGTACATCCAGATCATCATGCATGGTGGATTCACCCAACCAATGGTCAATTTATGATTGATGGTAACGATGGAGGATTGAATATTACAAAAGATGGTGGAAAAACATGGCGTTTTATTGGTAATTTACCTGTAGCTCAATTTTATCATATTAATGTAGATAACGAATATCCTTATAACGTATATGGAGGCATGCAGGATAATGGGTCTTGGCGTGGTCCGGCTTATGTTTTAAGAGCGCAAGGTATAAGAAACTCGTATTGGCAGGAAATTTCGTTTGGTGATGGATTTGATGTGGTTCCAGACAGAGACGATTCGCGTTATGGATGGTCTATGAGCCAACAAGGTTTTGTAAGTCGTTACGACTGGAAAACAGGAAACAATTATATTGTAAGACCTACGCATCCTGACGCTGTTGTTAAACTGAGGTTCAACTGGAACTCAGCAATTAATATCGATCCTTTTAATAACAGTACTATTTACTTCGGAAGTCAATTTGTACACAAATCGACTGATAAAGGCTTAACATGGCAAATTATTTCTGATGACTTAACAACCAACGACCCTGAAAAATTAAAACAAAGCGAAAGTGGTGGCTTAACAATGGATGCTACTGGAGCTGAAAATTATTGTACAATCATAGTGATTGAACCTTCACCTGTTGAAAAAGATATGCTTTGGGTTGGAACCGATGATGGTCGTGTACATTATACCCAAAATGGAGGTGCAACTTACACAGATGTTTCAAAGAACATTAAAGGCTTACCTGCTGGTAGTTGGATAACACAAATAAAAGCCTCCAATAAAAATAAAGGTGAAGCATTATTAGTCGCTAACGATTACAGACGATTTAATTTTACACCTTATGCATCTAGAACTAAAGATTATGGTAAAACTTGGAAGCGTATTGTAGGCGAGAATGATGTAGAAAGTTATGCATTATCTATAGTTGAAGATATTGAAGAACCTAAGCTTTTGTTTTTAGGCACAGATGATGGCTTATACATTTCTGTCAATGCCGGGAAAAAATGGATGAAGTGGACAGAAGGTTTCCCCACAGTTTCGGTAAAAGATCTGGTGATTCAACCTCGTGAGCACGATTTAGTAATAGGCACTTTTGGTCGTGCTGCCTGGGTTTTAGACGATATTAGACCATTAAGAGCGATTGCTAAAAACAATCAAGTTCTTAGTAAAAAATTAGAATTATTCTCTCCTCCAACAGCATATCAAGCAGTTTACCGACAACCAACAGGAAGTCGTTTTGGTGGTGATGCACTTTATAATGGAGAAAATAGAAAACGTGGTGCACAAATTTCGTATTATGTTACAATTGAAAAGAAAAAAGAAGACGACAAAAAGAAAGACGAAGATGAAGAGGTTAGTGAAAAAGACGAAACCAAAGTGAAATGGGATTCAATCACAATGAAAATTTATGATGGTGAACGTTTGATAAGAACTCTAAAACAGAAAGCACCTAAAGAAACCGGGATTCATAAATGGACTTGGAGAATGGATGAAAAAGGTGGAGACAGACCCTCAAGAACCATTAAAAAAAGTAAAAGAGAGCCAGGAGGAACTAGAGTAAAGCCAGGTACATACAAAGTAGTATTGAGTTTTGGAGATCAGACTTCAGAAGAAATGATTACCGTAAAAAGTGATCCTCGTTTAACTATTTCTACGAAAGCAATCAACGAAACTTATAGTGCTTCAAAAGAGATTCAAAATATAAGCCAAACTGCTGCAGATGCAGTAAAACAACTTGTTGAAAGTAAAAATATCGCAAAAGATTACATTAAAAAACTGGCAAAATTAGATAAGAAGCAATACAAAGATCAAATAAAAGCTTCAAAAGATATTATTAAAAAGATAGATAAAGTTATCGCTATATATCTGGGAAAAGAAGACAAACGCCAAGGAATAACACGTAATCCAGAAGTTAATATCAGCCAACGTATTAGAAACGCTGTTTCTTATTCTGGATCAAGACCAGATGGTTTAACATCAACAGAGCACACCTTGTTAAAACATGCTAAGAATGCTGTGAAAGAAGCATTAGACAAAACCAATACCTTCTTTAACGATGAATGGAAACCTTATCAAGCTTCAATGGAAGTACTCAATACAACTCCTTTTAAGGAAATTAAATCTTTTAAATTAAACTAATTATGAAAAAAATAATAGCAACACTATGCTTTTTGGTTTTAATTGTGTCTTGTAAAAAAGACCAGGAAACAAAAGATATTGCTCTAAATTTAAAACAATATACCATAGAGCAATTTATGGATAACGAATCGGTTTTTGGAGGAAGCTTTTCGCCAGACAATTCAAAATTATTAGTAACAAGCAATCGTACAGGAATATATAATATGTACACTGTTTCTGCCAAAGATGGAAAATTTACTCCAATCACAACTTCCGATAGTTCTTCTATTTTTGCAGTATCATATTTCCCGAATGATGAGAGAATGCTATTTAGCGCTGATGGAAATGGAGATGAAATAAATCATCTATTTTTGAGAGACTTTGATGGCTCAATTACAGATCTTACACCAAACGAAGGTGCAAAATCTTCTTTTTATGGTTGGGCTGAAAATGAGAAAAGCTTCTTTTATGGCTCTAACAAAAGAGATCCAAAATATTTTGATGTATATAAAATGTCGATAGATGATTTTGTATCAGAATTAATATATCAAAATAATGATGGTTTAAATTTTAGTGGAATATCTGGTGATGAACAACAAATTGCATTATCAAAATCACTCAATACAAGTGATAGTGACCTTTTTGTTTACAACTTAAAAACGAAAGAAAAAATCAAAGTCAATGACAATATAAGTGCAAATTCTGCTCAGGCATTTTCCAAAGACAGTTCTATGCTATACTACACAACAGATGATGGCGCAGAATTTTCATATTTAATGACCTACGATTTAAATACCAGAGAGAAGAAAAAAGTATTAGAAAAATCCTGGGATATTAGTGGTATTGTTTTTACAAATAATGGGGCATATATGGTTGTATATGTTAACGAAGATGGCAAAAATATTATCGAAGTTATTGATGTAGAAACACAAAAACCAATTGATTTGCCAGACTTTGATGGTAAAAGCATTACAAGTGTTACATTTTCTAATGATGAAACTATGATGCGTTTGTATGCTGGAGGTTCAAATTCTCCATCTGATTTATATGTATATAATTTAGAAACAAAAGAGTTAATAAAACTCACTAATGTACTTAATGATGCTATTAATGCAGAGGACTTGGTCACCGCAAAAGTAATTCGTTTTAAATCGTTTGATGGTACAGAAATTCCAGCTATTTACTATCTGCCTCATCAGGCATCAGCCGAAAATAAAGTTCCTGCAATGGTTTGGGTTCATGGTGGTCCTGGAGGGCAATCACGTCAAGGATTTAATTCATTAATTCAGTATATGGTAAATCATGGATATGCAGTTTTAGC
>RDRZ01000007.1 GCA_003709165.1 Flavobacteriaceae bacterium PRS1
CAAAGTATGGGAGGTTTAAGTATCTACACAGATAGTATTCATGTAAACTTAAGAAATCCAGCGTCGTATGCAGGGAATAACATTAAAATTGCTCCTTTTAATGGAGAAGGACGACCAATAAAGTTTGCTCTTGGTGTAAGTAGTTCAAGTGTTAGATTAAAAAGCAATTCTTCTTCTGCAAGAGCAGGTTCAGCAACTTTTGATTATATGGTATTGGCGGTACCATTAGGAAAATTTGGTATGGGCTTTGGTTTATTGCCTTTTACTTCAGTAGGTTATAAGTTAGAATCTACAAATAGTGAAGATGTACTTACACATAGATTTAGAGGAGAAGGTGGAGTTAATATAGCTTTTTTAGGTTTGGGATATCAAATTACTAAAGATTTAAGTATTGGTGTTAATGCCAAATATTTTGGAGGTGCAATTTCACCAGGAAATATAATTTTGGAAACATTAAAAATAACGCTATTAAATTTGTATATGACGATGAAGGAAATCCGCTGCAGTTTCAAAGTCGTGAAACAAACAGATCCGATTTAAGTGGTTTAAATTATGACATTGGTTTATCTTTTAATCCAATGATAACTGATAAATTACAGCTAACAACAGCATTTACGTTTTCTCCAAGTGCAGATTTAATATCTAATAATGAAAGAGTTTTTGCAACAATAACGTTAAATCAGACATCTGGACTAGAGTTTGTTATAAATGAAATTGTAGCAGATTTAGAAGCAGAAGGATTAAAAAAAACGACTCTAACACTACCTGCCAAAACAGCTTTTGGATTAGGGATTGGACAACCTCATCAATGGTTTGTTGGTGCAGAATACACTTTATTAAAAACAAGTGAATTTTCAAATAGGGTTTTCAATATAGATAACACTACTTTTGTAGATGCTACTACAATTTCTATTGGAGGATTTTATATTCCACAATACAATTCTTTTAATAAATATTTTAAAAGAGTTGTTTACAGATCAGGAGTACGTTTTGAAGCGACAGGATTAAAGATAAATAATGAGTCAATTAATGAGTTTGGCATATCTTTTGGAATAGGTTTACCTATTGGGCGTTACTTTTCGAATGCTAATTTAGGCGTTGAAATTGGGAAGAGGGGAACAACCAACCAAAATTTAGTTGAAGAAAATTTTATAAATTTCCAAATAAGCTTATCCTTAACTGATAGATGGTTTGTGAAAAGAAAATATGACTAACTTAAATATAATACTTGAATTATGAAGACGAAGATCACACTATTATTAATGCTTTTTATTGGCTTTAGTAATGCTTTTGCCCAAGTTACTAATGAAGAAGATTTGGCAACACTTTCAATTTTTGATCAGTATGCAAAAGCTAAAAATTATAAAGCAGCTTATAGTCCATGGATGGAGTTAAGACAAAGAAATCCTAAATTTAGTAGAGCTATTTATACACATGGCGAAAAAATTCTTAATTATAAGATTGAAAAATCTTCTGGGAGCGAAAAAGTTACTTTTATAAACGATTTGATAAAACTCTGGAAAGAAAGAGGAACATACTTTGCAAGTAAAACGCCTAAAGGTCAATATATGGCAAAAGCCTGTCAATTACAATACGACTTTAGAAAGGAATTAAGCATGTCTAAAGAAGAGTTGTATATATGTTTTGACACTGCTTATAAAACAGATACAAAAACATTTACCAATCCTAAAAGTTTATATACTTATTTTTCTTTAATGGTCGATTTGTACGATGCCAAAAATAAATCAGCTCAAGATTTGTTTAACAAATACGACGATATAAGTGAAAAAATAGAACTTGAAATTAAAAACTATACACAATTATTAAACAAGTTTGTGCCAAAAGGAGATGAAGAAGTGCAATTAAGTGCAAAGGACAAAAGAAGAGTAAAATCTTATACGAGTTACTTGGTGGCTTATAATAAAATTTCAGGAAGTGTCGATAGCAAACTTGGAGAAAGAGTAAATTGCGAAAATTTAATTCCATTATATAAAAGAGAGTTTGAAAAATTTAAAAACGACGGTGTTTGGTTACAAAGAGCAGCTGGTAGAATGTTATCAAAAGAATGTACAGAAGACCCATTATTTTTCAAACTGGTTAACGCATTTCATAACTTAGATCCTTCAGCAAAATCAGCATATTATTTAGGAATTTTAAAAGATAAAGAAGGAAAAAGTACCGAAGCACTTGACTATTACAAACAAGCTGTAGAATTAGAAACAAACAGTTACGAAAAATCTAAAATATTGAATAAAATTGCAAGTAAATTCAGAAAAAAAGGAAGTTATGGTAAAGCAAGGAGTTATTATAGTAAAGCTTTAGCTAATAATCCATCTCTAGGATCTGCTCACATTGCTATTGCAGCAATGTATGCTAAAAGTGCAAAAAACTGTGGCACAGATAATTTTAGCAAAAGAGCTGTATATTGGTTAGCTGCACAAGAAGTAAGAAAAGCAGGTAGAGTAGATGCAAGTTTAAAGAAAAATGCATCTCAAAATGCGGCAAGATATATGGCACAAGCACCAAGTAAAAGCGAAATATTTTCAGCAGCCAGAGACGGAGAAATAATTAAAATTAGATGCTGGATTGGAAGAAGTGTTAAGGTTCCAAGCTTATAATGCAATTTTTTTTTAAATATAAAATAATGCTCATGGTTACAGTTTTTACTGTGACCATGTTTTTTTCGTGCAAAAATAATTTTAAAGACATACAAAATATAGGTATTTTGGATAGTGGACCTTTAAGTATTGCCGAGAATATTAATACGAAGTACACCGATTCAGGAAAGCTAAAATCTCATCTTATAAGTCCTAAAATGTTAAATTACTCAAACAGAGAATTTCCGTTTTACGAATTTCCCGAAGGTATTAATCTCACCTTATTCGATGACGATAATAATAAAAGCAATGTTGTTTCAGACTATGCTATTTTATATAACGAAATCGACCTTATTGACTTACAAGGAAATGTTATATTAACAACACATAACAACGATACACTTTATGCCGAACAGTTGTTCTACGATCAAAAGACCGAATGGTTGTTTACAAATTTACCAGTAAGATTTGTTACTAATGAACGAATTATTAATGGTAATGGATTCGATTCTAATAAAGATTTTACACAAGCACATGTTTTAGAGACCACAGGTATAATATATATAAATGATAATTAGAAGTTCACATCAATTAGTATTCTAATATCCTTTAAATTTACAATTCTTTTTCCCTTTATCTTCGTTATAAATATTAACCAGAACTTAAGCTATGCTTAAGATTTTTGCCTTGATAAAGAAAAAAAAATAATAAATAAATTTTTTGCATCTCAGAACGCTAATTGGTATTAGAGATAAAATTTTAGTTATCTTTGTTCATCAATTTAGAATTAGGTTTAATCAAATAATCAATAATGAAAATCCTCCAGTTTTTACAATACGCATACCTCGTTTTTGCAATATTATTTTTATACGATGCCATAAATAAATGGAATAATGACAGAAACGGAGCATACATATCTTTATTTTTTGTAGCATTAGCTGTATTCATGTTTTTCTTCAGAAAAAAATTTCGCAAGCGTTTCAAAGATAGAGGCAAATTATAATAATGAATACAGAAATTGTCATTATTGTTTTATCACTGCTATTTTCTGCATTTTTTTCGGGAATGGAAATCGCTTATATATCTTCTAACAAAATTCATATAGAGATAGAGAAAAAACAAAAGGGGTTTATATCAAAAATACTTACTAAACTTACCACAAAACCTTCCAAATTTATTGCTACTATGCTTATTGGCAATAATATAGCATTAGTAATTTATGGATTTTTTATGGGCGAACTTTTAGTAAATTGGTTTCAGTCGCAGATGCCAACTAACTATAACTTTGTGAATTATTTATTTTCAAATTTAAGTTTACTTACTCAAACAGTAATATCTACTTTGGTAATTCTAATTACAGCTGAATTTTTGCCAAAAGTATTTTTTCAAATATATTCAAATCTTTTGCTTAAAGTTTTCGCTGTTCCAGCTTTAGTGTTTTATATCTTATTTTCTGTGATTTCAGATTTTGTATTATGGATTTCAGACGTGGTATTAAAACAATTTTTTAAAACTGATGGAGACCAAGTGCAATTAGTATTTTCTAAAGTAGAATTAGGAAATTATATTAGTGAGCAAATGGAAGCAGTCGAAGAATATGAAGAAGTAGATAGTGAAATACAGATTTTTCAAAATGCATTAGAGTTTTCCGAAGTAAAAGCACGAGAGGTTATGATTCCGCGAACAGAACTAGTTGCATTAGAAATTCATGATTCAATAAAAACTTTAAATGAACTGTTTACTGCTACAGGATATTCTAAAGTTTTAGTATACCAAAATACTATAGACGATATTTTAGGCTATGTACATTCTTTTGAATTATTTAAAAAACCAAAAACCATAAGATCCATTATGCGTCCAATTGAGTTTGTGCCAGAAACAATGCTCATAAACGATGTGTTAAACAGCCTGACAAAAAAACGTAAAAGTGTTGCTGTGGTTTTAGACGAATATGGCGGAACATCTGGTATAATGACCATTGAAGATATTGTAGAGGAATTGTTTGGCGAAATTGAAGATGAACACGACTATATTGAACTACTTGAAGAAAAAATAAACGACAATTCCTATAATTTTTCGGCGCGATTGGATGTTGATTACTTAAATGAAACCTATAAACTTAATCTACCGGAAACCGAAAATTATGAAACTCTAGGAGGATTAATTGTAAATAGTACAGAAGAAATACCACAGCAAAACGAAACCATAAAAATTGAAAATTTCTTGTTTACTATTTTAGAAGTGTCAAACACTAAAATCGATGTCGTATCACTTCAAATTCTCGACGACGAGTAAAATATATATAAAATTCCAAATTCCAACTAATTCAAGAGTCGTTACTATTGCTTATGTTTTTATAAAATGTATTCAACATATTGTTAAGTCTAAAAACAAGTCTTATTTCTTTAAACGGACAACAATGATAAACAATAGTAATGTGTGCTGTTTTAAATGTTTACGATTTTTGAACCTTAAACCTTGTATTTTGTTATTTGTATTTTGTTATTTTTTTAGTTACTGTTTCACTCAATTTAGTATATAACAAAAATTAATCTGCATTTCTCCTTTTATTATTAAGCAGAAAATGGTATTTTCGCGCACGATAATTTTCATCAAAAAAAACAAAAAATGGCGATTTTAAATAAAATAAGACAACAATCTTTAGTGTTAATATTTGTAATAGCAATGGCATTATTTGCTTTTATATTATCAGGACTTTTTGATGGTAGCACTGATTTTTCTGGTAAATCTCAAAATGTTATTGCAACAATAAATGGAGAAGATATTACTCGAGATGATTTTATGGCAAAGGTTGAAGTTGAGCAAAGACGATTTCCAGGACAAGGAACAAGTCTTCAAGTTATGAAACGGGTATGGGATCAAGAACTTAGAAATGCCGTAATGCAAACTCAATACAACGATTTAGGTTTAGTTGTAGAAAGAAACCAGATGAGAGATTTGTTAAAACAAAGTTTGTTTTCGTTTGAAGAATTTAAAGATGTCGATGGTGTATTCGATGAAAATAAATTAAACGAGTTTATAGCAAATTTAAAAATAATTTCTCCCGAATCTACAATACTAAATGGGTCACCAATAAATTATCAGTCCTGGACAAATTATGAAACCACAGTAGCGACTGGAGGAAAACGGCAAACATATTTTAATATGGTTAAGGCTGGAGTTATTGGCACACTTGCTGAAGGCGAGTTAGAGTACAAACTAGAAAATGATAAGGTCGATATTAAATATGTACAAATTCCTTATACTTCAATTCCAGATAGTTTAATATCTGTAACAAAATCGGATATAGCAAATTACATCAACAGAAATAAGAGTAAATACGAAGTTGAAGCTTCTAGAGATATTTACTTTGTACAGTTTAAGGAAGAGGCTTCTTTAGAGGATATAACTAATATTCAAAACGATTTAAAATCCTTAATAGAAGATAGTGTGGAATATAATGAAACCACAAAATCTAACGATACGATTATTGGTTTTAAAAATATAGTAGATAATGAAACTTTTGTAAATTCAAATTCTGCTATCAATTATAATAATAGCTTTTTGTTTAAATCTTTAATGCCAACAGAAATTGCAGATAGCATTTTTAATTTAAACAAAGGAGATATTTATGGACCATATAAGTTAGGTAATTATTATATGATGTCTAAAATTGTTGAAGAAAAACAAATTCCAGATTCAGTTAAAGTTCGACATATCTTAATTCCGTTTGTTGGAACCGCAAGAGCTGATGCTAGCATAACAAAAACTGATGAAGAAGCAAAAAAGACAGCGGACAGTATATATAAGGTTCTAAAATCAAACCGTTCTAAATTTGTTGATTTATTAGATTTATCATCCGATAAAGTTAGTAACCTACAAAACGGAGAAATAGAGTTTGCTTATGATGCAGGAATGGCACAAGAGTTTAAAGACTTTTCGTTTGAAAACAATACTGGAGATTTAGAAGTAATTAAAACTTCATTTGGATATCATATTATTGAAATTTTAGAACAAAAGAACAAACAAAGAGCGTTAAAAATAGCATCTATAGCACATGAGATAGAACCATCGGAACATACCATAGATAATGTATTTAATGTAACCTCTAAATTTGAAATTGCTGTTGCTGACAAAGATTTTAATGAAGTTGCAAAAGAGAGCAATTATGTTGTTTTTCCTGTTAGCAGTATGAAAGCGTTAGACGAAAGTATTCCTGATCTCGGAAGCCAAAGAGCTATTGTAAGTTGGACCTTTAACGACGATACCAATGTTGGAGATGTGAGACGTTTTAACATTCAAAATGGAGGATATGCTGTTGTAATGTTAGCAGCAACAAATAAAAAAGGACTTATGAGTATAGAAAAAGCATCTGTTACAGCCTTGCCAGCAATTAGAAAAGAAAAGAAAGCAGAGCTTATAAGAGCACGTATAACCGCAACTACTATAGAAGATATTGCTGCAAGTGAAAACCAATCGGTAAAAACGGCTTTGGCTATTAATATGAAAAGCCCAACACTTTCGGGTGCTGGCAGAGAACCAAAAGTAATTGGGACTGCGTTTGGATTAACCGAAGGACAAACTTCTAAATTAATAGATGGAGTTTTGGGTGTTTATGTTGTACAAACTACTAAAATTACTCCAGCTGATGTATTGCCAAGTTATCAAGCTGCTGCAAATAGAATTGGTACAACTAAAGCAAATGCTATCAATACTATATTATATAATGCTTTAAAAGACGCTTCAGAAATAGAAGATAATAGAACAACTTTTTACTAATAGTAATTAGAAATGTATTATAAATAGCTGCGTTTTGCGTGGCTATTTTTATTTTAAAACCATTTCAGAATAAGGAATTATAGTGTGGTAACCTTTGTTTCTAAAATAACTGACAGAATTTTTATTTCCAGTAACTAAAACAAAATCGCCTCTCCAAGCACCAAGACTTTTTATGGCTCCTTTGTAATCATTAAACAACAATTCCTTAACAGGCTTTTGTTTTATGATTTTTGATATAATGTTTTCGTGAGAAGTAATCAATGTTTCAAAATCGGTTAAATTAACACACTTAATCATTTTTGAAGTAATATCATTAATTTCAGAAATTGCCAAAACAGAATTGTTTTTATTAGCATTGTAATGCTTAATGCCGTCTCTACTATTCTGCTTTTTATTTAAATGCACAAAAAATAAGTGGTCTTTAAAAATGGGAGTAAAATCTACTTTAAGAATTTCTCTTACAGTGTCTTTCTGAGCGGAGTGAAAAATTTTACCGCCCTTGTTGTCATTCTGAACTTGTTTCAGAATCTCGTCAGTAAATTCATTTTTCAATTGAAACGTAATAGGAACATTATGTTGTGCACAAGCAATGTCGTAACCACTTCCTCCAAATGTTTGTTTCAGTAATTTGTAAGGATCAATTTCTGCCCATTGTGCTATATTATTAATTAATGTTGAAGATGAACCCAAACCCCAAAACTGTGGAAAATCGAGTTTTGTAGTAACAGCAAAACCATTTTGAATGCTCAAAAAATCAGGATTAAGTTGTTTTGTTGCATTTAAAATTTGAAGTAACCTAATAGAAACATCATTGCGAGGTTTTGAAGAAACCGAAGCAATCTCATCAAATAAAAAAACATCCTCAAACCAAATATTCCCTTTTTCATCTAAACTCTTCCAAATCAGTTTTCGCTCATCTATAGTCTCAACCGTTAAGGATTGCCCAAATTGAGTTGGTACAGCCAGTGATAAAGCACCATCAAGTACTATGTATTCTCCGGTAAGAAGTAGCTTTCCGTTGCAGTAATATTTTTTCACCAATAGTAAGTTGTATGTTTATTAAATTCCAAATTCCAAATCCAAAATCGTCAATCATCAATCGTCAATCGTAAATCATCCAAAGCTTCAACAACAGCATTATGTGTTACAACATTTGTTTTAAAATGTTCAACAAGTGTGTTCTTTTCAGTATTTTTTGCTTCCAACTGATTGAGGATATTCATAAGGTGCATTTTCATGTGTCCTTGTTGTATTCCTGTAGTTATTAACGAACGCAATGCTGCAAAATTTTGTGCCAAACCTGCTACTGCTACAATTTGCATTAATTTTTTTGCGTTTGGGTTGCCAAGCATTTCTAAAGCTAATTTCACTAAAGGATGCAAATTTGTAAGTCCACCAACGGTTCCTAATGCTAACGGAATTTCAATCCAAAATGTAAAAACGCCATCTTCAACTCTAGCATGAGTTAAACTTCTATATTTCCCATTTCTTGATGCATAAGCATGTACTCCTGCTTCAACAGCTCTAAAGTCATTTCCTGTTGCTAAAACAACAGCATCAACGCCATTCATGATGCCTTTGTTGTGTGTTACTGCTCTGTAAGGCTCTACTTCAGCAATGCTTACAGCTTGTATAAATTTAGCAGCAAATTCTTCTGGTGAGATATTAGTATCTTCATTTAATTCTTCCACTTTACAACTTACTTCTGCTCTCACTAAACAATCTGGAACATAATTAGAAAGAATGCTCATTATAATTTGAATGTCTTTCTCTTCTGAAGAAAAAGCATCAAAGTGTTGTGCTTCCCTTTTAAAAGTTTTTGCAAATTGCTCCAAACAAGAATTGATAAAATTGGCTCCCATGGCGTCCAATGTTTCAAAGATTGCATGTAGTTGGTAATAACCTTTTATATCTTTTGTTTTATCTTTTAATTCAATATCAATAATGCCACCACCACGTTGCTCCATGTTTTTTGTAATAGGTTTTGCATCGTTAATAAGTTGAAGTTTTATAAAATTGAAATACGTTTTTAAAACATCAAAGTCGCCATGATACATAAAATGTACTTGACCAACTTTGGTTGTAGAAATTACTTTGGCTTTAAATCCACCTCTGTCCAACCAAAACTTTGCTGCATTACTCGCAGCAGCAATTATAGAACTTTCTTCAATTGCCATTGGAATAGTGTACAACTTGCTATTAATTAAATAATTTGGAGCAACACCAAATGGTAGATAGTAATTGGTTATCGTATTTTCAATAAATTCGTCATGAAGTTGTTGAAGCTTTTCGTTAGAGTTCCAATATTGTATTAAAATGCGTTTAGCATTTTCTTTGTTAGAAAAATGCGTTTCCAGAATCCAATCTATTTTTTTTAATTTGGATAACTTTGAAAAACCTAAAATGGATTTACCCATAACTTATTTAAATATTGAATTGCAAAGATAATATTATAGTACTCTTATTTAAAATTACACTTTGCAAATGTTAAATTAGTGTTCTTTTTACAAGATTTTTTGGGTAATAAATAAAAAGGGTTGTGTTAATCAAAGCGTTTTTTTACATTGCAGACTCATTAAATAGAACTTATTTTTAGTTTAGTAATTAAAATAGGGCACTTTTTATTTAAATCAATGAAATTAAAACACACCTCGTTTTTACTCTTTTTTGTCATTACTACTTCAATTTATGCACAACATAAAGAGATTACTTTAGAAGAAATTTGGAATGGAACTTTTAGAACAGAGCGAATGGATGCTTTGCACTCTATGAAAAACGGACAGCAATATTCGGTTCTTAACCTTGACAGAAAAAATAGAAGTGCTACAATCGATGTTTACGATTATAAAACATTAAGCAAAGTAAAATCATTGCTTAATTCAGAAACCAATAATAAAATACCATATTTTACAAATTACACATTTAGTGAAGACGAAAGTAAAATAATCTTGGCTACAGATGTTGAATCAATTTTTAGACGCTCTACTTTGGGTATTTTTTATATGTATAATACAAAGAATGATGAGGTTATTCAGATTTCAGAAGAAAAAATACAAGAACCAACTTTGTCACACGATGCTTCAAAAGTAGCCTATGGTTATAAAAATAATTTATATGTGAAAGATTTAGTAACAGGAAATGTCGAGCAAATTACTTTTGATGGAGAAAAGAATAAAATTATAAACGGAATAACAGATTGGGTTTATGAGGAAGAATTTGGGTTTGTTCGCGCTTTTCAATGGAATACTAATGGTAACAAAATAGCGTATTTACGATTTGACGAAACCGAAGTACCTGAGTTTTCAATGGACATTTATGGAGAAGCATTATACCAAACACAACACGTGTTTAAATATCCAAAAGCAGGAGAAAAAAATGCTATCGTATCGTTGTATATATTCGATTTAGAAACAAATAAATCTTCTGAAGTTGAACTTAATAAATCCTATAATGATTATTATATTCCTAGAATAAAATGGACTAACAATCCGAATATGTTGAGTGCGCAATATATGAATCGTCATCAAAACGAATTGGATTTATGGATGATTAATGCAACAGATATGAGTTCTGATTTAGTATTAACCGAAAAAGACATAGCCTACATCGATGTTACTTCAAATTTGACATTTCTAAAAGACAATAGTTTTATTTGGACGAGTGAAAAGGATGGTTTTAACCATATTTACCATTATTCAAAAGGCGAAAAATTAATAAACCAAATTACAAAAGGAAATTGGGAAATCACTAAATATTATGGCTTTGATGAAAAGAACAACCGAATTTATTACCAATCGGTTGAGAATGGTTCAACAAATCGTGATGTTTACGCAATAGATTTAAACGGAAAAAACAAAAAACGTTTAACAAAGACTAACGGTACAAACAATGCTTCTTTTAGTGCAGATTTTTCATACTTTATAAATTCTTTTTCAAGTGCTACAACACCTCCTGAATATACCTTAAACAGTTCTGAAACGGGAAATATAATTAAAAGCATTATCGATAATGATAAATTGGCAATAAAGCTGTTAGATTATAAAACATCAACCAAGGAGTTTAGTACAATTCATATTAATGGCAATGACCTTAATATGTGGATGATTAAACCAGCCGATTTTAATCCAAATAAAAAATACCCTTTGTTTATGTACCAATATTCTGGTCCTGGCTCACAGCAAGTAGCAAACCGCTGGAATGGCAGTAATGATTATTGGTATCAAATGCTAGCACAGCAAGGTTATATTATTGCTTGTGTGGACGGAAGAGGTACAGGGCTTAAAGGTGCCGAATTTAAAAAGGTAACACAAAGAGAATTGGGTAAATACGAATTAGAAGACCAAATAGAAGTGGCTAAGCAACTCGGAAAATTACCATATATAGATGCAAGCAGAATAGGAATTTGGGGATGGAGTTATGGTGGTTTTATGAGTAGTAATGCCT
Organism: Flavobacteriaceae bacterium PRS1; assembly: GCA_003709165.1. GTDB lineage: Bacteria > Bacteroidota > Bacteroidia > Flavobacteriales > Flavobacteriaceae > PRS1. Next base: position 11,820 of record RDRZ01000007.1, read on the forward strand.
TGTTTAAAGGCAATGAGGTCTTTAAAATGGCAATTGCTGTTGCACCAGTAACATCTTGGCGATTTTACGATACTATTTATACCGAACGTTACATGGCAACACCACAAGAAAACCCAAGTGGTTATGATGAGAATTCACCAATAAATCATGTCGATAAGTTAAAAGGTGATTTTTTACTTATTCATGGGTCTGGGGATGATAATGTGCATGTACAAAATACCGTGCGTATGGTTAAAGCATTAATACAGGCAGACAAACAATTTGAATGGATGATATATCCAGACAATAATCATGGTATTTATGGAGGCAATACAAGATTACACTTGTATAAAAAAATGACAAATTTTATCAACAAAACACTTGGCGATAAATTAGAAAGACCAGAAGAAAAGAAAGAAGAAAAGATAAAAATTAAAGGATAAACTAACTTTTACTAACTAATAATAAATTTTATGTCAAATTCAACAACAATGAAACAAAAAGAATTATTCGGACATCCAATTGGACTGTTTGTTCTATTTTTTACCGAAATGTGGGAACGCTTTTCTTATTATGGAATGCGTGCTATTTTAGTCTTATACTTGGTAGGCAGAACAGACGTTGATAATGCAGGATTGGGATGGAGTAATGGAGATGCTTTAGCATTATATGGTTGGTACACTATGATGGTTTATGTTATGTCAATTCCTGGTGGAATTATTGCAGATAAAATTTTAGGACAAAAAAAATCGGTGCTAGTTGGAGGGGTCTTATTACTTTTTGGTCATAGTATTTTGGCAGTAGAAGCAATGTGGGCATTCTATACTGGATTGGTTTTAATTGTTTGCGGTGTTGGAATGTTAAAACCTAACATTTCTACTATGGTTGGAGGATTATACACAAAAGGAGATATTAGAAGAGACAAAGGGTTTACCATATTCTATATAGGAATTAACCTTGGTGCATTTTTATCAAGTTTAATTGTTGGATATGTAGGCGAAGTTTATGGATGGCATTATGGATTTGGATTAGCAGGGATTGGAATGTTTCTTGGGATAGTTCAATATTTGTTAGGTCAGAAACATTTAAAGGATGTTGGAAATTTCTTAGGCGCTTCTAAGAATGATGAAGAGAAGGCATTGATGAAGAAACCATTAACAAAAATTGAAAAAGATAGAGTTAGCGTATTATTGATTTCATTTTTATTAGTGATAGTTTTTTGGGGAGCTTTTGAACAAGCAGGAGGTTTGATGAATATTTATACAATGGAAAAAACCGACAGAATGTTGATGGGTTGGTTAATTCCTGCGTCTTGGTTTCAATCCTTAAATGCTATGTTTATCATATTTTTAGGAACTTCTGTTGCATTATATTGGGCAAACAGAAAATTAAAAGGTAAAGTATCTACTTCTCTTTTTAAAATGATAGTCGGATTAATTATTATGGGAACAGGTTTCTTTTTTATGACTGGAGCAACAGCACAGTTTGAATCTACTGGATCTTCAGCAATGTATTGGTTAGTATTAGCGTATTTGTTTCATACAATAGGAGAATTATGTTTGTCTCCTGTAGCTTTATCATATGTTACAAAATTAGCTCCTGTAAAATATGCATCATTGATGATGGGAGTCTATTTTGCAATGACTGGTTTTGGAAGTAAACTAGCAGGATTGTTAGGAGAGTGGTCTGAAAGCCTAGGAGAGTATATAATTTTTACAGGAATAGCAATTTTTTGTGTTGTTTTAGGTCTTTTAGTAATGTTAGTCAGAAAAAAACTAGAAGTTCTTACTCATGGCGTTGAAGACGATGAACATGAAATTCATGATGATACTGAAGGCTTTGAATTAGCAGATAACTAAAAAATACATCATGGCAGAAAACTCAACCAATCAATTTTTTAAAAGCACTGTATTAGGACATCCGTCAGGATTATTTGTATTATTCTTTACTGAAATGTGGGAGCGTTTTTCGTATTACGGAATGCGTGCACTTTTAGTAATGTTCTTTACAGCATCATTAATGGATGGTGGTTGGGGCTGGCCAAGAGAACATGCATTTGCTATATTTGGGACTTATACATCTTTAGTTTATTTATCTACTTTATTAGGAGGTTATTTTGCAGATAAAAAAATAGGATTTAGATATGCTGTTGTTGTTGGTGCATTACTTATGACTCTCGGTCATGCGAGCATGGCTTTAGAATCCACATTCTTTATTTATTTAGGATTAACACTTTTGGTTTTTGGTAGTGGTTTCTTTAAGCCTAATATGACATCCATTATTTCGGAAATGTATAAAGATAGACCTGAAAAGAAAGATGGTGCTTATACCATTTTTTATATGGGTGTTAATGCTGGTGCATTTTTAGGAATATTATTGTGTGGCTATATTGGAGAAACCGTTGGTTGGCGTTGGGGATTTGGCTTAGCAGGAATATTTATGTTTTTTGGCTTACTTCAATTTTGGTATGCACAAGATATTTTTGGGAAAATTGGATTGAAACCAGAAAAAGAAAATGAAAGTATAAACGAATTAAAAGAGGGAGAACCAAAGTTAAATCCTTTTACAAAAGTACAGCTATCACTTATTGTAATTGCAGCAGCTTTAGGATTGGCATGGATTTTAAACGATCCTGTTGCTAAAATCTCGGAAGGAGCATATAATCTGTTTGATTTTACATTATTTGGATTAGATGGCTCTACATTTATAATATTATCTGCACTTATACTTTTTATTGTATTGTTGGTTATCCGTCTTCCAAAGTATGATAAAATCACAAGAGATAGAATGTTGGCAGTAATGTTCTTTGCTTTTATTACTATCTTTTTCTGGGCAATTTTTGAACAAGCACCAAGTTCATTGACTATTTTTGCAAGAGACTACACGCAAAGAGTTTTAGAGGGCAATTCAGCGTTAACTTTTAAAATAGTCAATTCGTTGATGACTTTAATTCCTTTAGCAATAATTACTAGAGTGCTTTGGTTGTTATTTAAGCAAACATTTTCAAAATATGCAAAATCAAATATATTTTTAGCAACGAGTTTTGTTATTATTTGGGCGATTGCCATTTGGATGCTTTACACCGAGTTCATGAAAGATATTGCTGAAGTTCCTGCATCTTGGTTTGGTATATTAAATTCATTATTTATTATAGCATTTGCACCTTTGTTTTCTAAATGGTGGGAAAGCAAGTATAATCCTAATGCAAATATGAAATACGCTATTGGTATGGTTTTATTAGGTATTGGAATGGCTTGTGTTGCAATTGGATCTTCATCAATTCCTATAGGAGCAAAAACTGCTTCAGTGAGTATGATATGGCTAATTTTAGTCTATTTTTTCCATACAATGGGAGAATTATGTGTGTCGCCAGTTGCACTTTCTTATGTAAGTAAATTGGTTCCTGGACGTATGATTGCAATGATGTTTGGGGTTTGGTATTTAGCAGTTGCAATAGGTATGAAACTGGCTGGAGTGTTCGGAGAAGCCTCTGAAAGTATTGCAAAAACAGAAGGATTAAGCCATTTCTTTTGGTTGTTAACTGTCGTTGCTGTTGGTTTAGGTGTGTTTTCGGCACTTATGTATCCTGTTATTAAAAAGCTTATGCATGGTGTCCGTTAATCGATTAAATTGTTAAATTATACGCAAAATGCTCCTACTAAGGAGCATTTTTTGTAAGTTCGGAATAATAATTGCGATAAATGTTATTATGAGAAAAATAGGATACATATTCTTATTAACTGTGTTAGTTTCGGTTAATAGTATGGCGCAAGAAATTAATTGGGTAACACTTGGGGAGGCTGTAGAGCTTCAGAAGAAAAACCCAAAAAAGATTATGATGGATGCATATACAAGTTGGTGTGGACCTTGTAAAATGCTTGACAGAAACACCTTTAGTAATAGCGATGTAGCAAACTATATAAACCAGTATTATTATGCAGTAAAATTTAATGCCGAAGGGAACGATGAAATTATCTTTAATGATAAAACATACACAAATCCAAATTACGATCCGGCAAAGGCAAACAAGCGTAATGCTCAGCATCAATTAGCAGGATATTTTGGTGTTAGATCGTATCCTACCATAATATTCTTATCTGAAGAAGGCGAATTAATCTTTCCTCTTATAGGATATAAAACACCACAACAGTTAGAGTTGTATTTAAAAATGTTTAAGAATGATGAACATTTAGATTTGAAAACTCAGGAAGCATTTAACGAATATTATACTGCTTTTAAACCAGAGTTTCAACAATAAAATAATTAACAGCATTGTTGTTCGAGTAAAAAATCAAATTAAACCATTAGAGAATTGTGTTTGTTATACTAAACAAAGATTTACGATTGTAGATTTTTGATTTACGAATTAAAAAAGATTCGTTTAGAATCTTATGAATTTTAACTATTTTGTTATCAATTAGTTACAATTTAGTCTTGATTCTCCGCCCGTGCCGGTATGGACGGGTTTGCTCTTACAGCGAAGCGGTCTTATGTCTTTAGTCGGACAATACTGATAAATAGTTATATACAAAAGCTCCCTTTATACTGGTTTGGTGGAATAGGGTTTTTTGTACTTCACAAGTTTTAGACCATCGTTCTTGATAAGTTTTATAATTGCTGCCATCACTAATAATTAGTTCAGGTTGTAAACTATCTATCAATCGTTTGAGATTAATCTTTGGTGAGTTTCGTAATAAGACGATATCAACTTTAAAAGATTTAACATTATATATTCCCAAACTATCAACTATTAAAAGATTTTTAGTGTTTAGCTTATAGATCGATTGTAAACTATCAAAATCAGTTTTAACAATATGCTCACCAATTTTATAATTTGTAACAATTCTATTTTTATCTATAGAGGTGTTATCCAGATTATGATGTATTAGAAGCCGATTTTTTTGTTTAATTCCAATCATACTATTTCTGCTTTTGTGAAATACAATAAACTCATTTGTTGAAGTCTTATGTTTATTATAAATAAATGCACCTTGTATCATTAGTATTGATACTAAAAAAAGCACGACAGTTCTATAACTTCTTTTTTTATAAATATTTACAAGAGCGATAAAGAACATATAAGACACAATGACTTCAATAATTCCGAAAGAAATATTTTTGAATAGAAATTGTTCCTGATGAGAAATCCAGGCTACAAAATCATTCATCATGCCTATAATGCTTCCGTAAAGATTCGCAATAAATGATGGAAGAGTATTTAATAAGCCTAAAATAATGACAAGTATTCCGAAGCCTAAAATAAAGCCTAAAAAAGGAATTATTACCACATTTGAAATAAAAAACAAACCAGGAAACTGATGAAAATAATATAAACTCACAGGAATTACACCAAATTGAGCCGAGAGAGTTACAGTAAAAATTTGCCACAAATAGTCAATAATTTTAAGTTTTGGTTTCCATAGTTTGTAAAGTATTGGTTGGATGCTAACGATTGTAAAAACAGCAAGATAACTTAACTGAAATCCAACATCGAAAAGAAAAGTAGGTTTAATTAGCAATAGTAAAAACATCGAAATAGCCAAGGTGTTATAAATATTTGTTGGTCGTTTTAAGTTTATACCAACAGCAACAATGCTAAACATTGTTACAGCACGAGTGACTGAAGCCGATAATCCTGCAATTATGGCAAAACTCCAGAGAAGAATTACAATTAGTAAAATTTTGATGATTTTTCCATGTTTAAAACGTTCAAGAGGTTTAAAAAGAAAATTTAATAATAGTAAAATAATCCCAACATGCAATCCGGAAACAGCAAGAATATGAATCACTCCAGCTTGTGTATAACTGTCGTAAATATCTTTAGAAATGTCCTGGCGTTGTCCGAGCAGCAAGGCATTAATAATTGAAAGTTCGTCATCTTTAAAATTGTACAACTTCAGATTTTTGTTAATGCGCTCTCTTAATTGTGCCGCAAATCCAAAAAACGTATTTTTTTTAGAACTTGTTTTTAATAATTCAAGATTTGTAGTTGTTAGTCGGTGGTATATGTATTTTTTTTGTAGATAGTTTTTATAGTTAAATTGATGTGGATTAAGAGGAGCATTTAACTCTTTAAAATTAGAATTAGTTATTAAAACATCATCTACTTTTAAATTGGCTTTAGTTGAATCTTTTTGCACATTTAGTAAAGATTTTCCTGAAACTTTTTTAGTGTTTAGTCCAAGAATATCTATGATATATTTGTTATGATAAAGGCTGGGCTTTAAAACTTCTCTTATCCTAAAATTAATAGTATAATTTGTATCAATAGTTATGATTTGTTGTTTAGAATAATGATTCTTAAAATTCCGTTGCGTTTTTATATTTACAGTTAAAGCTCCAATGCTTACAGTTGTTATAAAAATTAAAACGCCAAACCAAGCAGATGGCCTGGACTGCGATTTTACAATAAACAAGCCAATTAAAAAAGTTGATAAAAGAACTATATTTATGTAAATAAGTGAAGTTAAATTTACAGAGATGAAGTAGCCAATAACAATACCTATAATAAGGCAAAAGGTAAGTTTAATAATTGTAAAGTTCAGTAACTTCATAACTGTAAGATAGTAAATATCTTACAGTTTATCTAAAAGCCAAAATGCGTAGAAAATTATGGAGATTATACTTAATTAATCGAATTATATATTAATCCAGCCACCTTTTCACTTGCACCTTTACCACCAAGTTTTTTCTCTAAATCGTAATAATTAATAAAGAACTTTGTGCGTTCGTAATCGTCAAGAATTATAGTAAGCTCTTGTTTGAGGTTTTTAGTATTAAATTCATTTTGAATGAGTTCAGTAACAACATCCTTATCCATAATTAAATTCACCAAAGAAATGTATTTAATATGTTTAACCAAACGTTTTCCTATTTGATAAGAAAACCAGCTTGATTTATAACAAACAACTTCTGGCACTTTAAAAAGTGCAGTTTCAAGCGTTGCAGTTCCTGATGTTACTAATGCAGCTGTAGAAACACTCAACAAATCGTAAGTTTTGTTGCTTACAAAATGTACGTTTGGATTATTTATAAACGACTCATAAAAACTATACTCCTGACTTGGAGCACCTGCAATTACAAATTGATAATCTTGAAAATCATCAACAATGCTCAACATTACCGAAAGCATTTTTCGGATTTCTTGTTTTCGGCTTCCGGGCAGCAATGCAATTATAGGTTTTTCGTTTAACTCGTGCAGTGCTCTAAATTCATATTCGTCAACTTGTGTTCTATCGGCAATGGCATCTATTAATGGATGACCTACAAATTCTACGGGATAATTATGTTTATCTTCATAAAATTCTTTTTCAAAAGGAAGTATCACATACATCTTATCTACGTCGCGTTTAATAGCTTTTATTCTATTTTCTTTCCAAGCCCAAATTTGTGGAGAAATATAGTAATGTGTTTTAATCCCTTTTAGTTTAGCCCATTTAGCTATACGAAGATTAAACCCAGGATAATCGATAAAAACAATCACATCTGGCTTAAATGTTGCAATATCTTGTTTACAGAATTTCAGATTTTTAGCAATGGTTCTTAAATTCATAATTACTTCAAGAAAACCCATAAAAGCTAACTCCTTATAGTGTTTTACTAGTGAGCCACTAACATTTTGCATCAAATCGCCTCCCCAAAATCTAAATTCAGCATTAAGATCTTGTCTTAACAATGCTTTCATTAGATTCGAACCATGTAAGTCTCCAGATGCTTCTCCAGCAATAATGTAGTATTTCATGTGTCTATATTAATTTATTAAATCGGTCATCCCGATAATTATCGGGACTGTTTGCTATTAGTCATTCCCTTGGGTGATAAACTTTTTAGCATGCTCGTTTCATTTAGATAATTATCTATATCAAAACTTTATAATAAATGTAACAACGGCAATACAAACGGTTGCCAATAATACACCTCTTGCTCTGTAATCTTGCTTCTTTTTTATAAATATAAAAAATGCGGCTAAATTTAAAATGGCACCTAAACTAATAAGTTTTCCTAAAAACCCTTCAGCGGAAGCTGTATTTAAAACTGTAATAAAACTATCACTTTTTCCTAAAAGAGTAGCTGCAAAAAATAACCCTATAGCATTAGCAATTAAACCCACCGCCAAACCAATTAATACTTCTTTTTTAACCATTAAAATTCCATGTGTTTAAGTTTTGAATAAAATGATGCGCTGTAAAATCGAATTGTACGGGAACAACAGAAACATAACCGTTACTTAAAGCCCATTCGTCGGTGTCTTCTCCTTTGTCTAAATTAACAAATTTACCTGTAAGCCAATAATAATCTTTGCCTTGAGGGTTTTTGCGTTTATCAAATTCTTCAATCCAATTGGCTTTAGCTTGCCTGCAAATTTTTATGCCTTTTATATCCTTTTTTTCTAATTTAGGAAAATTTACATTTAGTACTATACCTTCAGGCAATCCCTTTTTTAAAACATTAATGGTTATGGTTTTAATATAATCTTCAAGTGGTTTAAAATTTGCATCCCAATTATAATCTAAAAGAGAAAACCCAATTGCAGGAATGCCTTCTATTCCAGCTTCAATAGCTGCACTCATTGTCCCAGAATAAATGACGTTTATAGACGAATTTGAGCCATGATTAACTCCGGAAACACATAAGTCGGGTGTTCTGTCAAGTATTTCATGAATAGCAAGTTTAATACAATCGGCAGGTGTACCAGAAGTGCTGTATTCCTTTTGAGGTCCATTATCAATATGTTCTTGTTTGCAAGAAAGTGTAGAATCTAAAGTTATGGCATGACCCATTCCACTTTGAGGGTTGTCTGGAGCAACTACCACCACATCTCCAATGGTATTCATGACTTTTATTAAAGTACGAATTCCAGGAGCGGTAATGCCATCATCGTTTGTGACTAAAATCAAAGGTTTTTTAAGCATGTACTAAAAATAATTTAGTGTATAACAAAAGTAAGTAAATTCATGCTGTAATAGGCGTTTTATCTGTTTTAACAAAAAAATAATTAGATAATTTAACTTTGGCATAATATTTTCTTTATTTTAGGAGCAGATTTTGCTTAATTGAAATTAACTAGATGAAAAGGAATTATAATATTTTAATGCTAACCTTATTATTAGCATTCGCCTCTTGTAGTTTTACTACAACTACTTTTGAAGATCCAGACAAAGACAAGCTTCTTTTACAGCTTATAACTTATGTTTTAGAGCAAGGGCATTTTAACCCTAAAGAAATAAATGACGAATTTTCTGAAGGCGTTTTTAATCATTATTTAAAGCAAATAGACCCTTTTAAAAGATATTTTTATCTATCGGATATAAAGGAATTTGAAACCTATAAAACTGAAATTGATGACCAAATTTTGGATTTTGAAGTTGATTTCTTTAACCTGACATACAAACGTTTATTACAGCGTATTGATGAGTCTAAAGAAATTTATAAAGGAATCTTTTCACAAGCTTTTGATTATACAATAGATGAAGATTTTAATACAGATTATAAGAATGCCAAGTATGTAAAATCAAAAAAAGAAATGAAAGAGCGTTGGAGAAAGCAACTTAAATTCTATGCCATTGCAAATTACCATGATTTGATTTTAGAAGAAGAACAAAATCTTAAAAATGACACTTCTTATAGTACTAAGACTGACGAGGTTTTGGAACAAGAAGCACGTGATGTTGCGCTTCGTTCTCTTGACGAGTTATACGCTTTTATGGATGACAGACAGCGTAAAGACTGGTTTACCGTATATATAAACGCTATTGTGGAGGAGTTTGATCCGCATACTTTTTATTTTGCTCCTGAAGAAAAAGATCGTTTTGACGTTGCAATGTCTGGAAATTATGAAGGCATTGGGGCAAGGCTTCAAAAACGAATGGATAACATTATTATTAATGAAGTAATTTCCGGAGGTCCAGCCTGGAGGCAAAACAAATTAGAAGTAGGCGACATTATTCTAAAAGTCAGGCAAGAGGATGAAGAAGAAGCTGTAAATGTTGTTGGTATGCGTTTGGCTGATGCTATAAAATTTATTAAAGGACCTAAAGGAACCAATGTTATATTAACACTTAAGAAAGTAGATGGTACTATTGAAGATTTATCTATTACTCGCGATGTTGTAGAACTTGAGGAAACCTATGCAAAATCATCGACTGTAATTAAGGATGGTAAAACTTTTGGTGTGATTAATCTTCCTAAGTTTTATGTCAATTTTCAAGATTATAAAAAACGAAATGCCGCAAGCGATATTAAAAAGGAAATAGAACGCCTGAAAGCCGAAAGCATACAAGGACTTGTACTCGATTTAAGAAATAATGGAGGAGGTTCATTACCAGTAGTTGTAGAATTGGCAGGATTATTTATTAAAGACGGTCCAATTGTACAAGTTAAATCTGTAGAAGAACCAAAGGAAGTATTAAGAGATAGAGACAAATCTATTATTTGGGATGGTCCATTTGTTATATTAGTTAATGAACTTTCCGCATCAGCTTCCGAAATTCTCGCAGCTGCAATGCAAGACTATAAAAGAGCTATTGTTATAGGAAGTAAACAAACCTTTGGAAAAGGAACAGTTCAGAATGTATTAGACCTTAATCGTATGGTAAGAAAGAATACCATCGGAGATATGGGAGCACTTAAGTTTACGACTCAAAAATACTATAGAATTAATGGAGGTTCTACGCAACTAAAAGGAGTTAAAAGTGATGTTGTGGTGCCAGACCGTTACAGTTATATAGATATTGGCGAAAGAGATCAAGATAATCCTTTGCCTTGGGATATGATTGATGCTACAAATTTTACACTGTGGAGTAGTTATTTTGATTTTGATTCAACAATTAAGAAAAGTAAAAAACGAATGGCTGATAGCGAGCAGCTTAAGTTAATTGATGAAAATGCACGTTGGATTAAGAAAATTAGAGATAAAAATATATATTCACTTAATTATAAAACATATAAAGCAAAACTGGAACTTAATGAAGAAGAAGCTAAACGTTTTGAAAAAATATCAGACTACAAAACGAATTTAACCTTTAAGTCTTTACCTTATGAATTAGTACTTACAGAAAAAGATTCGGTTTTAAAGCTGAAACGAGAACGTTGGCATACTAATTTAAGTAAGGATGTTTATGTAGAAGAAGCTCTAAATGTATTAAACGACCTTAAAATGACTTATGGTAAAACTAAAGTTGCAGATTCAAATACTATCAAGGATTAAATTATATAAATTTAAAACTAATAAAAATAAAAAAACAGCTTGGGTTTATATAAACCCAAGCTGTTTTTTAAACTTACACAGTTTGTGAGATAGTCCTTTTTAATTTTATTGTTGCAAACCAGGAGGATACTTTTCCATAATTTTTGCAACAAATTCTTTAATTCGCTCTATTTTTTTATCCATATTTTTTGTTAAGTAGCCAGTACCCATTCCTTGCCAAACCAATTCTTTTTTGTTGGCATCTATTAAATCTATATATAATGTACCTTCAGTTGAAACAGAAACGCTATTGTAATTCGAATACCCCCAATAATAAGGACTCCAGTGCCAGCCATATCCATATCCATAACCATAATAACCGTTGTTATAAATATTAACTTTTTGGCGAGATTTAGTAAAGATACTTACTAATAAATCTGGGTTTTCAGATTTTGTAAATCCTTTAACTAACAATTCGGCTTCAATAGCACGAAGAATTCTACGTTTGTCTAAATCACTAATTTCAGCCTTATCTATTCCCTTTTTAAAAAACGCAAAGGTCTTATAATCGTTAAAATTTGCATTTTTATCATAATCGGCAGCAACTCTAACCGAACTGCAAGATGACACTGCTATTACCAACAGTACAAGAGCTAATGTTTTAAATAATCTTTTCATGGTTTTCATTTTTTTTTGTTAATCGTTATAACGAATTTAATAATTTTTCTTCAACTATGTTTGGTAACGTAATTTTTAAATTTGGCTCAACTTCCATAGCACGTTTTATAGCAAATTGTGCTTCTGTATTCCTTGCCCAACTTCGTCTGGCAATTCCGTTGTTTACGTCCCAATACAACATAGATTTTATACGTCTTTCAGTATCCTTACTACCATCAAGAACCATACCAAATCCACCATTTATAACTTCTCCCCAACCAACTCCACCACCATTATGGATGCTTACCCAAGTTGCTCCTCTAAAGCTGTCTCCAATTACATTTTGTATTGCCATATCTGCTGTAAATTGAGAGCCATCGTAAATATTTGAGGTTTCGCGATATGGTGAATCGGTTCCGGAAACGTCATGATGATCACGACCTAAAACGATATAACCAATATCATTTTTGGCGATAGCATTATTAAAAGCGGTTGCAATTTTCATACGTCCTTCGGCATCTGCATATAATATTCGTGCTTGTGAACCAACAACTAATTTGTTCTCTTGAGCACCTTTTATCCATTTAATGTTATCAGCCATTTGCTGTTTAATTTCCTCTGGAGAATTCCTCATAATGTCTTCAAGAACGTTACAAGCAATAGCATCGGTTTTTTCTAAATCTTCAGGTTTTCCCGAAGTACACACCCAACGAAACGGTCCAAAACCATAATCGAAACACATTGGTCCCATAATATCTTGTACATAGCTTGGATATTTAAAATCTATGCCATTTTCGGTCATAATATCTGCTCCAGCACGAGAAGCTTCTAATAAAAAAGCATTTCCATAATCGAAAAAATAAGTGCCTTTTTTGGCGTGTTTGTTTATTGCTTTGGTATGACGACGTAAGGTTTCTTGAACCTTTTGTTTAAACAAATCAGGATTTTCTGCCATCATAATGTTGGCTTCTACAAAAGATAAACCAACAGGATAATAGCCTCCAGACCAAGGATTATGTAATGAGGTTTGATCGCTTCCTAATTCTATAAAAATATTAGCTTCATCAAATTTTTCCCATACATCAACCACATTTCCAAGATATGCAATGGATAAGGTTTCTTTGTTAGATTTTGCTTTTTCAATTCGTGTAACCAATTTATTCAAATCGGAAATAACTTCATCTACCCAACCTTGAGAATGACGTGTATATACTGCTTTTTCGTTTACTTCGGCACAAACAGTAATGCAGCCAGCAATAGTTCCTGCTTTGGGTTGCGCTCCAGACATTCCGCCTAATCCAGAAGTTACAAAAAGATGTCCTTGAGGCATTTTATTTATTTTTCTAAAAGCGTTCAATAAAGTAATAGTTGTACCATGCACAATACCTTGTGGACCAATGTACATATAACTTCCTGCTGTCATTTGTCCGTATTGTGTTACGCCAAGTGCATTATACTTTTCCCAATCATCTGGTTTGGAATAATTTGGAATCATCATACCGTTAGTAATTACAACTCTTGGGGCTTCTTTATGTGAAGGAAATAAACCCATTGGATGCCCAGAATATATGACAAGTGTTTGTTCGTTATTCATTTGGGCAAGATATTTCATAGTCAATAAGTACTGCGCCCAATTTTGAAAAACAGCACCATTTCCTCCATAAGTAATCAATTCATGAGGATGTTGTGCGACTGCGTAATCTAAATTATTTTGAATCATAAGCATGATTGCAGCAGCCTGTTTTGATTGTGAAGGATATTCATCAATTGGTCGTGCATACATCTTGTAATCCGGACGAAAACGATACATATATATTCTTCCGTAGGCATCTAATTCATCTTTAAATTCTGGAAGCAATTTAGCATGAAGTTTAGCGTCAAAATATCGTAAAGCATTTTTTAACGCGAGTTTTTTTTCTTCAGAAGACAAGATATTTTTTCGCTTTGGAGCATGATTAATAGACAAATCATAAGACCTTAAATTTGGTAATTTATTTGGAATACCCTCTAAAATTTGCATTTTAAAATTCATGTAGTTTTCGAATTATTTTTAATTACTGTATTTGTGTTCTTATCATATCCATAAGGGCAATGTCTGCAATTACTTTCACAACAATAGCCACGTTTTATGTGGTATTGTTTGGTAAAGCAACGATAACCTTCAGGTGTCAGGTAAAAATCACCTTCTTCTATTGGGACAAACTCCTTCATATGTCACAAAGATAATGTAAATTCGAATGATTTTTCGAACCTTGTAAATATGATTTTTAATCTTGCTGAAAGTATTATCCAACGCATAAATTTGCCAACAGAGTTTGGTATTGAACTTTATATAAAACGAGAAGATAAAATTCATTCGTATGTTTCTGGAAATAAATACAGAAAACTGAAATACAACCTTATTGAAGCTGAAAACTTAGAGCTGAAAACACTTTTAACTTTTGGTGGTGCTTTTTCCAATCATATTTCGGCAGTAGCTTCCGTTGGAAAATTATTTGGATTTAAAACTATAGGAATCATTAGAGGCGAAGAATTAGTTGCAAAAATTCAAGACAATCCAACGTTGAGATTTGCTCAATCTTGTGGAATGCAATTTAAGTTTGTAACGCGTAGTGATTTCAGAGAAAAGAATTCAGAAGAGTTTATTCAAAAATTAAAAGAAGAATTTAACGAGTTTTATTTAATTCCGGAAGGTGGAACCAATACGTTAGCAATTAAAGGCTGTGAAGAAATACTAACTGAAACTGATAGGAATTTTGATTATGTGTGTTGTGCCGTTGGTACAGGAGGTACTATTTCTGGGCTTATAAATAGTTCAAATTCCAATCAAAAAATTTTAGGTTTTCCAGCATTAAAAGGATTATTTTTAACTAAAGATATTAGTAAATTTGTAAATCGAAAAAACCGGGAACTAATTTCAGAATATCACTTTGGAGGATATGCTAAAATAAACAACGAATTGATTGCGTTTATAAATCAATTCAATAAAAAATATCAAATTCCTTTAGATCCAGTTTACACAGGAAAAATGATGTTTGGAATTATGGATATGATATCAAAAAAAAAGTTTCCGAAAGGTTCAAAAATTTTAGCGATACATACAGGAGGATTACAAGGTATTGAAGGCATGAATATGAGATTAAAAGAAAAGAATTTACCATTAATTGATATGTAAATATGAAACGATCAGTACTAATATTTGCAATTGTGTTTATGATTTTTAGCTGTGGTACAAGAAAAAAAGTTGTCTCAAAAAAAGTTGAAACTAAAACAGAGATAATTGTTGACCCTGTTGAAACAGAAGCCGTAGATAGAATCGATTTACCTGAAACTTCACCAATAATTAATACTACTACCCAATATATTTCAGTTTATAAAGATATTGCGATGCAGGAAATGCGAATATATAATATTCCGGCAAGCATTACTTTAGCACAAGCTATTTTAGAGTCTGGCTCTGGAAAAGGAACTTTAGCAGTAAAGGCCAACAATCATTTTGGAATAAAGTGCCACGATTGGAAAGGTAAGAAAGTGTACCACGACGATGATAGACGGCAAGAATGCTTCAGAAAATATAAAAATTCAAACAATTCCTTTAGAGACCATTCGGAGTTTTTAGCAAATCGGAAACGCTATGCGAGTTTATTCAAATTAAGAACAAACGATTATAAAGCTTGGGCAAAGGGATTAAGACGTGCAGGTTATGCAACCGACAAAAAGTATCCACAAAAATTGATTGGTTTAATTGAACGTTATGAGCTATATCAATACGATAAAGAAGTTTTAGGAAAAAAATATAAAGAAGTTAAAATAGTAGCAATTACTCATACAGTAGTAAAAGGCGATACTTTATATTCGCTATCACGAAAATACAATACTACAGTTGATGTGATAAAAAGCAATAATAATCTAACATCAAACGATTTAAAAATCGACCAAATTCTTATTATAAAATCTAATTAAATTATGTTGTATCAACGAAGTAGCGCATTATTTGCTGAAGCAGAAAAAGTAATTCCTGGCGGAGTTAATTCTCCTGTTAGAGCTTTTAAGGCAGTAGGAGGAACGCCAATTTTTGTAAAAGAAGCAAAAGGTGCTTACTTATATGATGAGGATGGAAATCGGCTTATCGACTACATTAATTCTTGGGGACCAATGCTGTTGGGTCATGCTTATGAGCCAGTTGTAAAAGCTGTGATAGAAAAAGCAAAAAAAGGAACTTCGTTTGGTATGCCAACTGAAATAGAAACACAAATTGCAGCATTGGCAGTATCGATGGTTCCGAATATTGATAAAATAAGATTTGTAAATTCAGGAACTGAAGCTTGTATGAGTGCGGTGCGCTTGGCAAGAGGTTATACTGGAAAAGACAAAATTATAAAATTCGCCGGTTGTTATCATGGACATAGCGATTCTTTTTTAATACAAGCAGGAAGTGGCGCAGTAACTTTTGGAACACCAAACAGTCCCGGAGTAACAGCAGGAACAGCCAAAGACACTTTGCTCGCTAGATATAACGATATTGAAAATGTAAAAGAATTAATTAAAGCCAACACCAATGAAATTGCCTGTATTATTCTGGAACCTGTAGCCGGAAATATGGGTTGTATTCCGCCAAAGGACGGTTTTTTACAAGCTTTAAGAATGTTGTGCGACACCAATAAAATACTGTTGATTTTTGATGAAGTAATGACAGGATTTCGTTTGGCAAAAGGCGGTGTTCAGGAACTATTTAATGTAAATGCCGATATTGTTTGCTTCGGAAAAGTTATTGGAGGCGGTTTGCCAGTTGGTGCATTTGCTGCACGAAACGAGATTATGAATCATTTATCGCCTCTTGGTCCTGTATATCAAGCTGGGACTTTAAGTGGAAATCCTTTAGCGATGGCAGCAGGATTAGCTATGTTGACTGAAATTAATAATGATACTGAAATTTTTAATCGCCTGTCTGAAAAAACAGCATATTTGCATAAAGGATTCACCAAAGTTTTAAACGAAAATAATATTACACATACTATAAATAGAATAGGTTCTATGATTTCTGTTCATTTTGCAAAAGATGAAGTTATAGATTTTGAATCTTCAGCAAAAGGTAATAATGAGACGTTTAAAAAGTTCTTTCATGGATTATTAAATGAAGGTATTTACATTGCACCAAGTGCATTTGAAACCTGGTTTATAACAGACGCTTTAAGCTATCAGGATTTAGATGACACTATTGAAGCAGTAGCAACTGTTGCCAAAACACTTAAATATTAAAAGGCATTGTTGTAACAACAATGCCTTAAAAAAACTAACCAAACTAACCAACCACTAAAACCTTTTATATCCTTGTTTTTTATGCCCGCTATTTTTTTGTCTTTGGGCTTGACCTTTTCTTTGTTTATGATTCATAACTCTTTCAAATTTTTCAAATTGTTCTTTGGATAAGATACGCTTCATATCTTTTTTATTAGCAATTTGCCTGTCAAGTCTTTCATTCATCATCTTGAAGCGATCTTCTTTTGAAGGTTTCTCCTCATTATTGCCCTCTCTCATTTTTTTATGAGCTTCCATTTTAGCTTTTCGTTCTTTGGCATTAGTAAGGTTTATCTTGTGTATTTCACGTTGCTGAGCTTCAGTAAGATCAAGCCTTAGTACCATCTTTTTTGTTTGTAGAGTAGCTATTTCTTCAGGTGTAAAATTCATTTGCTTGTGAATTCTCTCTTTTTTGGCTTCTTTTTCATGCTCTTTTCTATGTTCCTGAGCGGTTACTTGCATCGCTACTAATGCCATAATAATTATTACTAATTTTTTCATTTTATGTTCTTTTGTCATTCCCTCGAATCCCGATAGCTCCCGATAGCTCCCGATAGCTATCGGGACGGGAGGGAATCTATTTAGTTATTGTTTATGCCCTTTTGACACAATTAAAAACGAAAAGTTTAATGGGGTTAGTTTTTTAACTATGATTTAACATTTTGTGATAAAAAAAAGGCTTCAATTTAAATTGAAGCCTTTTTGAATTGGATTAACACTCTTTATTTTGGGTCAAGAATATTATTTATCCTTTCTAATACATCTTGTAAATGAATTCGTTTCATTCCTGATGAGTTTACGGTAGCTGATCTAACTGTACGTTGTAACGTTTTCAATTCTGCTCTGGCAATTGCTCTAATATCAGAATGGTTTACATTAACGTTTGTTCGTGTAGAAAAACGCACAAAACGACCTGTAATTTTAGATTGCTCTTCAGTCATTAAATACTCCATTCTGTCAATATAAGCACGTTGTAAATTTCGTCTATAAGTGTCAATAGATTTTCCGGTTCTTAATTCACTCCAAATTCCTTTCCGTAAATCTTGCATCATATTAAGTAAAGCGTATGAATCTTTCCCATTAATGGTTTCGTTTTCAATCATTCGAGCCATTCTACCAAAATTAAGAATGTTGTTAAGTATTCTTGTTTGGAAACTTCTAATGCGTTCAACATTACCAGCACTTTCAATTTTATTAAAAATGGTATTGTCAATTAACCAATCTGGAGTTTCAAACAATTGCTTATGCAAAAAAGATAAAGACTCTTTTTGCCTTGTTTTATCAACATGAGAATACACTGCACCTTCTTGGTCGTAGGTTTTATAATTTTCATAAACACCTCCAATATTTGATGCTACATGTCCCATATAACGGTTAAATTGACTGAGCACTTGACCATACATAGTTTCTAAATCGTCGTAATTTTTTCCGTCTTCAGCTGTCCATTTAATTAAATTAGGGACGATACGTTTAAGGTTTAAAATTCCATAATGACTTGCTAAAATAGCATCGTCTCCTAAATCTTCGGTTTGAGAACTTGGATCGATAACACTAAATTGCTGTCTTCCAAAACGATACATTGGATCATCAGCGTGTTCTAAAATCCAACTGTCGAGAGTTTTCTTTTCGTCTTCAGCGGTTTCAGCATCCAAAATAGGTCTGTAACCCCATTTTATAGCATACTTGTCGTAAATACCAATATCTGGCATTAATGCTACGCCTTCATCTCCAGGTTGGGCAATGTAGTTAAATCGGGCATAATCCATAATTGAAGGTGCAGTTCCATATTTTTGAGTAAATTCTGAACTACGCAAATCTTCAACTTTATAAGCAGAACTGCTTCCCATATTATGAGGCAATCCAAGAGTATGACCTACTTCGTGAGATGATACAAAACGAATTAGTCGTCCCATAACTTCATATTTAAATTCAGTGGTTTGAGCATCTGGATTAATGGCAGCAGTTTGTACAAAAAACCAATTTTTTAATAAGGTCATCACGTTGTGATACCAATTAATATCGCTTTCGAGTATCTCTCCACTTCTAGGATCACTTACATGAGGTCCATTGGCATTTGGAATTGGAGAAGCTAAATAACGTACCACAGAATATCTAACATCTTCAGGACTCCATTCCGGATCTTCTTCAGGAGTTGGAGGATCTTTTGCAATAATTGCATTTTTAAATCCAGCAGCTTCAAAAGCCACTTGCCAATCTTCAATACCTTGTTTAATGTACTTACGCCATTTTAAAGGAGTAGCTCTATCAATATAATAAACAATTTGTTTTTTTGGTTCTACCAATTCGCCTCGTTTAAACTTCTCTATATCTTCATCTTTAACTTCTAATCGCCACCTATCTAAATATCTAACGGTTTTACTTTTATGATCTTCTAAACCATAATCTACTTGTCCTCGGGCAAACCATCCTACACGTTGATCGAAATTCCGACGTTTCATTATTTCCTTCGGAAGCAATATCATAGAGTTGTTTATTTCTACAGAAATAGTTCCGGTACTTGAATTTGATGGAGGTTCTCCAGCAGCATAGGTTTTTACGTGTCTCGTTTCAATATTTATAGGATAACTTTTAATGCTTTCAATAAAAGATTTATCAGCTTCTAACCGAGTTATTTTATATTGTTTTCGTCGGCTTTGAGGAAACCCTAAAGCTTTAACATCTTTGGAGAATAAATCGGTTACTTCAATAACAGTGTTTAAAGAATCTTTACTGAAGGCTTTAATAGGAAATGTATAAAGTATTGGTTCAAAATTAGAATTTACCACAGCTTCATGAATAGGTAAAGAATCGGCAGCTACAACGGAATGTGATACAACACGAAGCAACACTTTTTTATCCTTTTTTTGCCAACGTACCACTTGTGTATTTTGTTTGCCACCACCAAAACCTATACCACTGGCAGTTTTTGCAATACGAGTAACCATTAACATTTCGCGTTCAAAAAGCGAGTCTGGAATTTCATAAAAGAATTGGTCGTCGATTTTATGAACTGTAAATAATCCTTTATCACTTTTGGCTTCTTTGGTAATTACTTTGTCATAGGGTTTTATTGCTCCCTTTTTATCCTTTTTAGATTTTGATTTCTCTGTTTCTCTTTTGGCTGCTTCAGTTTCAGCAGCTTTTTTTGCGGTGTTACAAGATGTTATTATTAGCATCGATGCTAATAGTAATACTTTAATAGAAGAATGTTTCAAAATAAGTGTTTTTGGTTTAGCGAGTGAAAGTAGTGAATCCCATTTAGAGAGTGCATTTTAAATAAAAATTTTAGTATTTCTTTAACTTCTTTTTTGAGCAATAAAAAGCTGTTAAATAGATTTCGCTTAATTTTTGTAAATTGAACCCGCGTTATGTATTAGAGCTTCTTAATGAGGATTGAAAGTGCAATAAAACAGGAAGTTTTCTGGGTTTTAGCATAGCAACGATATGGTTAAACCCAAAAACTTAGAATGATAATCTGTTTTCAGCAATTTCAAGTCGTAATAGATTTTCTAATTCATAATTCGGGTTGAACTTCTAATTTTTTATAATGCCATATTGGTTATATTTATTACTGATTATTCTAGCTATTTATTTGATAGCAAGTATTGTTTTGTACTATATACAAGATTACTTTTTGTTTAAACCGGAAAAGCTATCAAATTACTTTCATTTTTATTATGAAAATCAGGAAACAGAAGAATATAATTTAGAGACCAGAGATGGTGCTGTAATTAATGGATTGCTTTTTAAACCAAAAAACGAATCGAAAGGTGTCGTTTTATATATTAAAGAGAATTCTAAAAGTATTAAAGGTTGGGGAAAGTTTGCTGTAGATTTTACCAGACACGATTATAGTATACTTATGGTAGATTACAGAGGTTTCGGAAAAAGCACAGGAAGGCGTTCGCAAAAAGCAATAAAAAGAGACCTTTAAGAAATATATAATTTGATTAAAGAGAAAGCGACAGAAGAAAGAATTATTGTTTATGGTCGTTCTTTAGGTTCTGGTTTTGCCGCAGAATTAGCTTCGATGAATAATCCGAAAATGCTGATTCTCGATGCGCCTTACTACAGTTTAACAAAAGTAACAGGACGTTACATGCCATTTATGCCTTTATCTATTATAATGAAATATCCTTTGCCAACGTACAAATGGTTGAAATATGTAAAATGCCCAATACATATTATTCATGGCACAAACGATAAATTAATTCCTTTTAAAACAAGTGTAAAATTATCACAGATACAACCAAAAATCACCAGACTTTATACAGTAATTGGTGGTGGACATAAAAATTTGAATAACTTTGAGTCTTATCATAAAATGTTAGGAGAAATAATTAATTCTGAGCCAAAAGAAGTAAACCTTGAAGGATCTAGTATTAATGTAAACCATTCAGGAAAAACAAAGAATGCGAAGGTTTAAAAAGGGGATTTATACTTTAATAATTTTATATGTAATGATTGCAGCCTCATTGTATTTCTTTCAAGAAAAATTAATATTCAGACCAACTACTTTACCTCAAGATTTTACTTTTAGTTTTTCAAATCCATTTGAAGAATTGTTTTTAAAAACCGATGATGGTGCAGTAATTAATGCCATACATTTTAAAACCGAAAATCCAAAAGGAGTCATACTCTATTTTCATGGTAATGCAGGAAATTTATCGCGTTGGGGGAAAATCACAGAATTTTTTGTTGAGAAAAATTACGATGTGTTCGTAATGGACTACAGAGCTTATGGAAAAAGTACAGGTAAATTAAGCGAGCAAGCACTTTATAAGGATGCCCAAATGTGCTACGATTATATTTTAAAAAACTATTTGGAATCTGAAATCGTAATATATGGTCGCTCTTTGGGAACAGGAATGGCAACCTATTTAGCATCCAATAACAATAACAATCCGAAACAGCTTATTTTAGAAACCCCTTTTTATAGCCTTGCTGACGTGGCTAAAGGTAGGTTTTCCTTATTTCCAACTAGAAAATTACTCAAATACGATTTTCCTTCTTATAAATACATTCAAGATGTAATTTGCCCAATTTCAATTTTTCATGGCACTGATGATGGGGTTATTCCTTATGCGTCAGGAATAAAATTATTTAATAGTATGGAACAAAAAGATAAAGTATTTTTTACTATTGAAAATGGAGAGCATAACAATTTAATTGAGTTTAATACTTACCGATTACAAATTCAAAAAATATTGCAATAAGTTTATTATAATATTAACATTACAGGCAATCTTTCTTAATAAATTTTTAAAATAATTGTAGTTGTGTTAAATATTTCTAAACACCTGTAACATTTTGAATTAAGAGACGTCTATAGTGTAAACAAATCAATAAAAAAACAATATTATGTATAAATTAGCTTTATTATTTACTGTATTTTTTGCATTAAATGCAACCGCTAAAATTAACAATGACTCTAACAATTTAAATATAGATATAAATGGCGAAGAGTATGAATTAGAAAAATTACTTTTTGTAATAATGGAAGATTCAACTTTAGAGAATTTTGATATAAATTCTATTGAAGTAATTGAAATAGAAGACGAAGTAGAATTAAATTTCAATCCAAAAGATTATTTACCTGAAGACTTTAATGCATTAAAAGGAATGCATGATTTAGATTGGAGTACTATTGAGTTAGTTGAATTAGAAGAAGAGGTAGAATTTGACTTTAACCCAAAGGATTATTTACCTAATAATTTTGACCCAAATAATGGAATGTATTCTAATAATGTATTAGTTTGTCTTTAATTAATATGGCTAAGATTTAATAAGGACAATAAAAGGCCAGTAATTTAATAATTACTGCCTTTTCTTATTAATGCTTTATTGTTTAAATATTTTCATTTTTATAATAAATTACTCAAAACAATTTGTCAATTTTATTTTTCTGTATGGCTTGCCAGGCTATCGTAAACAACAATTGTGTGTGCTTATTTAGATGTTCAAACCGCTTATCTGTTGTATATCCTTTACGGTATCTGTAATAAATTTGTTGTACTATAACAGAGAGTTTAAATAAGCCATATACGTAGTAAAACACTAAATTGTTAATAGTTCTGCCGCTTTTTTTGCTATATAATTCTACAATTTCGGTTCGGTTTGGATTTCCCTTAAAAACGGTTGGACTTGGCAATCCTTTTTTTAAGGCATCCATATCATCTTCGGTAATCCAATACGAAAGCGATGTGCCTAAATCCATTAAAGGGTCCCCAAGAGTACACATTTCCCAGTCTAAAACAGTATTAATTTTTGTCCAGGAATCATCTTTAAACATCACATTATCATATTTAAAATCGTTGTGAATTAAACAATTATCATGCGTTTTAGGTTGGTTGTTTTGTAACCATTTAATAACGAGTTGGGATTCTGGTATGGCATCGGTTTTTGCTTTTTCGTATTGCTTTGCCCAATTGGTAATTTGGCGTTCTGCATAACCTTCAGGTTTTCCCAAATCTTCAAGTCCTGCAGCTTTATAATCAACTTGATGTAAGGCAACAAAAGTATCCAACCATGTATTAGAAATGATTTTAAAATCACTTGAATTAATAACTCTTTTATTTGCTTCGGAATAATCTAAAATAATACCATTAGCATTTTCCATAATATAAAACGGAGTGCCTAAAATAGATTCGTCATCAGTAAAAGCATATACCTTCGGAATCTTTGAAAAACTTGCATATAAATTAGAAAGCACTTTGTACTCACGACTCATATCGTGTCCTCTTTTTACAGCTCCAAAAGGCGGACGGCGCAACACGTATTCTTTATTTTCCACCAATAATAAATAGGTAAGATTTGAGAAGCCACCAGAAAATCGTCGGGTTTCAATGCCGCTTTTAATATCATTAATTAAATGATGCTCGTATAAAAAACGTTTTAAATTATCAAGATGAAGCGCTTCTTCTTTACTTACCTTTCTCGTATTATCACTTGACATATTATTTTTTGTTTAAACAAAGGTGATTAATTCTTTTGATAGGTGAGGTGTTTCATTTAAACTCAAAATATTGAGTTTGTTTTCTGAAAATAGAAGTTGAGAAAATGAAGCATTTCTGATGACTAAATTTAATTCTGATATTTTCTCTTCAGTAATGCCTAATATATCTCCTAGAATAGAACTTTTAGTTCCGCCAGAAGTAAACACTCCAATAGTTTCTCCTTTATCAGTATTTTCTAATATAGTTTTTATTCCTTTTTTAGTTTGAGTTCTAAAATCTGCCCATGATTGGATTGATTCGTGCTCAAAATAATACCTTCCAGAAGTGTATTCTCTCATAAATAATTCAAATATTTTTATTGAGTTCTTTCGTTTTAGATTAGAGTCTTTTTCAATTTCATTAAATAATTTTCTTGCTTCATTATATTGGTTAATAAAATCATTGTAAGCTAAACTTAAGGCTTCTGGTACTTGATGTTCGTTTAATTCTTCTAAATAAATGGGTTTTGGTAATTCTATACCTTCAGTTATAAATGCTTTGTTAAAACCATCAAAGGTTTGCTGATGCCGTTTTAATTTTCCAATAAATATCTTATTAAAATGAATATTATTATCAACAAAATAGAGTCCTAAAATTTCCGATTGTAAAACACCTTTTTCCGTTAAATTATCGTAGTCGTCAGCTAAAAATGAAGCTTGTGCATGACGTATTAAATAAATTTTACTCATCTATTTTTTAGTACTCCAAGTACTTAAAGTTTATTCGGTTTTGATAGATATTCAAAAACTTTAAAACACTTAAATACTTTAGGCACTAATTTATATTAACTAAACACTTTTATGGTTCGCTTTCCTAATTGGTACATATGTACTTCGTCCGGACCATCGGCATATTTTAGCATTCTTCCATATAAGTAAAATTGGGACAACGGTACATCTTGTGAAACGCCTTTTGCACCATGAATTTGCATCGCTCTGTCAACTACATTTAACAGCATATTTGGAGCAACAATTTTTATCATCGCAATGATATCTGTGGCAGCTTTATTACCAACAGTATCCATCATATAAGCTGCTTTAAGTGTTAACAATCGTGCTTGTTCAATTTCACATTTAGATTTGGCAATATCTTGACGAATGCTACTATACTCGGCTAATTTTTTACCAAAAGTTGTTCTTTCAGTACTGCGTTTACACATCATTTCCATAGCACGTTGAGCCATGCCAATCATTCGCATACAATGATGAATACGTCCTGGACCGAGACGTCCTTGAGCAATTTCGAATCCTCTACCTTCACCCAATAACATATTTTCTACAGGAACTCTTACATTTTCTAAAAGTATTTCGGCATGACCTTCCGGTGAATCAAAATTTCCTAAAACCGTTAAAGCTCTAACTACTGTTAATCCTGATGAATCCATTGGCACAATAATCATACTTTGCTGAATATGTCGTGCAGCGTTTGGGTCTGTTTTTCCCATTACAATTGAGACTTTACAATTGGGATTCATACCGCCAGAAGCCCACCATTTTCTACCATTTATCACGTATTCATTTCCATCACGAACTATTGAGGTTTCAATATTAGTGGCATCCGAAGAGGCTACTTGTGGTTCTGTCATTAAAAAAGCGGAACGTATTTCGCCTTTCATTAAAGGCTTTAGCCATTTTTCTTGTTGTTGTGCTGTGCCATATTTTGCAAAAACCTCCATATTACCAGTATCTGGCGCGGAACAATTAAAAACCTCTGAACACCAAGGAATTCGACCCATTAACTCTGCCAATGCAGCGTATTCTAAATTGCTTAATCCTGGACTAAATTCTCCGTAATTCTTCGGCAGGAATAAATTCCATAAACCAACTTCTTTGGCTTTGTTTTTTAGGGCTTCAATAGATGGATGCGATGTCCATAAATGTTTCGGATCAGCATTATAAGCATTTACTTCTTGTTCTATTGGATAGATATTGGTATCCATAAAATCTTGAAGCTTTTGTAATAATGCTTTTACTTTATCAGTATGTTCAAAATTCATTATTAAATCGTTTTATCCAGAAATTAAATAACCTCCATCAGCAACTTGTAAACTACCAGTAATATAACTGCCAGCTTCAGATGCTAAAAGCAATGCAACACTTGCAATTTCTTCAGACTGTCCCATTCTGCCAAGAGGTAATTTTTTATTTATATGTCCCATAACTTTATCGTCAGTCCATAGTGCAGCACTAAATTTTGTTTGTATCAATCCTGGGCAAATTGCATTTACACGAATGTTATGTCTTCCCCATTCTTTAGCTTGATTTTTTGAAAGCATAGAAATAGCTGCTTTACTACACGAATATAATCCCAAACCAAAACCAGGGTGTTCGCCTTCAATAGAACTGATATTAATTACGCTTCCACCACCACGAGATTTCATACTTTCTAAACATTTGTTGGCTAAATCCCAAGGTGCTTTTACATTAATATTCATAATTTTATCGAAAGCATCGAAAGAGGCGTCTTCAATAGGTCCATAAACAGGATTTGTAGCTGCATTATTGACCAAAATATCAATTCCGCCACATTCACTAATCGTTTTTTCTGCAAGATTTTTTCTGCTATCTGCGTCACCAACATGACAGGCAATAGCGACAGCTTTTAATCCTAATGCTTTAAATTCGGTAACTACCTTATCACAAGCATCTTGTTTTCTACTACTGATAATTACAGTAGCACCACATTCGGCAAACGCTTTTGCAATGGCTTTACCAATTCCTTTTGAAGAGCCAGTTATGATAGCGACTTTTCCTTCTAAATTAAATTTGTCTTTTATTGTACTCATTTATAGTTTTCTTGTGTGTTAAGATAAAAAATCTGTGTCTTTGTATTTAGGATTTGGATAGGTGTAAAAACCTTCTTTGGTTTTCATTCCTAATTTTCCTTTATCAATAAAGTTTTTTTTATAATACGCAACGCGAGCTATTCTATCTTCATCTCCTGTTTTTTCACTCCAGAGTTTTTCAATATTGTAGATGGTTTCCAATCCTACCATATCCATAATTGCACAAGGACCCATTTTTGTTCCTGAGGTAATCATCCATGTTTTATCAATGGTCTCATAATCTGCTACTTCGTTAACCAATAAATTTCCTGCTGCCGAAAGCAATGGTCCTAACAGTGAGTTTATAACATAGCCATGTTGTTCTTTATAAATTGGAATAGGAACCATACCAATTTCTTTTGCAAATTCTATAATTCTGTCAAAATATTTTGAATCAGTTTTAGGATGTCCCATAACTTCACCAATATTGGCATCCCAAATCCAATTGGCAAAATGTAATGCCAGAAATTTTTCCGGACGTCCTGTTTCTTCAGCATATTGGCTTGGCAGTAAGGTTGAAGAATTTGTAGTAAATATAGTTTTTTCGGGAGCTAAAGTTGATAACTCAACATAGAAGGCTTTTTTAATTTCAAGATCTTCAGGAATAGATTCGCTAATGAGGTCAGCATCTTTTACAGCTTCTGCTAAATTTGTTGTATAGTTTAAGCGAGCAAAAGTATTATCAATTTCTTCTTGAGAAGCACCTCTTAAATTAAGAAATACATTTGCATACTGTTTATGGAACAGTTTGCAACGTGCCAGACCTTTTTCGAAGGCATCATATACGGTTACATTAAATCCTTTAGAGGCAGTTTGCCACGCAATTTGTGAGCCTAATGTACCAGCACCAGCAATAGTTACATTTTTTATAATCATATTATATTTTTGTTAATTTGAAATTAGCGGAGTAAATATACTCAAATTCTGTAGCTTTTTTCATGATAAACCTTTAGTCGCTTCTTTTCAGAATTAAAAATTTATCATCCATGACATTTCCTGTAAAAATTAAATTTCCAAAAGGCGCAGCAACTGTTGAAGCCGACATTTCAGTACCGTCGTTAACATATATTTTTTCAACGGTATAATCGTTTTTACCTTTGTATTCTATTTTAATTATTTCAGAAGGAGAAAACGCTTCTTTTCCTTTAGCATAAGCAGTAAATTTTAACAGGTTGGGATGTGCGCCAATCCAAAGATTTCCTTCTGTATCAAACTCAATATTATCGACTCCCGTTCCGCATGGAATATCTTCAATAAAATCTAAAGAGCCATCGGTATTTTTTGAATATACTTTTACTAAAAATTTCCGTGGAGATGCAACAAAAAGTAGATTGCGTTTTGAATCGAAATTTATTCCGTTAGCATAAGTAATTCCGCTTGCAACCTCAATATAATTTTCGCCATCAAAATACACTACATTAGAGGCTGATAGTCCTGCATATTCTTCCATAAACCTGCCAATTCCTTTTGTGTTGCCATGATCGTTGGTAAAATAAAAACGATTTTCGTCAATAACAACGATGTCGTTTGGACTAAGCATAGAATCATCGGTTAACGATTTTTCAAAAGTTAAGGTTTTGTTTTGAAGAGAAAAAACTTCAATCGAATGTCCAGAAAGAGTATGATTAATAGCCATTATTTTATAAGTGCTGTCTTTTTTAAACATTGAAATGCCATGTGGTGCGAAGGGTTTTTTAAAAGAAGAAGTAAGTGGTTTAATATTAAAATTACCACTTTTTAATTCCATTAAATATAGTCCGCCAACTTCTTCTTCAACTTGAGGAAAAAATCCTCTGTTTGTAGAAGAAATTAAAGCAAAACTATCTATAGCACTCACTGTAATATCTTCGGCTCCCGGAAGTGCTATTTTTTTGACAATCTCACCGTCGAACTTATTTTCAACCGTTCTGAAAAAACCAGTGGAAATTAAAATATTAGCGATGAAGACAATTATTAAAACGAGTACGATAAGAATGATCTTTTTTAAAAGACGCATAAATTGTTTTAGTTAGTTTTTCTAAAAATACACAAAAAAACCATCAAATAAAAAAGGAATCATAGTATTGTAATTCCTTGTTATTACAAGTATATTGGAGCTCATAAATTTAGAGAAAATGGATTTCATAAAAACGGAAGTTATAGACCACGTATTACTTATTGAATTGAATAGAAATAAAAAAATGAATGCATTTACATTTCAAATGTTACAAGAATTGGCTGAAGCTTACACCATGTTAGAAGATGATAAAACGTTGCGATGTGGATTTTTACATTCTAAAGGAGACCATTTTACATCAGGTTTAGATCTGGCTGATGTTGCAGAACACATTGCAAAAGGCGCGGCTTTATTTGGAGATAATGCTGTAGATCCTGTACAATTAACAGGCAGAAAAAGAACCAAACCAGTTATAGTGGCCGTACAAGGTTATTCACTAACAATTGCGATAGAACTCATATTAGCAAACGATATTTGTATCGCAGCAAAAGGCACCACTTTTGGGCAAATAGAAATCAAAAGAGGCATTTTTCCATTTGGAGGTGCTACCATTAGATTTGCACAACGCTGTGGTTGGGGAAATGCGATGCGCTATTTGTTAACCGGAGATGAATTTGATGAAAATGAAGCATTACGAATCGGACTTATTCAAGAAATATCTGACACTCCTTTTGAAACAGGTTTAGCCATAGCGAGAACCATAGCGAAACAAGCTCCTCTTGGTGTACGAGCTACTATTGTAAATGCCACAAAAACTTTTGAGGAAGGTTTTGAAGCTGCCAAAGCCGATTTAATGCCAACACTTCACAAACTAATGCAATCTAAAGACGCTCAAGAAGGTGTCCAATCTTTTATTGAGCGGAGAGATGCGAAGTTTACAGGAGAGTAATTAATTATTAAAATTTAGGAAGTCATAGAAGATTAAATCTATAACTTCCTAAAATTAGACGTTTAATTTTTGATTAGGCCTTGTCCTTCAATCCAAGGTGCGCCAGCTTTTTTCAGGTCTAATTCAAGTGCTGGTAATACATTATTAGTTATATTCTGTAACTGCTGTTTAACTTCCGATAGCTGTTTTTTGGCTCTATTAAAAGAGTCTTTCTGATTGCCAGTAGGACCATATGTGTTTGATAGCGCTATTATGCCAATACGATTGCCATTATTTGGAGTAAGGTTTGATCGCTCACCTATTTCTCCTTTAGTTTCATTACCATGTAACAATTTGTTTACAGCTAATAATTGTATTCTGGCACTATTAATTTTCTGTTGTAAATTCGGAGTTGGATTATTTGCCTTCTCGGCTGCACGTTTCATTGCTCCTACTAATTTCAGACTATTAGACATCATTAAATTAGTTGCTGTGAGATCTTGTTGGAAGCTAAAAACTTCCTCTCTAAATTGATTTATTTCTTCAAAAGATTTACGAGGAAGTGCTCCATCATATATTGGTACAACTTTAAATTCTTTTGGTTCTTGCAAAGATGTTGTAACACCATCTACTCTTTTTACTAAAGTTATAGTATAAGATCCTGGAGTTACCTTGATCCCTCCTCTTCTACGAAAAGAGCGTGTACGTTGGCCAACCGTTAATAGTTCGCCACTTTTATTTGGATAAGTAAGATTCCAATTTA
Source organism: Flavobacteriaceae bacterium PRS1 (assembly GCA_003709165.1). Lineage (GTDB taxonomy): Bacteria > Bacteroidota > Bacteroidia > Flavobacteriales > Flavobacteriaceae > PRS1. The sequence continues at coordinate 42,385 of RDRZ01000007.1, forward strand.
CGCGATTAAACCCTTTTTTATTTGTGCCTTTTACTGTATTGACTACTTTTCCATTAGAGTCTTTTATAATTAAAAGTATTGAAGGCTTATTTTGATTAGTTTCATTTTCAAGGGCTTGCCAACCTGGAAAATTTGTATTTCCTTTTTTCTCTTTTTCTTTTCGAATATCTTTTAAAGACTTTAATTTTTCAGGCATGAAATAGGTAAAATTTGCACCAAATGGAGGATTCTTTGCACTGTATTCACCATCTCCTTGACTCCCGAAACCACCTGTTTGATTGTACCAATATGCAGGTTTTATTGAAAACAAAGTTGCTTCAGATTTTAACATCGAACTATCAAATTCACGTAAAGGTGTAATATCGTCTAAAATAAAAAACCCTCTTCCAAAAGATGCTGCAACCAAATCATTTTTTCTACGTTGAATGGTAAGGTCTCTAAATGATATTGTTGGGATTCCTCCTTTAAGTTTAATCCAATTTGTGCCACCATTAGTTGTGAAATAAATTCCATCCTGAGCGGCTAAAAACAGCAAGTCTTTCTTTACATGATCTTGCACTAACCGCCATGTTAAAAGTTTAGAAGGAAGGTTGCCATTTATTAGTTTCCAAGATTTACCCTTATCACTACTTTTAATTACATACGGTTTGTAATCGCCATTTTTATGATTGTCTAAAACTGCATAGACAACGTTTGCATCAAAAAGATCTGCACGTACATCGTTTACAAAAGGTGTTTTTGGCAATCCTTTTATAGTGTTGAGTGAAGTTTTTTGCCATGTTGTGCCTCCATTTTCTGTAACTTGAATAATGCCATCGTCGGTTCCTGCATAAATTAAACCTTCTTGTTTTGGAGACTCAGCCAAAGATGTAATGGTGTTATAATTAGACATGGCTCCAACATCCCAGGCATTATCCCAACTTTGCTGTTTTCCATACATTAGAAATGTAATTCGCTCTTGATTAAGTGTAAGATCTTTAGAAATTGGTATCCAATCGTCTCCTCTGTTTTCCGACTTCCAGACACGCTGTGATGCAACATAGATACGAGAAGGTTTATGTGTACTAACCAAAATAGGCGCATCCCAATTAAATCGTTCATAAGGTTCGCCTTCTCTGGCTTGTGGTTGGATAAATACAGATTCTCCTGTCAATTTATCTATTCTCCAAAGCACGCCTTGTTGAAACTCGCCATAAGAAATGTTTGGATTCCCAGGTTCGGTTGCGGTTTGTGCACCATCAGCTCCTAAAGTTTTACTCCAATCACCATTTAAAATACCTTTGGTACTTTGTGTTTGAGAAGGCCCAACATGCGAACCATTATCTTGGGTGCCTCCATAAACATTATAAAATGGGAAAGCGTCATCTACTGCCAGTTTATAATACTGTGTAATGGGTAAATTTTCTATATATTTCCAGCTTTTAGTGCCATCGAAACTTTCGTATAAACCTCCATCAGTTCCAAATAGCAAGTAGTTAGGGTCCGATTTTTTAAATACCACTACATGGCTATCACTATGTTGATTAGATCTCGACATTCTACTAAATGTTTTACCATGATCTTTTGATACTAACGCACTATTATTCATAAAATAAAGAGTGCCCTCTTGGTGTGGTGAAGCAATCAATTCTTGATAATAATGAGGTCCTGTTCCTCCCGAAACAGCATCGGATTGTTTTGACCAGGATTCACCACGATTTGTAGACATAAAAACACCTCCTTTTGTTCTATCTAATTCTATTGCTGCATAAATAACATCTGAATTAAATGGAGACATAGTAAGGCCTATTTTTCCTAAATTAGATTTTGGAATGCCTTTAGTAAGTTTTTTCCAGGAGTCTCCACCATCTGTGCTTTTATGTAATCCAGAACCTGGACCTCCTCCTAAATATGCAGCTACAGTTCTTTGTCTTTGCCATGTTGCAGCATATAAAATATTTGGATTATTTGGGTCGATAAGTATATCGGTTGCTCCAATCCATTCACTATCTCCCAATGTTCTTTTCCAACTTTTTCCTCCATCGGTAGATTTATATACACCACGTTCTCCTCCTTTGCTCCAAAGAGGTCCTTGAGACGCCACCCAAATAATATCAGAATTTTCAGGATGCACAATTATTTTAGATAAGTGTTCGGAGTTTTTCAATCCCATATTCTTCCATGACATTCCATCATCATAACTTACATAAATGCCATCACCAAATGCAACATGACGTCCGCCTACATTTTCGCCTGTACCAACCCAAATTGTATGTAGATTATTAGGGTCGATTGTAATACAACCAATAGAATATGAGGATTGTTTGTCAAATATTGGTTTCCATGTTGTTCCTGAATTCATAGTTTTCCAAACACCACCAGAGCCAACGGCAACATACCAAATGTTTTCATTGTCAGGATGAATAGCAATATCTGCAATTCTTCCTGAAGCCACTGCTGGTCCAATATTTCTAAATTTTAAACCACTAAAGGTATCTTCATCAATATTTTGCGCTTGCCCGTAGATTATCATCCCTACTGCGCAAAGCCATAAGCATGATACTTTTAAAATTTGATTCATAACATTAAAATTTGATACTCCAAAAAATGGAGAGAAGTTAATTGTTTATTTGTTAGTTATTATCGGTAGTCTTATTTGTGATGGATAAGTTGAAGAATGATGAATTTTATTATGAGCCACTAAACCTTCGGATTCGTCATAATTATTTCCACCTGTATTTAAGTTTCGTGCAAAACGCGGAAAATTACTGCTTGAAATTTCAATGCGAATTCGATGTCCTTTTTTAAAGTAATTACTGGTTGACATAGGAGTTAATTCGACTTTATAAACTTTGTCTTTTTCCATAAATACCTCTTTGTCATAACCTTCGCGATATCTTACACGCTGAATGGTTTCATCGAGATTATAAGCTCTTCCGTCAGGATATACATCGATGAGTTTAATAGTAAAATCGGTATCTTTTACATCAGAAGACACATATAATATAGATTCTATAAACCCTGAAACTTCAACGCCTTCTTTTAAAACATCTGTAGTGTACACCAAAATATCGTTTCTGGTTTCCATTTGTTGTTGGTCGAAAGCTCCACCTGTAACTGCTCCTCCAGTACAACATACATTGCCTCCATAAGAAGGAACTGGTTGCATTGGGTCATAAGTAAATCCATCTGGGTTATCTTTTCTAGCTTTGGTTGTTGTTAATTTTCCATCTCCAAAATAGCTATTGGCATTACCATTACTGTTTAAATAATACGTAGTTAGTTTAGCTTGCTTTGGAGGCCAAGTTTCAGAGGCTTGCCATTTGTTAATTCCCATGGTGTAGTACTGCACTCTTGGCGTTTTTTCTTTAAAATCGTTTTGTTCACCTTTTAACCATAAATCGAACCAGGCATAAATCTGCTCGTCGTAGTTAAGTCTTGCATCACCAACATTACGTTCGCCAACAATGGTATTTTCGGTTGCTCTTGTATATGCACAATGTAAGGTTGGAGCAATTACTAAATATTGATTGTCTCTAATTGTTGCATCTTTTGCATTATTTCTCACATGATTAAATAAAGCCAAGTTTGGAGTTATGGACACATCGTACCACGAGGCAAACCAAAAACTTGGCACTCCAATTTCCATATTGTCATGATAAATACCACCATTAAACCAAGCTTCGTCATTTGGTTTACGGCGTATCATTTTGTCAAAAATTTCTTGTTTGCCGTTTATGTTTTTCAGTATATCCTGAATAGGTAAATGTTTCATTGCTTCAGACATATCTACAGGTGGATTTTCGGGAGCTAAATCATAAAATCTGGAAATACGAATTAAATCTTCTTGCGTTGCTCCAGCAGGAATTCTTGGTTTAAACTTATCGTGTTCAACACCATACAACCAAGAAAAGAATAACATTTGTTCCACGCCACCACGAAACCAATTGCCTTGTTCATTAATAGTACCAATCCTTCCAACACCTGCACCATAACCTTGCGGAACCATAGCCGCATGAGATGGATGGTCTAAAGCAGCAACTGCCATTTGCCATTCGGCAGTAGATGAGCAACCAAAAGTGCCGATTTTTCCGTTAGACCAAGATTGATTTTTCATCCATGTAAAGGCATCGTATCCGTCGGTTAATGGTACGCCAAGAATATCCCATTCGCCTTCTGAAAAATAACGCCCGCGTTCGTTTTGAACTACATAAGCATAGCCTCTTTTTACAGCTTCATAAGCACGTTGGGCTGTTCGGGTTCTTTGTTTACCATCTCCCCAAGAATTAAAATTATAAGGTGTTCTGGAAAATATAATAGATACTTTTTTATCTGTTTTAGGGCGATAAATATCGGTTGCCAAACGAATTCCATCACGCATAGGCATCATTATTTTTTGTTCTAAAATAGCAATAGCATCTAATTTTTCGAGGATGTTTTCTTGCGCATGAAGGTTAAAACCGCTTATTAAGAAAAAAGTAAAAGCGGAACATATTAAAATAGAGCGTTTTTTCATTAGGATTAATTAGTTAGATATTTGATTTTAAAGGTATGAAACTCAAATTAAACAAGGAAGAATGAAATAACATTTAACAAAAAGACTCTTCTAAATAGCTACACTATTTTTAACCTAATTATAATTTTTATAATAATTTAATGCATTGTAGTTTTAAAATTACCAGGCAATGATACTTCCAGTAATTCTAAATCGTTCGAAAAGTTAGAAATACGGTGTTTTAAATGTGGAGGTACAACATAAGCGTCTCCTTTATGTAAGAACTGCAGCTTTTGTCCATCAGCAGCCAATTCCATTTCACCTTGCATCACAAATGTAAACAGTATATCGGTATCGTGGCTTATGAGTTGAGGTTTTGCATTCGTATTTAAGGGTCGAGCAATTTGCACTGAAGCCACAGCTTTTGTAGCTGTATTAATTCCAGTATCTCTAAATTCGAAGCCTTTAATACGCCAAGGTTTCCATACAGCTTCCTTAACTTTATGATGACAAAATACTTGTCCTTGAAATTCTCTTTCGGGATGGTATTCTTTTGTTGGCAACTCCATATCATGGTCGATTGTTGTAAGATGTGCAGCAGGAACACCAATTTCGATGACCTCTAAGTTATCTGATGCCTCCAACACGCGATGTCTTATTTCGGGTGGTTGTGTAACGCAATCTCCGGCTTCTAAAATAAATGGAGGACCTTGATCTTCATACACCAACTTGACCCAACCGGAATAACAAAATATCAATTGAAAACCTATGGTATGATAATGCACCATATCGGGTACCGGGCCGCCTTGAGGAATACGAATATGCGAAGCCATAATACTTCCACCCAAACGGTCAGGTATCAAGTCGCGATAGAGCATACCAGCTCTTCCAATAATCCATGGTTCTTTATCTTGCAACTGACGAACTACAAATTTATGCTGAGTCGTAGGATAAACGACTTGATAAGATTTTGGAAGGACTTTAAAAAGTGTTCCGTTAGGAGCTGTAAACTCTGTCTGTTCATTATCGAATTGTTCCGGATTATCTGTTAATAAGTAGATAGTTGAAGGTAAGCATGTAGCATTTTTGTCTAAGCGAATATGTATGCCATGCCCAATAATCACCGCCACCTTTGGATTGTCATCCGGAAATATATTGATAAGTTTAAATCCAAGATTAATTAGGAAGTCGATGTCCTCATTCAGGTCTTTGCATGGGAGTAATACTTGTGCCTGGCTATCCGTTTTATTTTCCATTAGTATTAGTCATTTAAATCTACTGCATAGTCGTCACCATAATATTTACTTGTAATTTTAGTATGAAATTCGATTGCTAAAATTGGTGGATATTTTGGGTTTTCAAGTTCGGGTAACACAGTAAGAATCTCATCTTCCCAAACATAAACAGCCATTGGAAAAGACACTCTGGTTTTACTGTATTTAGATTCTTGTTTTGGTGTACTCACACGATGTGTTGTAGAAGGCAACCTATCGTTTGTGATACGTTGCATATAATCGCCGGTATTTATTACAATGCTTCCTTTAGGTGCATGGATTCTTACCCATTTCATATTTTCCCGGTTAAGTGCTTGTAAGCCATCTAAATCTTCCGATGGTAAAATGGTGAATAAATCAACATCTTCATGTCCCAACATTCTGCCTGCTCCTTTTGATCGGTATTCGTCATCTAAAGCCGGATAATAATTAAGACGGAATCCAAAATTTGTATCTGTTAGTTTCTTGTCAAAACTGTGAGGATCGCATTTTAGATATCGTAATATACTTTGCATGATTGGTAAAATAATGGTTTCTTTTGCTTTGCATAATTCACGAAAAAAAGGTTCGTATCCGGGACGAGGCCAATAGTCTTTTTCATTATAGTCTGGGTCATTATTCATATTAAATGCACGTCTGCAAAAAACCCAACCCTTTACTAAATCCGGATGAATGATGGTTGTTTCGTTAATTGGAAAATAACCTTGATTTACAGAACCTTGACGTTTAGCTTTATAAGGTATGCGTTCTACTTCTGGAATATCTTCAAAGAATTCAATAATTTTTTTTCTGGCTTCGCTGAAAATATTTATATCAATGCCATGACCAGTAAGAATTACAAAACCAATCTTTTCCATGGCCTCACCAAGATCCTGGGAAAATTTTTCAATTTCCTGTAGATTACCGGTTAGAAATCCGGACATGTCCACGGTTTTTATAATGTAGTTTTCATCAAACTCATCTTCACCTTCAATTTCGGATAAATTATAAACTTGCTTTTTTTCGACTTGATCGTATTTGCTAAAATCTTGGTTGACCGCTTTCAAATTATCCTTTTTATCTTTCATAATTCTTTTTATATTTTAGATATAATATAGCCAACAAACACGGTTAATAGCACAGCCGGCAGAAAAAATTTAACCCAGTAATAATACAAAGTGTGCCATGATTTTGTTTCAGCTCCAAAAACAGATTTCAACATTTTTGCTCGTTTTTGTCCCCAAGCTATAGCTAAAATAGCTAATAAACTGCCAAGAACTTGCATGCCTGAACCAAATACTAAATCTAAAATCCCAATAATTGATGGATCTAATGCAATTGGAATTAAAATAATTGCAATCCCAAGCGTAATATATAATGTTAATTTATTTCGATTTAGTTTTTTTACAATTGAATCTCCAATTCCGGCGAGTAATACTTCAATAGCAGCCAAACTGGATATAAAAGTTACTGCCAACAGGGCGAACAAAAATAATGAGCCAATAATTTGACCATAAGGCAGTCGTTGAAATAGTTCCGGCAAAGTGGCAAATAATAATCCAGGTCCCTGGCTCATATCCAGATTAAGTGCTAGGACCGTTGGAACAATAAATAAACCAGCCATGATCGCTGCACTAACATCGCCAAAAGCCACAAAGATGGACGATTTTGAAAGATTCTCATCATCTCTAATATAACTACCAAATACAATTAAAAATGTACCTCCCAGTCCAAGCGAAAAAAAGGATTGTCCTAATGCTGCAAAGATATGTGTTGCTTCTAAATCGGAGAACTTTGGTTTTAAAAAATTAATTAGATTTTCGTAAGTGCCTTCTAAATTAAGTGCAAAAACAATTAAAAATAGCATCACAATAAGAAAAAAGGGCACAAATATTTTGCTTATGGATTCCATCCCTTTTTTTAGTCCTCTTGTAATTACTATATAGGATAAAAATAACAGAAGAATACAAATTGCATATTGAAGGTAAGGATTGTTTAAATAGGTATTATAAACTGTGATATTAGAACTATCGAATCCATTTACAGTACTGAATACCGTTGTATAACCAATATTTGCAATAACAAAAATGTAATAGGACTCAGCCACCAGAACGGTTAAAAGCAAGATGCATCCAATTATTAATCCCGTTTTCTTTCCCCACATTGCTGTAAAAGCACCTATAGGTCCCTGACGTGTTGCTCTACCCAAAGCCCATTCGGCCATAACAGCAGGAACTGCAAAAAGAATTGTAAATAGCAGATACACAAATAAAAATGCAGAGCCACCATATTCTCCCATCATATACGGAAAACGCCATACGTTTCCCAAACCTACAGATATACCAATCATGGTAATGATAGTTGCTATTCTGGATGAAAAGGTTTGACGGCTTTTTGTCATTTATAATTCTATGGTTTATATTGAATTAGCTTTTGATTAAACATTAAATTAGATTTTTTTCAGGTAAATCTATAGCTGAACGAAAACTGTTTTCAGCTGTTAAAGGATTTATAGTTATCCAACGATCGAGCATTTTCCAAGCTGATTTTTCGGATGCAAAAGCATATTCATTATTCGGATTTATTAGTTTTGAATGTGCAGCGTTACAAACGCTAATACAAAGTCTCGCGGCTATTAAGTAATATAATACCTGAGTTTCTATTTCTTCAATTTGTAATATCTTATGATAAGATTTTAGAATTATTAATGACCATTTTAAAGGATTTTCTGTATTCTGACAAGCATAGGCTATGGCTATTGCAAGTTCATTAATAAGTTGCGAATAGGCTAGATCACCAAAATCAATGATTCCGGAAATTTCTTTTTCTTTAACCAGTACATTCCATTGGTTGGCGTCGTTGTGAATTATTGATTTTCTTAATTTCGGAATTAATGGGACTACCTGTTTTTCATATTGCTGAAAGAAATAATGTACAATATTCTGGTCTTTTACAATAGGAATATCGTGGATGTATTTTTTGTTTAAACTAAAGTTTTCGGTATTCCATTCCGATTGTCTTTCCTTGATAGTAGTGCTATTAAACGATAATAGTTTTATATCCATTTGAGCAAGAAAAGTACCGAAAGATTGAAATACATTTTTAGTATGCTTAATATCACCTAAAAGATTGCCTGTTAGGTAGGAGAGCATTCTACAAATTAATGTCAGGTCATCAATTTTTAGCACTTTAATATATGAACCGTCAAGAAAGGGTATGGGTTTTGGAAATTTATTTGGATTGCAGTCATGCAGAAAAAAAAGAATGTCATTTTCGGCTTCGATTATTGCAAGCAATTCATCAGAATAACCATAGGTTTTAAATACATATTTTTTGCTACTGGTTTCAACAAGATAATTTAGATTTTCGTAGCCATTAAGTTTTTTTATGACAATGTCTTTAAAACCAAATTCTATATTTAAGAGTGTATTCATTTGTAACTGTATTTAATTTTACACATGGCATATTTTAAATATTTTTCCTGTTTTTTTTCATAAGGTCAAAGCGTATTTTTCTAAAGAATGAAATCACTGTACTTTGTTGAGTATAGCTGATTGGTTTCGAATTAAATATAGTATTTATTATTTAGAGTTAAAAAAACACCTTTACTAGAATGGTTGTATTTATATGACTCAAAATTACACAAAGTGACGAACCTGTGACAGGACCGAGGGTTAAAAAAATGTGCGGTTTACATTTTAGCCCTTTTACAAGGCTCAGGATAAACTTGTGGGCCATCCCGATAACTATCGTGAGGAGCGTAGGAGATGGCATCTGCTACAATATTCGAATAATAAAAGGAGGCTAATACATTAGCCTCCTTTTTTGTTTTGAAAATTAAGTTTATTCTTCTTCGGCAGCTATTTGTACTGCAAGACCATTAACATCCCAATAGTCAGAGGCATTAACAAGCATTCCATCCTCATTGATGGTTGCAAGGCTAAACCATTTCACTCCTATGTCTTTTCCGCTTTCGGTATGAGTGGCGGTCCACGTACCATAAACCCGAACTACACTAGGGTCTGAATTTGCGTTTTCTTTTGGAAAAACCGACCCAGACCAGAAGCCATTAATTATGGAATCGGGAGTAACAATACCTGCTGTATATTTTATGTTTTCATAAGCATCGTGATAGCCTTTTAGAGCCGTGAGGTAATCTTCTTTTCCAAGTAAGGTGTTGTCGCTGTAATATGGTGGGTTCCATGTCATGGTATCGGATACCATGGCTCTTAGAGCCTCCAAGTCCTCATCGCAATGAGCTTGGTAAAATGAGCTAATAGCTTCTACTTTTTTATCAAAAGCAGCATAATCTGGTGATTCGCTTTCTTCAACTGCTACAGGTTGTTTGCAGGCTACTAAAGTCAATAGGGCAATACTGATACAAATTAGTTGGTTTTTCATTTTTTTGGATTTAAATAGTGTTTATTTTAGCTTAAATATACGATATTTTCATTTAAGAGGCTGTTTGAAAAGTCATTGCAATTTACTTTGTCAGGTTGATTCTGTCGAAACCAATGTTGATTATTAACTATTTAAAATATTTCGACAAGCTCAATATGATTTAGGTATTTACTTTTCAGACAGCCTATTTTGTATTATTAGGGAGAAACTCAACATCTTTTATATTCTCTCTAACTCGTTTACCTTGATGGGAGTAATCTAATTGAAACCGATAAGGTTTGTTCTTTTTAGAGCCCTCTTTTTAACCATAATATTATTTACGAAGATTTACTGCAATTATAAAGGTTTATCGTACTGATAAATATAATGGAAAAAGTTAACTCTTGACAATTTCGTGACAACTAATAGGTGTCTATCTGCTACAATATGCAAAGAAAAAAGGAATACGTATAGTAATTCTTCATTAAGTATTATGAGATTCTTGCTTACCCAGGAATGACAGTTATTCTACAACTTCTACAACCAAAGCATCGTCGGTTTTGGCATCAGCAATGGATAATAGTCTGGATTTTTTGTTTTCTAAATATGCCTGTCTTAATGATGCTATTTAAGTTGAATTTTTAAATCCTTATTTGCTTGTTGAATTTTCTCTAAATTACTTTCCGAAATATTATTATTGTTAAGTATTAACTTTTGTAAGTTTGTTATAATTAAGGCATCAGTATCCAGATTTTCGATGTTATTATCACTCAGGTTTAAAACCTTTACAGAGATAGGTATCTCTTTTAAAACCTTATCAAAATCCATATTGGAATTTCCAAGAAGGGAAAGGTATTCGAGTTTTTTGCATTGAAACAATTCTTTAGGCAGTACAGATAAATTACAGTTATGTAAAGAAAGTTGTGATAATTTAGGTAAATATTGAAGTCCGTCTAAACTTTGCCAATTATTACCGCTTAGCCATAGATTTTGTATATTTTTTAATAAGACAATTTCATTAGGAAGTTGAGTGTGTCCATTTCCGCCCAAGCCCATTTGCCTTAACTTATCAAGCTCTGAAAGCTTTAAAAAAGCATCTTTCAAATCTAAATCAGGATTTTTACCAAGCCAAATCATTTCAAGCGAACTAAGCATGGTAATTTCCTTTGGTAACATTTTATAATTGTTATACATCAAGGCAACATTTATAAGCTTTGGTAATTTTGACAAATACAGAAAGGTATCGTGCCATTCTAGATTAGGGTTGCCTATAAGATTAATGTAAACAATCTCTTTTAATTTTTGAATTGACTTAGGAATCTTAAAAAGATTAAGGTTTTGTTCTTTTAGATGTCCAACTTCTAAAAATTGCAAGTTTTTTAAATTACCAATTGATGATGGGATTTTGGAGATAAATGTATTAGACAGAACCAATTCACGCAAATTTTGAAATTTATAAAGAGCTTCTTCTAGTAATTTCTCATCTACTGCGCAATCATTTAATTTAAGTCCATAGACCTCTTTAGGTTTAGTTAATGCATCTTCAATAGATGTATATATTTTGTATTGATTAACTTCATTTCTGATTTCCAGAAGTGACTGTCCCCAGCTTATTTGAGATATAAATAATATTAAAGAAAAACTGTAAATGTTATTTTTATATTCATGTTGTTTTTCTTAATTAATTATTGCTAACACCTTGTTAAACGCAGTTCTGCGTTTTACAACGGAAAGATAATAAAATTGAATAACTCAATATTTCACTAAGTGACGAATCCGTGACAGCTTTTGTGTTAGCATCTGCTACAGGGCAGAACGTTAAGAAATTGTACAGTGGACAATTTTAGTGAATGAGCCAGCGGGCGTTTGGGATAAAAAAAGGATTTACTGTTATGTAAATCCTTCGGTATATTATATAATGGAAGTCTAATTTATAATGACAAATTGAGTTATTCTACAACCTCTACAACCAAAGTATCATCGGTTTTTGTAACCTTTGCTATGCCTAGTTTTGTAAGGCTTTTAATGGTCTTATCCCATTTTTTGTTACTTAAACCCGATTGAGCTTTTAGAGTATTTAAATTGATTGGAGAATTCGCTTTTAAAATTGCAAATACTGCTTTTTCGTCGTCATTTAATTCAACATCGGCGGCGATTCGCCGCTCTGGTTTCATTTGAGGAAAAAATAATACTTCTTGTATTGACGGATTGTTGGTCATAAACATGGTAAGTCTGTCGATACCAATACCAATTCCAGAAGTTGGAGGCATTCCGTATTCTAAAGCACGTAAAAAATCGTGGTCTATAAACATGGCTTCGTCATCGCCTTTTTCCGAGAGTTTAAGTTGGTTTTCAAAACGCTCACGTTGTTCTATGGGGTCGTTCAATTCAGAATAGGCATTAGCCAACTCTTTCCCATTTACCAAGAGTTCGAAACGCTCGGTTAGTCCTTCTTTTGTGCGGTGCTTTTTTGTAAGCGGACTCATTTCGGTTGGGTAATCGATAATAAATGTTGGTTGTATATAATGCGATTCGCATTTTTCACCAAAAATCTCATCTATCATTTTGCCAATTCCCATAGTTTCATCAGCTTCAATATGAAGCTCTTTACATACTTGGCGAATTTCATCTTCCGACTTTTGATATAAATCAAATCCCGTATGCTCTTGTATAGCATCTAAAATTTCCATACGTTTATAAGGTGCTTTATAGCTGATGGTGTTTCCATCAAATTCAACTTCGGTAGTGCCATGTAATTTCATCGCAATTTTTTCCAACAAGGCTTCAGTAGTATCCATCATCCAGTTGTAATCTTTGTATGCTGCATACATTTCCATAACTGTAAACTCTGGATTGTGGGTACGATCCATTCCTTCGTTTCTAAAGTCTTTTGAAAACTCATACACACCATCAAAACCACCAACAATGAGTCGTTTTAAGTACAACTCATTAGCAATACGAAGATATAAAGGAATGTTAAGCGCATTATGATGTGTAGTAAAAGGTCGTGCTGCTGCACCTCCTGGAATAGGTTGTAAAATAGGTGTTTCTACCTCCAGAAAACCCATATCGTTATAAAACTCGCGTATGGTATTTACTATTTGTGTACGCTTAATAAAGGTATCTTTTACTTTTGGATTTACTACCAAATCTACATAACGTTGTCTGTAACGTTGCTCCGGGTCTGTAAATGCATCATGTATTTTACCATCAGCATCAACTCTTGGTTGTGGCAAGGGTTTCAAGGCTTTGCTTAATAAAGTAAAGTGATGTACTCTTACACTTTTTTCGCCAACTTGTGTGGTAAATAATTCGCCTTCTATACCAATAAAATCGCCAATGTCAAGTAATTTTTTATAAACATCATTGTAAAGGGTTTTGTCTTCGCCTGGGCAAATTTCGTCGCGATTAAAATACACTTGTATGCGACCTTCAGAATCTTGAAGCTCAGCAAACGAGGCTTTTCCTTGAATACGACGAGACATTAATCGACCTGCAATAATTACTTTTTTTCCTTCGGTAAAATTTTCTTTTATTTGTTTAGATAATTGGTTTACTGGAAAAAGATTTGCTGGATATGGGTCAATACCTAACTCACGTAATTTGGTAAGTTTTTCTCTTCGTACTTGTTCTTGTTCTGAAAGTTGCGTCATTATAAAATGATTCTAAATATAATTTTAAAAACACAAAGATAATTACAATTACTAAGTTTACAATTTATTATATTGGAAATCCATTGCGATGTTTTGTTTTGTAACAAATTGAAAGAGAATACGTCAAATAAGTATCATTAATCATTAAAAAAATCCTTATGAGTTTCTGGAGAGTTTTACTTGCCATCTTTTTTCCACCATTAGCCGTAATTGGCAAAGGTTGTGGGTCTGTATTAATCGTTTTTTTATTATGGCTTTGCGGATGGGTTCCAGGAGTTATTGCAGCACTCGTTATTTTAAATAATCCTAAACGATAATATTATATCTTTGTAGTCTATGAACAAGCATGTAGAAATACAAGACTTAGGCTATAAAGACTACAAGCAAACCTGGGATTACCAGGAAGAATTATTTAAAAGTGTTATTGATATTAAAATCAAAAACAGAAGAGAGAACACCAACCTTTTAACACCCAATTATTTTTTATTTGTAGAGCACCCTCATGTTTATACTCTTGGAAAAAGTGGGAACTTGTCTAATTTGCTTTTAAATGAAGCCCAACTTACCGAAAAAGGAGCTACATTTTATAAAATAAATCGTGGTGGCGACATTACCTATCATGGACCAGGACAAATAGTTGGTTATCCTATTTTAGACCTCGATAATTTTTTTACAGATATTCATAAATATCTTCGTTTGCTGGAAGAAATGATTATTCTGACACTTGCTGAATATGGTTTGAAAGCGGAACGAAGCAAAGGCGAAACAGGAGTTTGGTTGGATGTGGGCACGCCTTTTGCACGTAAGATTTGTGCTTTGGGAGTACGATCAAGCCGTTGGGTAACGATGCATGGATTTGCATTAAATGTAAATGCCAATTTGGGATATTTCGATCATATTATACCTTGTGGCATTCGTGGTAAAGCGGTTACCTCTTTAAATGTAGAATTAGGAAAAAAAGAAGTGAATGAAGTGGAAGTAAAAGAAAAACTGCTGAAGCATTTTGCTAATCTTTTTGAAGCAAAAATAGTACAGAAAAAGCAGATTAGTTTTTCTTATAAACAATTATAGAGTTAGATTCTCCCTTTACAACAAATTCAAGCATATTGTCAGTATCAATATTTGCAAGGTCTATGGATGAGTTTCCATATACAGGAAAGTTTTTAAGCAATCTTGCTTGGCTATCGAACAGGTATATTTTTTGAGTTTGTAAATCGGTAATAGAGATGTAAATTTTATCGTTGAGATAGAAAATTTTCGGAGCTGTATAATTCCCAAAATCCAGTTCGTAGGTTTTTTGTTTTATGTTAAGGTTATTATCAGATAGTGTTACAAGCGTTTTATTCGTGGTTTCGATAAAATGATTTTTGTTTAAGTTTAGAGATTGTTTGCTAACAGCACCTTTTGTGTTTACTTGTATCAATTCTCCTGCTGAAGAACTTGTAGTAAACCTATCTCTATATTTAAAAACAGGATTCCCAGAAAAGTTAATATTTTCTTTCACTTTTATTCTGGATTGCCCTTTACGATTAAGAATCATCATCTTTTTACCAGCGGCAAATACAATATAATCTTTGTTTCTAATTCTAAAATGTACGGGTTGTGTAGTAATAGTACTGCCTGTATTATTATATCTAAATCCACTTACGTTTTTAGCATTTCGGTTGTACATTAATAAAAATTTGCCTTGAGTAATTAGAAAGCGATAGTTTTTATTATTGTCGTAATCGAAAACAGATAAAGGTTGTGTTATTTCAGAATTAAATTTTAGTGGAAACGGAGAAACATCATTACCATTTCTGTCTATAATATAAATACGTTTTGCTGTAGCAAATGCGAGTTGTAACCTTCCGTTTTTGTAGAGGTCAACTTGTTGAATGCGACCAAGAATAATTCCGTTGAGCTTCTTTTTCCAAAGCACTTTTCCAGAATTTGATATTAAATACAAATTGTTATTTACATCTTGCACAACTATTTCTTTTTGTTTGTTGCGATGATTAGTCACAAAATGCGGTTGCATAATAATATCTGCATTAAGCGTAACATTAAATTCTTCGGAAACTGAATTTTGAATTGTTCTGGATTTATTCTTTTTTATAACGCCATTAATATGAATAAAATCATCATCCTGTACAAACTGTATTGCTGAAGCCTTATAGTTGTCTAATTTTAAATCGGTTAAGTCTTCATTAGTTATTGAGGAGATAATTTTTTTTAATTTAGTAGGATTTGCAAAAACCAAAAGTGAAGATTCATCACTCAACGATGTCATGGCATCTTTAAAAGCATTAGTGTTTGCAAAGGTTGTTGCGTTTTGATAGTTAGTAATTATGTTTTGTAGTTGCACAATAGAGTTGGCAAACACAAAAAAGTCATCAATAATAATGTAATCTGAAACCGCTGAAGCACTAATTAAAGGATTGAAAACTGTATTAAATATATCGGAATTTAAATATTCAAAAATAGGAACACTTCTAAAATTTGAAACCACATTTTGGTAATCTTGTAAGGCTTCTTTAGTAGCAAAAGCATCAATAGATTTTAAAACAATAACAGTTTTGGTATCGAAATAAATTTCGCCAACTTCATTTATGGTTTGAAATAATTCGTGATTAACCAAAGAATCAAGTGAGTTTGTATTGAAACTATTTGAATTTTTAGAAAACACTTCAAAATCATCAAACGTTAGACTTAAAAAACCTGTGCTATTTGAAGGTGCTATATGTTGAATACTATTTTCTTGCGGAATAGTATTTTTAAATGCGTTTAAAAGCTGTGGCAGAGTGTCGTTGGTAATAGCAATGCCATTAAAAGTAATTTGGTCTGGAAAAACTTCGGCATCTATAGACATCCAGTTTGAAAAGGCATTAATTTCTTCAGGAAGAAAAGCATTTCCTAAATCGGTAGCACTATTACTATTCATAAATAGCGAGAAAGAACTGTTGTTGTTTGTGGTTTTAAATAGTGTTTCGAAAACCAAGTTTTTTTTCGGTTTTAGGTTTTCTAGAATAGTTTGAGATGTTGAACCAATATAAATGCTGTCAATAATCCTGCTGTATATTTTCAACGAATCTGTTTCAGAAACATTAAACAAACTATCATGATATTTTGTTATAATAGAGTAATTAATGATGCTGTAGTTTGTTTCAAAACAAAGCAAAACAGGATTGTTAGTTTTTAAGTTTTCAAGTTGTTTGCTTAATTCTATTTTTAAAACAGAAGAAGGGAATTTATTAATAAAATCGTTATTTTTTATATCACTTTTAAAGGTTTCTAAATCATTTATATTTAAAATTAAAAAAGAATTTACAGGAATTAAATGCGAAAGCTTTGCAGTATTTTTTTTAGAATTATCACAGTTAGAAAGTAAAGCGACTAACGAAAGGATGAAAATGAGTTTCTTCATTTAAAATTGATTGAAATTTTTATTCTCACGAACTTGCTTGTCGGCAGTCAGGAGTGGGAATCTAAACAAAATAACCTCTGCAAATATAAAAACTTAAAGCTCTAATTTTAATTGTTCGGGAATTAACCTAAAGCTTTTTCGGTGATATTTTGTAATGCCATATTTTGCAATGGCTACACGATGTTCTTTTGTTGGATAACCCTTGTTTTGTTTCCAGTTATACATGGGGAATTCCTTATGAATTTTACACATATAGTCATCGCGATAGGTTTTTGCTAAAATGGAAGCAGCAGCAATACTCATAAATTTTCCGTCACCTTTAATAATAGTTTCAAACGGAATATTTTTATAAGGTTTAAATCGGTTACCATCAACAATAATAAAATCTGGAATTGTAGTTAGTTTGTCAATAGCTTTATGCATTGCCAAGATAGATGCGTTTAAGATATTTATTTTATCAATCTCTTTTTGAAACACCTGAGCCACTCCAAATGTTATGGCTTTTGTTTCAATAATGGGTTTTAGTGCTTCCCTGTTTTTTTCTGAAAGTTGTTTTGAATCATTCAAAAGTTTATTTTTAAAATGCTTCGGAAGTATTACTGCTGCTGCAGTAACAGGGCCAGCAAGACAACCACGACCAGATTCGTCAGTGCCACATTCAAACCCAAATTCAGAAAAATTTAACAATAGCATATAAATATTTTTCGATATTATTACGTTATTATAAATTGCGTCCGTGTCTTTCTATTATATAAAATTAAAACCCAAGACAATATTTGCTATTTTTGGCAAAAATTAATGTGTCGTTACTAAAGCGATAAAAAAAATGATTAATCAGCATTAAGCTGTTGCAAGGTCAAAAAATATTTATGAACAGAATAATTTTAATGTTATTTTCTTTTTTCGCAATTAACTTGGTTAATGCACAGGATAAACCATTAAGACCTATAAAAATGGACAAATCTGTTGAAGCAAAGTTTAATGATAGTCTGGGAAAAGGTCAAATAAGAAGTAAAAGTAGCAAAATAAAAAAAAATAAGGACGCTAAAATTGAAGACTATAAAATTATATCTCGGAAAAACGATACTACTTATGTAGATACAACATTAACTATATATAAGAACTATAAATTCAATTATTTGCGAAAAGACGATTTCGATATTTTACCTTTCTCCAATTTAGGACAAACCTATAATACGTTAAGTTACAATTTTAGCAGTGATAATTTAATGCCGAGTTTTGGAGCCAGAGCAAGGCATTTTAACTATATGGAGATTGACGATATAAGCTATTATTATATGCCAACTCCTTTTACAGAGCTTATGTATAAAACTGCTTTTGAACAAGGACAACTTCTTGATGCATTCTTTACTGTAAATACTTCAAAACAGTTTAATTTTTCGATTGCATATAAAGGATTAAGATCTCTGGGCAAGTATCAACATATATTAACAAGTACAGGTAATTTTAGATTTACAGCAAATTATAAAACAAAAAACAATAGGTATAATGCAAGAGCACATATTGTGGGGCAAGATTTATTTAATGAAGAAAATGGAGGGCTTAAAGATGAGGACTTAATAAATTTTGAATCTGGGAATCCTGAGTATTTAGATCGGTCTGTTTTTGACCCGGTTTTCGAAAATGCTGAAAATATTTTGGAAGGAAAACGATTTCATTTAGATCACTCCTATAATATAATCCAGCAAAAAGATTCACTACATACAAATACATTAAGCATTGGCAATATCATTTCGTTCGAAGACAAATTTTATCAGTTCGACCAAACAACTCAAAACGTTTTTTTTGGCGACGCATTTGTAAACTCAAACCTTCGCGATAAAGTTACTCTTGAAAATCTTTATGCCGAAATAAATGCAAAATATTATAATGATAAAATAGGTCAGTTAAAAATTAATATAGCCTATAACAATTTTAATTATGGATACAATTCTCTTTTGTCTTTAGGTGGAAATCAAATTACCAACCGTTTAAAAGGAAATGTTATATCTGTTGGTGGAGAATATAAAAATAAAATAGGAGCATTTTTAATTCACGGAAAGTTTGGTATTAATGTTTCAGGAGATTTTGATGGCAATTTTTTAAGTGGTAAAGCAGGATATAATATAAACGAAGATGCCACAGTAGAAGCAAGTATAAATATCAATTCCAAAGCTCCTAATTATAATTTCCTCTTGTACCAAAGCGATTATATTAATTATAACTGGCAGAACAACTATAGTAATGTAGAAACAAAACAACTTGCGTTCCAGTTAAAGTCAAAAAAAATAGTTGATTTAGAATTAGATTACACAACGATAGACAACTTTACCTATTTTGAAAAATCAACAGCAGATAATGATCTGGTAAAACCAAATCAGTTTAATGGAACTATTAATTACTTTAAAATAAAAGTCAGCAAAGAGCTTAAGTACAAAAAGTTCGCATTAAACAATACAATACGTTACCAAAATGTGTTAGATGGCGAAGGCATTATAAATGTACCGGAAATAGTAACCAGAAACACCTTGTATTATTCCAATCATTTTTTTAAGAAAGTATTATTTCTTCAAACAGGAGTTACATTTTCTTATTTCACTAAATATAATATGAATGCTTACGACCCTTTGTTAGCCGAATTTTATGTGCAAAATCAAAATAAATTAGGAGACTTTCCAAGATTAGACTTTTTTATTAATGCAAAAATCAAGCAAACAAGAATCTTTTTAATAGCAGAGCACTTCAATTCTTCATTTACTGGGTACAATTTTTATTCTGCACCAAACTACCCTTATCGCGATTTTGTAATTCGTTTCGGTCTAGTTTGGAATTTCTTTTTATAGATTTTTTGTTTTTGGGTGTTACCTCGCTTTGGCGAGGTCAGGCTATCCGCTCTATCTTTTTAATACTAAAAAAAGGATTTGGTATTAAAAAGGATGCCGCTACTATCCTTAACACATAAATGTTTAGGATTAATACCATTATGAGATGTAAAATAGTCTAAAATAAATGGAATTATTTTTTCTTTAGATAAAGAATAAAAATCAAGCATAGCAATAGCTACGGTATATTTTTATGATGAAATATAAAGGGAAAAGAAACAATTTATTGGACATATTTTATATGTCTTAATGGTATAAGTTATGCGTTTGGAGTTTACGTCATGCCCAGCGATCAACTTCAAAACTTGGTCAATAAACATTTTCAGTTTTAAGATCCTTATTATAAGCGTTTTAACAAGTTCAGAAAAATAAAGATAAAATAAGATAAAAAAGGTTTGCCCTGTTAAGAAATGTGTTTTATATTTGCACCCGCTTAAGGGTTAAAGCTTTTAAGAGAGGCTCATTTTTCAGAAGATATTTTCTAAAAAAGAGTTATTACTTCTTCCCTTTGGGAAGATGTCCGTAAGGGCAGATGGGAGTTCATATACATATTGATTGACAGCGTAAGAACTGGGTTTGAAAAGACACAGTTCGACAAGAGAATAGACCATTTTGAGTATTTGAAATTAATATCCTTTAATTGTTAATAACATTAGCGATAGCAGTATTGCTTAACAATTTAACAATGAAGAGTTTGATCCTGGCTCAGGATGAACGCTAGCGGCAGGCCTAACACATGCAAGTCGAGGGGTAACATTGTAGCTTGCTACAGATGACGACCGGCGCACGGGTGCGTAACGCGTATACAATCTACCTTTTGCTGAGGGATAGCCCAGAGAAATTTGGATTAACACCTCATGGTATTACACGATCGCATGATTGAGTAATTAAAGGTTACGGCAAGAGATGAGTATGCGTCCTATTAGCTAGATGGTAAGGTAACGGCTTACCATGGCTACGATAGGTAGGGGCCCTGAGAGGGGGATCCCCCACACTGGTACTGAGACACGGACCAGACTCCTACGGGAGGCAGCAGTGAGGAATATTGGGCAATGGAGGCAACTCTGACCCAGCCATGCCGCGTGCAGGAAGACTGCCCTATGGGTTGTAAACTGCTTTTATACAGGAAGAAACACTCCCTCGAGTAGGGATCTTGACGGTACTGTAAGAATAAGGATCGGCTAACTCCGTGCCAGCAGCCGCGGTAATACGGAGGATCCAAGCGTTATCCGGAATCATTGGGTTTAAAGGGTCCGTAGGTGGATAATTAAGTCAGAGGTGAAATCCTGCAGCTCAACTGTAGAATTGCCTTTGAAACTGGTTATCTTGAGTCATTATGAAGTGGTTAGAATGTGTAGTGTAGCGGTGAAATGCATAGATATTACACGGAATACCGATTGCGAAGGCAGATCACTAATAATGTACTGACACTGATGGACGAAAGCGTGGGTAGCGAACAGGATTAGATACCCTGGTAGTCCACGCCGTAAACGATGGATACTAGCTGTTCGGATTTAGGTCTGAGTGGCTAAGCGAAAGTGATAAGTATCCCACCTGGGGAGTACGTTCGCAAGAATGAAACTCAAAGGAATTGACGGGGGCCCGCAC
Organism: Flavobacteriaceae bacterium PRS1; assembly: GCA_003709165.1. Lineage (GTDB taxonomy): Bacteria > Bacteroidota > Bacteroidia > Flavobacteriales > Flavobacteriaceae > PRS1. The sequence continues at coordinate 64,041 of RDRZ01000007.1, forward strand.
AAGCGGTGGAGCATGTGGTTTAATTCGATGATACGCGAGGAACCTTACCAGGGCTTAAATGTAAGTTGCATAGAGTAGAGATATTCTTTTCTTCGGACTACTTACAAGGTGCTGCATGGTTGTCGTCAGCTCGTGCCGTGAGGTGTCAGGTTAAGTCCTATAACGAGCGCAACCCCTGTTGTTAGTTGCCAGCGAGTCAAGTCGGGAACTCTAACAAGACTGCCGGTGCAAACCGTGAGGAAGGTGGGGATGACGTCAAATCATCACGGCCCTTACGTCCTGGGCTACACACGTGCTACAATGGCAGGTACAGAGAGCAGCCACTGGGTGACCAGGAGCGAATCTATAAAACCTGTCACAGTTCGGATCGGAGTCTGCAACTCGACTCCGTGAAGCTGGAATCGCTAGTAATCGGATATCAGCCATGATCCGGTGAATACGTTCCCGGGCCTTGTACACACCGCCCGTCAAGCCATGGAAGTTGGGAGTGCCTGAAGTCCGTCACCGCGAGGAGCGGCCTAGGGTAAAATCGATAACTAGGGCTAAGTCGTAACAAGGTAGCCGTACCGGAAGGTGCGGCTGGAACACCTCCTTTCTAGAGAAAGACGATTAAAGGTAGTAAAAGTAAGGAAAGAGATCGTTTATTCTCACCGCTGTTAATTATATTATAAAGAGATAAGATTCTAGATTAAAGAACCTAGACATTTAAAAGTCTGGATTCTAGTATCTAATATCTAGTATTTCAAACAGTCTCATAGCTCAGCTGGTTAGAGCGCTACACTGATAATGTAGAGGTCGGCAGTTCGAGTCTGCCTGAGACTACGAGTTTTAATTATGAATTCAGAATTATGAATTCAGAATTAAAAGTAGTTCATTACATATTGAATACACCTATACCTATGCACAATACAACTTCGCTAAAGTTACGTTGTACGAAGAGTTTGGTGTGTATAAAGAGGAAATTTTAGAAGTTGAGAGTGAAGAGTTGTTACAACTAATAACTCATTAACTAATAACTCATCACTAAAAATGGGGGATTAGCTCAGCTGGCTAGAGCGCTACGCTTGCACCGTAGAGGTCATCGGTTCGACTCCGATATTCTCCACAAGTCCAATAGGCAAATCACAAACTTCAAATCACAAAAATTTGGAATTTGTTTTTTGTAGTTTAGAATTTACTTTTGGAAAAAGTTCATTGACATATTGAAAAAAGATACATGAAATACAGTTTACAGTAAAGCAGTATTCAGTCCACAGTAAGGCTGTGTACTATTACTATAAATATTGTAAACAAATTTTAGGATGATTAATATCACGAGCGATATATAATCATCCTATTTTAATAGTTAAGAGGTATTGGTTAATGAGTTAGTGGTTTTAATAACTAATTAACTAATAACTAAGTAACCAATTAACTATTAAAGACTCATTAAAAAAAAGACAAAAAGTACAATAAGCTACATAAGAGCGTATGGGGAATGCCTAGGCTCTCAGAGGCGATGAAGGACGTGATAAGCTGCGAAAAGCTGCGGGGATTGGCACATACGATATGATCCGCAGATGTCCGAATGGGGCAACCCAGCATGTTGAAGACATGTTATCCTGTAAGGGAGGCGAACCCGGAGAACTGAAACATCTAAGTACCCGGAGGAGAAGAAAACAAAAGTGATTCCGTAAGTAGTGGCGAGCGAACGCGGATTAGCCCAAACCAAATTTGTTACGGCAAGTTTGGGGTTGTAGGACCACGACATTTGATGCGTAATGAATTAGAATCCTTTGGAAAGAGGAGCCATAGACGGTGATAGCCCGGTATAAGTAAAGAGCGTTATTGATAGTGGTATCCTGAGTAGTGCGGGGCACGTGAAACCCTGTATGAATCTGGCGGGACCATCCGCCAAGGCTAAATACTCCTGAGAGACCGATAGTGAACTAGTACCGTGAGGGAAAGGTGAAAAGAACCCTGAATAAGGGAGTGAAATAGATCCTGAAACCATACGCTTACAAGCGGTCGGAGCGGCGCAAGCTGTGACGGCGTGCCTTTTGCATAATGAGCCTACGAGTTACCGTTTCTAGCAAGGTTAAGCACTTCAGGTGCGGATCCGTAGCGAAAGCGAGTCTGAATAGGGCGAATCAGTTAGTGGCGGTAGACGCGAAACCGGGTGATCTACCCATGGGCAGGGTGAAGCTGTGGTAACACACAGTGGAGGCCCGAACCGATATACGTTGAAAAGTGTTCGGATGACCTGTGGGTAGGGGTGAAAGGCCAATCAAACTCGGAAATAGCTCGTACTCCCCGAAATGCATTTAGGTGCAGCGTTGATTACTAGTTTTATAGAGGTAGAGCTACTGATTGGATGCGGGGGCTTCACCGCCTACCAATTCCTGACAAACTCCGAATGCTATAAAATGATAATCAGCAGTGAGGGCATGGGTGCTAAGGTCCATGTCCGAAAGGGAAAGAACCCAGACCATCAGCTAAGGTCCCAAAATGTATGTTAAGTTGAATAAACGAGGTTGAACTGCCCAGACAGCTAGGATGTTGGCTTGGAAGCAGCCATTCATTTAAAGAGTGCGTAACAGCTCACTAGTCGAGCGGTTCGGCATGGATAATAATCGGGCATAAACATACTACCGAAGCTATGGATTTGATAGTTTACTATCAAGTGGTAGGGGAGCATTGTAGTGTCGTCGAAGGTGAAGCGTGAGCTTTGCTGGAGAAGCTACAAAAGAAAATGTAGGCATAAGTAACGATAATGCGGGCGAGAAACCCGCACACCGAAAGACTAAGGTTTCCTCAGCTATGCTAATCAGCTGAGGGTTAGTCGGGACCTAACGCGAACCCGAAAGGGGTAGTGGATGGACAACAGGTTAATATTCCTGTACCTGCTCACGATAAAAGTGACGGAGGCGTAAATTTGGTGCGTACTGACGGAATAGTACGTTGAAGTTTGTGGTAACACTAACGATAGTACACTGAGGCTTCGGTCAAGGTGATAATCCAGAAAAGCGACTTCCAAGAAAAGCGAGTGAAGCAGCCCGTACCCTAAACCGACACAGGTAGTTGGGATGAGAATTCTAAGGTGCTCGAGAGATTCATGGCTAAGGAACTAGGCAAAATCGGCCCGTAACTTCGGGAGAAGGGTCGCCCCGCCGTTGGCGGGGCCGCAGTGAAGAGGTCCAGGCGACTGTTTATCAAAAACACAGGGCTATGCTAAATCGAAAGATGATGTATATGGCCTGACACCTGCCCGGTGCTGGAAGGTTAAGTGGAGTTGTTAGCGCTTGCGCGAAGCAATGAAATGAAGCCCCAGTAAACGGCGGCCGTAACTATAACGGTCCTAAGGTAGCGAAATTCCTTGTCGGGTAAGTTCCGACCTGCACGAATGGTGCAACGATCTGGACACTGTCTCAGCCATGAGCTCGGTGAAATTGTAGTATCGGTGAAGATGCCGATTACCCGCAGTGGGACGAAAAGACCCCGTGAACCTTTACTATAGCTTAGTATTGGCTTTGGATAAGTAATGTGTAGGATAGGTGGGAGACTTTGAAGTGGCGTCGCCAGGCGTTGTGGAGTCATTGTTGAAATACCACCCTTTGCTTATCTAGAGTCTAATCCCGATTAATCGGGAGACAGTGCTTGGTGGGTAGTTTGACTGGGGTGGTCGCCTCCAAAAGAGTAACGGAGGCTTCTAAAGGTTCCCTCAGTACGGTTGGTAATCGTGCGTAGAGTGCAATGGCATAAGGGAGCTTGACTGAGAGACATACAGGTCGATCAGGTACGAAAGTAGAGCATAGTGATCCGGTGGTTCCGTATGGAAGGGCCATCGCTCAAAGGATAAAAGGTACTCCGGGGATAACAGGCTGATCTCCCCCAAGAGCTCACATCGACGGGGGGGTTTGGCACCTCGATGTCGGCTCGTCACATCCTGGGGCTGGAGAAGGTCCCAAGGGTTGGGCTGTTCGCCCATTAAAGTGGCACGCGAGCTGGGTTCAGAACGTCGTGAGACAGTTCGGTCTCTATCTACTGTGGGCGTTAGAAATTTGAGTGGATCTGACTCTAGTACGAGAGGACCGAGTTGGACTGACCTCTGGTGTACCAGTTGTTCCGCCAGGAGCATTGCTGGGTAGCTACGTCGGGAAGGGATAAGCGCTGAAAGCATATAAGCGCGAAACCCACCACAAGATGAGATTTCTTTAAAGGGTCGTGGGAGATTACCACGTTGATAGGCTATAGGTGTAAGTGCAGTAATGCATGTAGCCGAGTAGTACTAATAACCCATAGGCTTATTGTCACTTCGACTTCGCTCAGTGACCAGTAATGATTACTGAGCGAGTCTGTTTTTTTTAGAGTAATTATGTATGTATTTTTTTTCAATATGTTAAGATATTTATCTTTCGTTTAAAACGGAAGAGATCCCGCAACAAGTGCGGGACTAACCCCTTAAGGTGGTTATAGCAATGGGGCTCACCTCTTACCATACCGAACAGAGAAGTTAAGCCCATTAGCGCCGATGGTACTACTATTGTGGAAGAGTAGGTCGCTGCCTTTTTTTGAAAGCGTTTATCGAAAGATAAGCGCTTTTTGTTTTTATTGATTTAAAAGATATATATTTATATAGAATTCAAAAAAATAGATAAATATGAAAGAACAAAATTTTAAGAATTATAGTAGATTTGTCATAGGGTATCATGGCGTAACTTTTTTGGCGATTGTAGCGTTATTAATAGGGTCTGTAATAAATTTAGTAAAATCGTCTAGCGATAGTTTATATGTATCCTCCTTATTGGTTTTAGTATCTGTTATTTTATTGGTTGTATCTTTTTATGCGAGGTCGTTTGCATTAAAAGCACAAGATAGAGCAATTAGAGCCGAAGAAAATTTCAGACATTATTTACTAACAGGGAAGCCTATAAGTAAAGGAATTAAAATGCGGCAAATTATTGGCTTGCGGTTTGCATCGGATGAAGAGTTTCCTGGATTAGTTGAAAGAGCTGAAAAAGAAAATCTTTCAGAGAAAGAAATAAAACAACAGATTAAAAATTGGAAAGCTGATACATATCGTGTATAATAACAGAAACAGGATGTTTTATTTAACCTTTTAAAATACTCCTTGAGATTAACAAAAAAAGAATGTTAATCTCTCAAAATACTTCTCGAGACTAACAAAAAAAGAATGTTAATCTCTCAAAATACTTCTCGAGACTAACAAAAAAAGAATGTTAATCTCTCAAAATACTTCTCGAGATTACAATTTTTTGAATTTCAGAAGTGCCTTCATATATCTGCGTGATTTTAGCATCACGCATCATGCGTTCTACATGATAATCTTTTACAAAACCATTTCCTCCATGAATTTGAACAGCTTCAATAGTGGTGTCCATAGCAACTTGTGAGGCATATAATTTTGCCATCGCACCAGATAAATCGTAGTTTTTATCATTGTCTTTTTCCCATGCTGCTTTCATTACCAAATGGCGAGCAGCTTCAATTTGTGTTGCCATATCAGCCAGTTTAAAAGCAATAGCTTGATGGTTGCATATTTCTGTACCAAAAGATTTTCGTACTTTAGAATATTTTAGGGCAAGTTCGTAAGCACCAGATGCTATGCCAAGTGCTTGGGCTGCAATACCTATACGACCGCCTGCTAAAGTTTTCATTGCAAATTTAAAACCGAAACCATCGTTACCTATTCTGTTTTCTTTTGGAATTTTTACATCGTTAAATTGTAATGAGTGTGTATCGCTACCACGAATTCCTAATTTATTTTCTTTAGGTCCAACATGAAAACCTTGCGTTTCTTTTTCTACAATAAAAGCATTTATACCATGATGTTTCTTTTTTGCATTAGTTTGAGCAATTACTAAATAATAATCAGCTGTTCCTCCATTAGAAATCCAGTTTTTAGTTCCGTTTAAGAGATAGTAATCTCCTTTATCTATTGCAGTGGTTTTTTGAGAAGTTGCATCACTACCAGCTTCGGGTTCGCTTAAACAAAATGCGCCTAAAAATTCTCCAGTCGCCAGTTTTGTTAAGTATTTTTGCTTTTGTTCTTCTGTTCCAAAGGTTTCAAGACCCCAACATACTAAAGAATTGTTTACAGACATTATTACCGAAGCAGAAGCATCAATTTTAGAAATCTCTTCCATTGCAATAACAAAAGAAATTGTATCTAAACCACTTCCACCATATTTTGGGTCTACCATCATGCCAAGAAACCCAAGTTCAGCCATTTTTTTTACTTGTTCATGCGGAAATTCCTGTTTGTCGTCACGTTCAATAACACCTGGAAGTAATTCGTTTTGTGCAAAATCGCGAGCTGCGTCACGAATCATTATATGTTCTTCGGAAAGATTGAAATTCATTATTTAATTGTAATTATTAATTTCATAAAATTACGTTGCAAAGATAAGTTTTAAATAACATTTTTACAATAATGATTGTTATTTTTACCACAATATGTTAAAAACCGAATATAATGTTATTGGAGTCATGTCTGGCACATCACTCGATGGTATAGATTTGGTTTATACTACTTTTAGTTTTGATAAGAATTGGAAATTTACAATATACCATACCGAAACAATAGCATATAATAATTATTGGATTGATATTCTTGGGCGTTTGGTCGATTTTTCTATTGAAGAATTACATGGTATTGATAAAAAATACACACTGTATCTATCAAAAGTAATAAGTGAATTTATTAATAAATTCAGCATTAAAAATATTGATGCAGTTTGCTCTCATGGTCATACTGCACTGCATCAACCTGAAAAAGGATTGACTTATCAAATTGGAAATTTATCAACTATTGCTTCTTTAATTAACCAAATTGTAGTTTGTGATTTTCGTGTTCAAGATGTTGTTTTTGGTGGACAAGGAGCACCTTTAGTACCTATTGGTGACGAATTGTTATTTTCAGAATATGATTTTTGTTTAAATCTTGGTGGTTTTGTAAATGTTTCAACTGTAATAAATAACTCTCGAATTGCGTATGATATTTGTTCTGTAAATATTGTTTTGAACCATTATGTAAAAAAACTTGGTTTTGATTTTGATGACCAAGGCAAGATTGCTTCAACAGGAACACTAAATAATACATTATTAAATAAATTGAATGCTTTAGAATTTTACAAACAAGACTTTCCAAAATCTTTGGGAATTGAGTGGATTAAAGAAATAGTAATTCCTTTAATAGATACTTTTAACATTTCGATTAAAAATATTTTAAGAACTTATGTGGAACATATAGCCATCCAAATTTCTAAAGCCATTAATACAGAAAATAATGCAAGTGTTTTAATAACTGGAGGAGGCGTTTATAATTTGTTTTTAGTACAACAGACTCAAAGGTATACAAATAGCAAGATTGTAATTCCTTCTAAAGAAATTATAGAATTTAAAGAAGCTTTAATTTTTGGGCTTCTAGGCGTATTAAAATTAAGAAATCAGGTGAATTGTTTAAGTAGTGTTACGGGTGCAAAGAAAGATCATTGTACAGGAAAAATATTTCATCCTTAAAACTTGGCAATTATATATCAAAGCATTTTTAGTTTTTTATATTTGTTACTATTCGGTAGAAATTAATAATTAAACTCAATATATGGAAGCAGCAATTATCATTGTATTTGTAGTAGGCTATTTAGCGATTACTTTAGAACATAGTCTTAAAGTTGATAAACTTATTCCTGCATTGGTCATGATGGCTATTTGCTGGGCTTTAATTTCTTTTGGTCTTGAAAATTTCACACAATGGTTTGATCCTTCAACACATGGATTGGTAGATGGTTTTGGCGATTATACGTATGATGATAGAATGCATTTAATGGAAAAAACCTTATTGCATCACATGGGTAAGACTGCAGAAATTTTAATATTTCTTTTAGGCGCAATGACTATCGTAGAAATTATAGATTATTTTGATGGTTTTTCAATAATTAAGGGTTTTATTAAATTTAAAAGTAAAGTAAAAACACTTTGGTTTTTTTCTATTTTGGCGTTTATCTTGTCAGCGATAATAGATAATTTAACTGCAACAATAGTATTAATTTCAATCCTTCAAAAAATAGTTAAAGAAAGAGACATACGTCTTTGGTATGCAGGTTTAATTATTATTGCTGCAAATGCCGGAGGTGCTTGGTCTCCAATTGGAGATGTAACAACTACAATGCTTTGGATTGGTAATAAAGTAACTACAGGACATTTATTTGGGTACTTATTTTTGCCATCATTAGTGTGTATGGTTATTCCAACATATATAGCTTCATATTTACCAATATTTAAAGGCGATCTTGAATCTACTATTGACGAGGAAGACAGTAAACCTAAAAGCAAATACAGCTCTATTATGTTGTATTTAGGTTTAGGAGCAATTGTTTCCGTTCCTGTATTTAAAGTGGTAACACACTTACCTCCTTATGTGGGTATGATGTTGGCTCTAGGAGTTGTTGCTACTTTTGCTGAAATATATAGTAAAACTAAATTCAGTTTAACAGAGATTGGTGGTGAAAGTGATGCTTATGCACAACATAGTCCAGTACACTATTCTTTATCAAAAATTGAACTGCCAAGCATATTGTTTTTCTTAGGTATATTATTAGCAGTTGCTGCATTAGAGTCGCTTGGTTTATTGTTTGGATTTGCAACAACTTTAAAAGATACAATGCCGATGTTAGGTACAGAATTACACGGCGAAGGTATTTCGGATGTTGTCATACTTTTATTAGGAGTGGCTTCTGCTGTTATTGATAATGTACCTCTTGTAGCGGCTAGTTTGGGAATGTTTACTGAACCATTAGATGATGAGCTTTGGCATTTTATAGCTTTTTCTGCAGGAACAGGAGGAAGTATGTTAGTTATAGGTTCTGCCGCAGGAGTGGTAGCTATGGGAATGGAAAAAATAAATTTCTTTTGGTATGTTAAGAAAATTTCCTGGTTAGCTCTTATCGGATTTTTAGCAGGATCGTTAACGTTCTTTTTTACCAGAACATTATTCTAAAATACTTTATTTAAAAATCAATCGTTTATTAATCTAAAATCTTAACTCAATACAATAACAATAACATGGTTAACGCAATGTTTCTAAACACTGTTCAAGACGGAACAGAATTAATTACAGATGGAGAATCTGTAGAAAAAACACTTTCTATAATTGAGCTCATTAAAAGTGGAGGACCTGCAGGTCAGATAATTATTTTAATACTATTTGTTCTATTAATAGTAGCGAGTTATATATATTTTGAGCGTTTATTTGCTATTAAATCGGCATCTAAGGTAGATGTAAATTTCATGAACCAAATCAAGGATTATATCACGAATGGAAAAATTGATTCGGCTCAGGTATTATGTGCACAAGTAAATTCTCCAGTTTCTCGATTAATTGGTAAAGGCATTTCAAGAATAGGAAAACCTTTAGAAGACATTAATACTGCAATAGAAAATGCAGGCAAACTAGAAGTTTATGGTTTGGAAAAAAATGTTAGTGTTCTCGCAACTATTTCTGGAGCGGCACCAATGATTGGATTTCTTGGAACAGTTATAGGGATGATATTAGCAATATTTGAACTGTCAAACGCAGGTGGTCAAATCGATATTGAGTTGTTATCAAGCGGTTTATATACTGCAATGACCACAACAGTAGCAGGTTTAATAGTTGGTATTGTTGCGTACATATCTTTTAACCATTTGGTTGTAAGAACCAATAAAGTAATACACTTAATGGAAGCTCATTCGGTAGAATTTTTAGACCTTCTTAACGAACCTGTTTGATATGAATTTTAAAGGAAGAAATAAAGTCTCACCCGAATTCAATATGTCTTCAATGACAGATATTGTGTTTCTGTTATTAATATTTTTTATGTTGGCTTCCACATTAGTTTCAGTAAATGCCATAGATATTTTATTGCCTAAAGCAAGTGGAATGACCGAGAATAAAAGGTCTGTATCAGTAACCATAAAGAAAGATTTAACCTATTATATCGATCAGAAACGTGTAGGTATTAGTGTTTTAGAAAGCAAATTAGTTGCAGCGTTATCAGACAAAACGACACCAACAATAGTTTTAAGGGCTGAAAAATCGGTACCAATAGATAATGTTGTAAAAGTTATGGATATCGCCAATAGGCATAAATTCAAGGTGATATTAGCAGTTAAACCTAATTAAAAACGTGTCTATAAAAGATTAGTTTTTCAATAGATGAAATATTTTAAGACCAAACATGAAAAGGATTCAGCAAAGATAACTGCTTTAATTGTATTTATTTTACTGCTGCTAATTTTTATTGTTGGTCCTAAATATATGGATCCTCCTTTAGAATATGGTATTGCTGTTAATTTTGGAACTACAGATTATGGTAGCGGTAATATTCAGCCTAAAAAACCTGTTAAATCTGAAGTTAAAGAAGTTATCAAACAGCCAGAAGTTGTAGAATCTCATCCTGAGACCTCTAAACCTCAAGAAACAAAAGAAGAAGTCCTTACTCAAGAAATCAAAGAAAGTATTGCCATAAAAAAGAAAGAAGTTGCTGAAAAAAGAAAAATAGCTGAAGCCGAAGCAAAAGCAAAAAAGGAAGCTGAACGTATTGAACGTTTAAAGAAAGAACAAGAAGCAAAAAAGAAAAAACTCGATGCACTAATTGGTGGCATTGGTATGTCTGATGGAACTGATACAGGAAGTGAAGGCAACGATAATCATGCAGGAGATAAAGGACAATTAGATGGCAATCCTTATGCGCCAAACTATTTTGGAAATCCTGGTTCCGGTAGTGGAGGAGTTGGTTATGGATTGAATGGAAGAGGGCGACCAATAAAATCTAAAGTTGTACCAGATTGTGATGAAGAAGGTAGTGTTGTTGTAGAAATTCATGTGGATAGAAAAGGAAAAGTAGTGAATGCAATTCCTGGAAAAAAAGGAACAACAGGAAATATTTGTTTGTATGATGCAGCAAAAAAAACAGCACTATCTTATAAATGGCAGGCAGATTCTAAAGCTCCGGAAAAACAAGTTGGCTTTGTGGTTGTAAACTTTAGCGTTACTCAATAAATGGATTACATACTCAATGGATTTAGGTTTTAGAGAATTTTGACGAATTTATTTTTTCTTTGTCAAGACAAAAGTTTCAAGCATAGCCTTAGTTACGGTTTAAAATTTTAACGCAGAAAAAGGAAAAAAGAAAGAATGAAAAACTCTAAAAGCTATGTGTATTGACTATACAGATACAATTGATTGGATGTTTAGCCAATTGCCAATGTATCAAAATCAGGGGAAAACGGCTTACAAAGATAACTTAAGCAATACATTACTGCTCGCAAAATATCTTAAAAATCCTGAATCTAAGTTTAAATCAATTCATGTAGCCGGAACCAATGGCAAAGGTTCTACAAGCCACATGATTGCTTCTATTCTTCAAGAAGCAAGCTATAAAGTTGGTTTATATACGTCGCCACATTTAAAAGATTTTAGAGAGCGCATTAAAATAAATGGGAAGCCTGTTAGCAAACAATTTGTAATTCAATTTATTGAAAATAACAAAACGTTTTTTGAAGAAAATTCACTGTCCTTTTTTGAAATGACTGTAGGAATGGCATTCGATTATTTTGCAACACAAAAGGTTGATATTGCAATAATTGAAGTTGGTCTTGGTGGACGATTAGATTCTACAAATATTATTACTCCTCAAATTTCTGTGATTACAAATATAGGATTGGATCACACACAATTTTTAGGAAATACGTTACAGCAAATTGCTTTTGAAAAAGGCGGAATTATAAAACCAAAAGTTAGTGTTGTTATTGGCGAAACACAAAAAGAAACAACATTTGTTTTTATGGACTTGGCAAAAAAAAATGAAGCTCCTATTTATTTTGCTGATGAATTGATTACCACCAATTATCGTTCAGGTTTAAAAGGAAATTACCAAAAGAAGAATATAAAAACATCAGTTCAAACTATATTTGAGATTAGAAAAAAAGGATTTACAATTTCAGAACATAATATTAAAGAGGGACTGCTAAATGTTACACCAAATACGGATTTAAAAGGACGTTGGCAAATATTACAACATACTCCAAAAGTAATTTGCGATTTAGCACATAATAGAGAAGGTTTAACTTATGTGATGAATCAACTAGAAGAAGAAACCTTCAAACACCTTCATATTGTTTTAGGTATGGTTAGTGACAAAGATATAAGTAATATTATTGATTTGTTTCCAAAGAAAGCCACTTATTATTTTTGTAAACCGAATGTATTAAGAGGTTTAGACGTTGAAATTTTGAAATCTCATTTTGTTAAAAAAGGCTTTAAAGGAAATGTGTACGAAACGGTTAAAGAAGCATTAGATTCTGCCAAAAAAATTGCTAATAAAAAGGACTTGATTTATGTAGGCGGAAGCACCTTTGTGGTTGCTGAAATTATTTAGAATTTGGCTTTAAAAATATTTGGTAGATAAAAAATCTGACTTATATTTGCAGTCCAATAATTAGGGCGATTAGCTCAGCTGGTTCAGAGCATCTCGTTTACACCGAGAGGGTCAGGGGTTCGAATCCCTTATCGCCCACATCAAGCAGAATCCTGATGATTTATCATCGGGATTTTTTGTTTTTTGAAAAATGAAATTTATTTTATTTTCGTTTAACGTCAAGATAAAAAACGTTTTAATGTTTATTTATCAACTTTTAAACGAATGTAGCTATTTATTATCACAAAGTCAAGTCCATAACAAATCTAAAACTCTTTCCAAAGCCATACCTCGAGAGCCTTTAATTAGTAGGATTGCGTTTTTTATTTGTGTTACATCGAAGCCTTCTTTAAAATCTTCAAAAGATTTAAAAGCTATTACTTTCGGCGAGACTATTTTTGTTTTTAAAAAGTGTTCTCCTATTAATATTACTTTATCTAAAAGCATGGTTGAAGCCAAATCGACTATATATTGATGTTCTTTTTCAGTCTCATTACCTAATTCAAACATATCACCAAGAATAGCTATTTTTTGTGTATTCTTTTGTTTTTCAAAATTAAGTAAAGCTGCTTTCATACTTGTAGGGTTAGCATTATAGGCATCAAGAATAATTTTATTTGAACCTTTCTCAATAATTTGTGAACGATTATTTTCTGGACTATAAGCTTCAATAGCTGATTTAATATCTAAATCATTAACTTCAAAATAGTTGCCAATGGCTATAGCTGCAGAGATATTGCTAAAATTATAGTCTCCAATCAGTCTGCTTTTAATAGTAAGACCATTATATTTTATGTGTACAAAAGGATTGGCCTCAATAAATTTTATATGCACTTGTGGTGATTTATCAGAAGAACCAAAACTATAATGGTTTTTATAATCTTCAAGTTGTTTTGTTTGAATGACATCATCTTTATTAATAAAAATGATTTTGTCGTTTAGTTTTAAATGAATATAAAGTTCACTTTTACCTTTTATAACGCCTTCAATGCTTCCAAAACCTTCCAAATGGGCTTTTCCAAAATTGGTGATATAACCAAAATCCGGATTTGTTATGTCACACAAAAATTCAATTTCTTTTAAATGATTTGCTCCCATTTCTACAATACCAATTTCGGTGTTTTCATCCATAGATAATAATGTAAGTGGTACACCAATATGATTGTTTAAATTACCACGAGTAGCTATTATCTTGTACTTTTTTTGTAGTACACAATTAATGAGTTCTTTAGTAGTTGTTTTACCATTGCTACCTGTAAGCGCAATTATTTTTAAGTTTAATTGTTTTCTATTATATCTCGCTAATTGTTGAAGTGTGTTTAACACATCATCAACAAGAATATAATCGGAATTAATAACATATTCTTCTTCATCTACAACAGCGTATTTTGCACCTTTAGTTATTGCGATTTCAGCAAATTTATTCCCGTTAAAGTGTTCTCCTTTAAGCGCAAAAAAAAGGTCGTCTTTTTTAATAGTTCTGGTATCTGTACAAATAGAATTACAGGTTAAAAACAGCTTGTGAAGGTTCTTTATTTTCATGAAATATAAATGTAATAAAAAAGTCCCAACAAAAAATTGTTAGGACTTATATATTTTAAACAAAAGATATTAATTTTTAGTTTTGTGTTTTGCTTTAGATTTAGCACCTACTCTGGACATCGCGCATCTAAATCCAATATAGTCGGTAGCCATATCTTCTGGGTAATAACGTCGTTGTGCTGGATCTAACCAATAATTTCTATCTTTCCAGGAACCTCCTTTGTAAACACGAACTGCATCACTAATTAAAGATGTTCTGGTATTAGTTTTGTCATATTCTTTAATCATTTTACCAGTAGAATCTTTTTCTAAGTTATGCAATGGCGCATTATACATTTTACTTGTATAAGATATTTCGCCATCTTCATCATCATTAAAGTCTTCGAAGTAACGAGAAGATTTTTTATCACCATCTCTAAAGTTAATATGATCGCTTGTGTCAAAATTAGATCTTAAATATGTTTCGTTTTCATCTACAGCAACTTGAACAATTTCACCTGGCAAATATCTTGCTACAATTTTACCATTACTTAAAGTATAGTAAACAACATCGTCTATAGTTACAATTTTAACTGTTCCGTCGTTATTTATCGATTTTTTTGTATAAACGTTACCACGAAAGTAATTAAAGTCATTAAACTCGTCGTCAACAATTAGTCTGTAAACATCTGCAACCCATTCGGCAACGTTTCCAGCCATATCGTATAAGCCATAATCGTTAGGCTCATAATATTTTACTACTTGAGTAATATCTGCACCATCGTCAGACCAACCTGCAATACCACCATAATCACCTTTACCTTGTTTGAAGTTTGCTAACTGATCTCCTATACGTGTTCGTTTACCAGATCTTGTGTATTGTCCATCCCAAGGATACTTTTTACGTCCTCTGTAAACATTATAACTTCTTAATTCAGACATTCCTAATGCAGCATATTCCCATTCAGCTTCCGATGGAAGTCTGTATTTTAATTGTATAGCTCCTGTTTCTCTTGAAGCATATACATTAATTGTATCTCCATTCTTGGTAACTTGAGCTCTTCTACCACGTCCTGAACTAGGGTTAATTATACTGTCGTTACCACCATAAGTTAATGTTGGAGCAGTTATGTAAGTATCAGTACTAAAATTCGCATCTGCAGTAGCTTCATATTCTGTTCCTCGGGTTAAATAACCTGCTTTTTGTAAACCAAGTTCGTTAACTCGATCTGTTCTCCATTGGGCGAATTCTACGGCTTGTATCCAACTAACACCAACTACAGGATATTCTGCATAAGCTGGGTGTCGTAAGTAGTTTTCTACCATCATTTCACTATATCCTAATCGGTTTCTCCAAACTAATGTATCTGGAACTGCACCATCATAAATAGCTTTAAAATTTGGATCATTTCTTGGGTAAATTCGTGCAATCCAATCCAGATATTCTAAATACATTATATTAGTAACTTCGGTTTCGTCCATATAAAAAGATTGAACGTGTTGCTGATTTGGCGTATTATTCCAATCATGCATCGGATCATCCTGTACTCTTCCCATTGTAAAAGTTCCACCTTCTATAAAGACTAATCCAGGTGCTGTTTCTTGTTCTTTAAATTGAGTGTTGTATTGGAAACCACCTTCTCTGGCATTAATTTTCCAGCCAGTAGCTCTAGAACTATTTTTAGAACTAGACGATTTTTTACAACTAATTGTAGATAAAGAAAGTGCCATAACTAACATTATCCCTAGTGGTGCAAAGTTTTTCATATAAATACTTTTTAGGTACGTAGATTAAATATTTGGTGCTGCAATATAGTAATTAAAGATAATAAAGCAACTTTTTTTGATTAAAAAACATGAAAAAATGTGCATTTCATCCTATTTATCGTACATATCAACGGACTTTTCAGCATTTTTACATCAAATTATGTCTTTTTAAAACGGACATTTTTATGATTTATTATTATAAATTTGATTTTAATTAAAATTGCTATACTATCATCTTATTTTTCACGTTTATTGTTTTATTAAAAGAGTATGTTAAAATTTTATCACCAAAGGGAATAGCTAAAAGCGAACAGTCCCGATAATTATCAGGATGTCCATTAAAAGACAATAAATGAATTCGTTTAAACGAGTTCAATATATAGAATATGAAAAAAATTATTTTCGCTTTGGTTTTTTTAACTTTTAGTTTTAGTTATTGCCAAAAAAAAAGTTTCAGTATTAAATGGAGCGGAACACAGAAATTATCTACATCTTCTTCTATAATAGAAATACCTTCATTTAATAAAGAGAATTTTAGTTACAGTCACGAAAATGGTTTAGTATTTATTTCACAATGGAAGCTTAATGGTTTAATTAATGAAGAATCTATTAAAATAACCAATGCTTCATTTTCTCCAATTAGTATAAACGATTTAAAAGATATAAACCTTAAAACGATACCTAACAAAGTTAAAGTAAAATTCAACAATTCGGTTGCAAGAGGTAAAAATTGGGCTTTTTTAGAAATCACTCCAATTATTAAAGAAAATGGAGCTTACAAAAAAATGACTTCTTTTACGGTTTCATACAATAATATATTAACAGGAAGATCAACTTCCAGACCACACGAAATTACAAACTCAATATTAAGTCAGGGTGAATGGTATAAATTTTATATAGATACAACGGGCGTTTTTAAACTCACTAAAACCTTTTTAAATAGTCTTGGGATTAATACAAATAGTGTTGATCCAAGACGAATAAAGATTTATGGCCATGGTGGAACTATGTTACCATTAGAAAATGCAGTTGACTTTCCGTTAGATATAACCGAAAACGCAATCAAATTTATTGGTGAAGAAGATGGAACCTTTAATAACGATGACCATATTTTATTTTATGCCGAAGGACCTCACAGATTTAATGCTGAAAGCAATACAAATAATAACATATTTACCGATAAAACATATTATTTTATTAACGTAGGACAAGGAAATGGAAAACGAATTCAAACATTGTCAGAACCTATAGGTAATCCAACTACAACAATAAACACATTTCATGACTATCAATTTCATGAAATAGACGAGTATAATTTGGCAAGCCTTGGCAGACGTTGGTTTGGAGATCGATTTGATTTTGATAATGTAAAATTATTCGATTTTGAATTTGAAAACATAGTCACTTCAGAGTCTATATTACTTAAAGTTTATACAGCAGCTGTTGGCGAAGTACAAACTTCAATGCTTTTAAAAGTAAATGGGAATGTTTTAGATAATTTCACTTACAATGCTATTGACGATCCAATATTGGCATACGGAGACTTTTTTAATGGAAGTGTACCTGTATCTTCAGGAACTATTTCTGTGGAATTGAATTATAATAATAATGGAAACCCTTCATCTGTCGGCTATTTAGATTATATTTCAATTGAAGCTACTCGTGCATTAACGCATACAGGAAATCAATTTTTGTTTAAAAATAATGATGTCGCACTATTAAGCGGAATTGGAGAATATGTTATTTCTAATGCCTCCACAATAAATGAAGTTTGGGATGTTACAGATAAATATAATGTTACTGCACTTATTAATGAAGGTTCTAATGCTACTTTTAGCTTTAAAGCACAATTAGGAGAACAAAGAGTTTATCAAGTTGTAGATGATTCCGATTATTTTGAACCACTAAAAAATTCGCAATCACGTGTCGAAATTCAAAATTTAAAAGGCACTATTTTTTTAAACGATCAAGGTCAGTTTCAAGATGTAGATTATATTATCATTGTTCGAGAAGATATGAAAACCGAAGCCGAAAGATTGGCAGAAATAAATAGAAACCAATATAATTTGAATGTTAAGGTAGTTACTTTAAACAAAATATATAACGAATTTAGTTCAGGGAATCAGGATATTTCAGCTATTAGAAATTTTGTGAAATATGTTTATGATAATGCAAGCACTCCTGAAAACAGAATAAAATATTTGTGTTTGTTTGGAGATGCATCTTTCGATTATAAAGACAGAATTTCCGGTAATACAAATGTGGTTCCTTCCTGGAATTCATTGGGTAGTTTTAGTTTAACAAGCTCTTTTGTTTCTGATGATTTTTATGGAATGATGGACGTCAATGAAGGAAGTATGCAAACTTCCGATAAATTAGATATAGCCGTTGGAAGAATTTTAGCAGAAACACCACAAGGAGCACGGGAACTTGTTGATAAAGTGGTTATATATTATTCAGAAGAAGCTTATGGAAGTTGGAGAAATAGTTTTGTTGCAATTTCAGAAGATGTAGATGAGCCTTGGGAAACTATTTTACAAGATGTAACAAATGATATGGCAGATGCTGTAACCCAAGAAAAACCTTTCATTAACGTTATCAAAATACATTCCGATGCTTTTGTGCAACAAGCAACAGCTGGAGGAGAACGTTATCCAGAAGTAAATAAAGCAATTTTTGATGCCATGGAAGTTGGAGCCTTAGTAGTAAACTATTTTGGACATGGAGGAGAAGACGGTTTAGCACAAGAGCGTATTTTTGACAAGATAGATGCACAAGAGGTAAGAAACTTGTGCAAGTTTACCTGTTTTGTAACAATAACTTGCGAATACACAAAATTCGATAACCCTTTAAGAACAACAGCTGGAGAATTTATGTATAGAAATAAAAATGGTGGAGCTATTGGCTTAATTACAACCACGCGACAAATATTTGTTAGTGTTGGTGTTGCAATTAACTTAGCATTAGACGATTATTTATTTGCTTTTGGTTCTAACGATTATCCCTCAATGGCAGAAGCTCTAAGGCTTACTAAAAACAATCCTGCTATTTCTGGAATTGCACAACGACGACTGGTTTTCTTTATAGGTGATCCAGCCATGAAATTAGCCTTTCCTAAACCAAATATTAGATTAACAAAAATAAATGAAGTACCAATTACAGGAAATACAGACGTGTTGGAAGCCTTAAGTCGTGCTAAAATTGAAGGTGAAGTTGTAGACGCATCTGGAAATATTTTGACTAATTATAATGGGATATTAACAGCAACTATTTATGATAAGAATATTAACAGATCTACGTTGGCAAATGATGGCACAAGAGATACTAATGGGCAACTTATTATATTAGATTTTGAAACACTTGGAGAGATTATTTTTAGAGGACAGGCAACCGTAACCAATGGACTGTTCGGTTTCGAATTTGTTGTACCACGAGATATAGGTATTCCAGTAGGA
Source organism: Flavobacteriaceae bacterium PRS1 (assembly GCA_003709165.1). Lineage (GTDB taxonomy): Bacteria > Bacteroidota > Bacteroidia > Flavobacteriales > Flavobacteriaceae > PRS1. The sequence goes on from RDRZ01000007.1 coordinate 83,242, forward strand.
AACGGAAAGGTGAGTTTTTATGCAAAAACTGAAAATCCTTTGCAAGATCAATCTGGAGCCAGTTACGATATTAAAATTGGAGGTATAAATGCAAATGCTGCTGAAGATAATGAAGGTCCAAACATTAATTTGTTTATGAATGATGAAAATTTTGTTTCAGGAGGAATAACCAATGAAGCACCAACACTTTTAGTTAAACTACAGGATGAAAATGGGATTAATACATCCAGTGGAATTGGCCATGATATATCTGCAATATTAGATGGAGATGAAACTAACCCTGTAAAGTTAAACGATTATTATATAGCAGAAGTAGATGATTTCCAACGAGGAACAGTAACTTATCCTTTTAGAGATTTAGAACCAGGTTTACATACCATAACATTAAAGGCTTGGGATGTCTATAACAACTCTTCAACAGCCGAAATTCAGTTTATTGTATTTGATGAAGATGAAGAATTGGTTATAAATAATGTTCTTAATTATCCCAATCCATTTATTAATTATACAGAATTTTGGTTTAATCACAATAGTTCGCAGGTTTTAGACGTTTCAGTACAAATATTTACCGTTTCCGGAAAATTGGTTAAAACTATAAATGGACAAACCTCAGGCGGAAATAAAGTAACCAGTTCCTTGTCAAAAGATTTAATTTGGGATGGTAGAGACGATTTTGGAGATAGAATTGGGAAAGGAGTTTACGTTTATAAATTAACAGTACGTTCCAACCAATTAAATAAACAAGTAGAAAAAATACAAAAACTTGTTATACTATAATAATAAATTATATTTGCGCAATTCATTAATAAGAAGTATAGCAGTAAAATAAATTAATATTACTTATGAAAAATTACATTTTAGCTTTATTAACCATTGGTTTTTTTGCAAAAATAGATGCTCAAACTATAATAGTGAAAACCCCAAATCCTACATCTGAAGCAAATAGAGTGATAACCACTGGAACACCTTTTCTTCTAATAGCTAATGATGCCAGAGCAGCAGCATTGGGAGATATGGGAGTTGCAACATCGGTTGATGCTTATTCGCAACAGTGGAATCAATCAAAATACGCGTTTTCCGAAACTAAATCAGGAATTGCCATAAGCTATACACCATATTTAAGCAGACTTGTTAACGATATTTTTCTCGGAAACCTCACTTACTTTAACAGAATTGACGATAGATCTGCTTTTGCTATTAGCTTTAAATACTTCAGCCTTGGCGAGATAGAATTAGTTCAAGACGAATTTTCAGATGCAGTTATTGCCAAACCAAATGAATTAACAATTGATGGATCTTATTCTTTAAGATTGGCAGATCAATTTTCAATGGCTGTTGGTTTGCGTTATATACGATCAGACCTAAAAATACAAGCTGTTGACCCAAATGCAAGTGCTGCAAGTTCAATTGCGGTAGATATATCAGGATATTATCAAAGTGAAGAAAATGCGTATAATGATTTTAATGGTAGATGGAGAGGTGGATTTGCTATTCAAAATCTAGGTCCAAAAATCAAATACGAAGATGCTGGAAGAGAAAACTTTTTACCAACTATTTTAAGACTCGGAGGAGGATTTGACTTTATTTTTGATGAATATAACAAACTTGGAGTAACTCTCGAAGTCGCTAAACTTTTGGTTCCAACACCTCCAATTTTAGGTACAATTTTTGAATTTGAAGATAATAATGGCAATGGTGTTTACGACGAGCCTGATAATATTAATGATATAATGCCAGGTGAAGACGTGCCAATTTCTGAAGAAAATGACGTTATTGTTGCAGGGAAGTCTCAAGATGTAGATTTTCTTACAGGAGTTTTTCAATCCTTTGGTGATGCACCAGGAGGATTTAGAGAAGAAATGAAAGAGTTTACCTGGGCACTTGGAGTAGAATACCAATATCAAGACTCATTTGCACTACGAGCAGGTTTTTTTCACGAGAGCGACGAAAAAGGAGCAAGACAATTCTTTGCTTTAGGAGCAGGATTTAAATACACAACTATTAATATAGACTTATCCTATTTGTTTTCAACATCAAAAGTACAAAGCCCATTAGAGGGCACATTGCGTTTCTCCTTAACGTTTAATTTTGGAGCTAAAACATATAGCGAATATTAGTATATATTTACAAAAATAAAATTAAAAAAACTATTGTTTTAAAGCAATATTTTTTTGTTTAAAACAGTTTTGTAACTTTATAAATATTATAGATTGAAACTAAGATGAAAGAACTAAAAATAGAATCTACACTATATATTTTTGACTCAATAGAAGAAGTTCCAGAAAATATTCAGAGCTTAATGAAACAAGCCGTTAACGCCAGAAAAAAAGCCTATGCACCATATTCTAAATTTAGTGTTGGAGCAGCATTACTTTTAGAGAATGGCGAAGTTGTTACAGGAAGCAATCAAGAAAATGCTTCATATCCTTCTGGTTTATGTGCAGAGCGAACAGCTATTTATTATGCAGGAGCGCAATATCCTTATATAAAAATTTTAACAATTGCAATTACAGCAGGATTACAAACCAAAACAACTTCTAACCCTATTCCGCCTTGTGGAGCTTGTAGACAAGCCATTGCAGAATACGAAGTAAAACAGGAATCACCAATCGAAATCTATTTTATGGGCAAAATAGGTAAAGTAATTAAATCAAATTCATTAGCAAATTTGCTGCCATTGGTATTCGACAAATCTGTACTATAAGATTTTCAGATGAATTAATTCAATAACTCTTTTTGCTATAACAAGCAAAGTGTTACTTTTGTGGTTCGTTTAAATCAATTCCATTTGAGAAAGTTTAAAAGGGTTGAATATAAAAACATCAAATTTAATTAGTAGATGCGAAAAATCACAAAGGAGACTTACCTTAAATGGTATGGGGATATGTATTTCTGGAGGAAGTTTGAAGACAAACTTGCCGCAGTATATATTCAACAAAAAGTAAGAGGTTTTCTTCACTTATACAATGGTCAGGAAGCAATTTTGGCAGGTGCCTTACATGTAATGGATCTAACCAAGGATAAAATGATTACTGCATATCGTAATCATGTACAGCCAATTGGCATGGGAGTTGACCCAAAACGTGTAATGGCAGAACTTTATGGAAAAGTAACTGGAACTTCTCATGGTCTTGGTGGTTCCATGCACATATTTTCTAAAGAACATCGTTTTTATGGAGGTCATGGTATTGTTGGTGGACAAATTCCTCTTGGAGCTGGAATAGCTTTTGGAGACAAATATCACGGTAGCGATGCTGTAACATTATGCTGTTTTGGTGATGGAGCTGCACGACAAGGCTCGTTGCACGAAACCTTTAATTTGGCTATGCTTTGGAATCTTCCAGTCGTTTTTATTTGTGAAAACAATGGGTATGCAATGGGAACTTCGGTGGAACGTACGGCAAACCACACCGAAATTTGGAAATTAGGTTTAGGCTACGAAATGCCTTCTGGACCTGTTGACGGAATGAATCCTGTAAAAGTTGCAGAAGCTATAAACACAGCAATCGAAAGAGCACGTCGTGGCGATGGACCATCATTTTTAGAAATGAAAACCTATCGTTACAGAGGTCATTCAATGAGCGATGCTCAACATTACAGAACCAAAGATGAAGTAGCTGAATACAAGAAAATCGATCCAATAACACAGATAAAAGATATTATTCTTCAAAAGAAATATGCAACAGAAGAGGATTTATTAAAAATAGATAAGCGCGTTAAAGAACAAGTTGCAGAATGCGAAAAATTCGCAGTTGAGTCTCCATATCCAGAGAAGAATTTAATGTATGATATCGTATATGAGCAAGAAGACTATCCATTTTTAAAACATAAATTATAAGCTATGGCAGAAATAATTAACATGCCACGTTTAAGTGATACAATGGAAGAAGGCACTGTTGTTTCTTGGCTTAAAAAAGTTGGTGACCAAATTGTTGAAGGCGATATTCTGGCTGAAATTGAAACGGACAAAGCCACAATGGAATTTGAATCTTTTCACGAAGGCATTTTATTGCATATTGGAGTTCAAGAAGGGGAAACAACTAAAGTAGATGAATTACTTGCTATTATTGGTGAAAAAGGAGAAGATATTTCTGAATTATTAAACAGAAACACTTCTGAAGATTCGAAAACAATAAAAGAAGATGTCACTCTGAGTTCAGTCGATGAGTCTAAAGAATCTAAAGAAAAAGTTGAGTTGCCTGAAGGCGTTATAATTGTAACCATGCCACGATTAAGCGATACTATGGAAGAAGGTACGGTTGCAGCTTGGCTTAAAAAAGTTGGCGACGAAATTGTTGAAGGCGATATCCTTGCCGAAATTGAAACAGACAAAGCCACTATGGAATTTGAATCTTTTAATGAAGGTACACTTTTGTATATTGGATTACAAGAAGGAGACACTGCAAAAGTAGATGCACTATTAGTTATTATAGGTCCAAAAGGAACTGATGTTTCAGCAATTGTAAAAAACTTTAAAGTGGATTCTGATGTCTCCAAAACTGAAGTAACTCAAGATCTTAAAATGGATGCTCCTAAATCT
>RDRZ01000008.1 GCA_003709165.1 Flavobacteriaceae bacterium PRS1
GGAATTTGTTAGTTGGTTCATTAAAATTTAGATATTTAGAACGTTTAGAACTTAAAAATGATAAAGTAATAAAACGTGAAAAATTATTTGAAGGAATGGGTCGCGTAAGAAACGTGAAACAAGGACCAAATGGTTACATTTATGTAGCAATGGAAGGTGTTGGTATCGTAAAGATTAATCCTAAAAAATAAACCACTATCGACTAAAGTGTCATCGGTTTGACAATGAATTAAATTCGTTTCAGTATTAAGCTCTTATAGTTTGAAGTCAGAAGACCGATGACGGATGCTCACTTCGGTCATCGGTCATCGGTCTTCAGTCTTCGGTCTTCCGACTTTATGATTCTGAAATATTTTTGAAGCTATAACTATATGCAAAAGTGCATAGTTTTAACTATTTTTGAGACCAATAAATATTAAGAAACATCCATAACTAAATCTCGAAACACAAGGGAATTATTATAGGATGTTCCATCTAACTGTTGAAAACAATAGATTTAGACACATGAAAGTATTTTTAGTTGTATGCATAGCCTTAATTTCTACACTATTTATTAATAATATACAGGACGACACATTAAAAGAAAGTATCAAACGTGGAAACGAAATATATTCCGATTTCTGTATGTCTTGCCATTTACCTTCAGGAAAAGGTATCGCTAACGTGTTTCCACCATTAGAAAATTCCGATTTTTTAATGGAAAAACGAGTCGCAAGTATTAGAAGTATAAAATTTGGTCTTAACAAAGAAATAACTGTTAATGGAAAAAAATATAATGGATTTATGGCAACTTTAGGTTTATCTGACCAAGAAATTGCAGATGTTATGAATTATATTACAAACAGTTGGGGAAATAAAAATGGTGAAATAATTACAATCGAAGAAGTTTCTAATATCAAAAAAATAAATTGATAACTATTTGCCTAAATTTGCAATACTAATTATAAAAATTTATCATGCTTATTATAGGTATTGCTGGAGGAACAGGTTGTGGTAAAACAACGGTTGTAAATCAAATTTTAAAAGAGCTTCCTGAAGGTGTAGTTGGCGTTATTTCTCAAGATTCATATTATACAGACACATCGCACTTAACGTATGAAGAACGTATAAAAATTAATTTTGATCACCCAAGATCCATAGATTTCAAATTATTGGTTTCACATTTAAAAGAACTTAAAAAAAATAATCCAATACATCAACCCGTTTATTCGTTTGTAAAGCACAATAGAACAGGAGATACTATTTTAACACATCCAAGAAAAGTAATGATTGTTGAAGGTATTTTAATTCTTACAAATCCTAAATTAAGAGATATGTTCGATATTAAAATATTTGTACATGCCGACAGTGATGAGCGCTTAATACGTCGTTTAAAACGTGATATAGCTGAACGCGGAAGAAGTCTCAAGGAAATATTATCTCGTTATCAGAATACTTTAAAGCCTATGCATGACCAATTTATTGAACCTACAAAAGAGTTTGCTGACATCATTATTCCAAATAACAATTACAATACAGTTGCAGTAGATATCGTAAGAATAATTATTAACGAAAAATTATAAATGCCTAAATCTCAACAAAAATATAAGCGGTTTTTAAAGCCATTTAAAAATATTTTTCTTCTCATTTTAATTATGTTCTCTATTTGGATGCTTTTTTTTGATAGTAATTCGTGGTTTATTAATAACGAATTAAATAATGACATTAAAGATCTTGAAGAAGAAAAAGAATATTATAAAAGAGAGCAAGAGAAAGATAACAAAGAAATAGAAAAATTGAGCAATGATAAAGGTTTAGAAAAATATGGACGTGAGGAGTATTATATGAAAAAAGATAATGAAGAAATTTACTTAATCGAATACGAAGATAGCATTTCAAAACAGAAAAAGGATGAGTAAATTGTTGTTTAATGAGTATAAAAGTGTTTCAGCAAAAGCCTGGAAACAAAAAATTCAATTAGATTTAAAAGGTGACGATTATAACGAGGCTTTAATTTGGAATTCTCCTGAAGGCATTGATGTAAAACCATTTTATCATGCCGATGAATTTAAAACCCTACCACAAGTTTCAAGTGCTAAAGTTACCTCGTGGAAAATTTGCCAAACAGTTTATGTTTCCGATGAAGAACAAGCTAATACAAAAGCATTAGATGTATTAAGTAGAGGTGCAAATAGTATAAAATTTATTATTCCTTCTGAAGATATTTCAATAGATGAATTACTTAAAGATATTGACCTTACTTCTACTCCACTACATTTTGAATTACAATTCCTTTCCGAAGAGTTCGTTAAACAATTTGTTTCCATTCCTATCGAAGGAAAAATCAATTTTAACATTGACATTATAGGTAATTTAGCAAGAACAGGAAATTGGTATTATAACCTAAATAGAGATCACGAAATCCTTAATAATATCATTGCAAGTTCTACCAAGCAATCTACTTCTCTTTTATCAATAGATGTCTCTTTATACCAAAATGCAGGAGCCAATATGGTTCAGCAATTGGCTTATGGATTAGCTCATGCCAATGAATACCTAAATCATTTTGGTGAAAAAGTGATCCATCAAATTAACTTTAATATTTCTGTTGGCACCAATTATTTCTTCGAAATTGCTAAACTTCGTGCATTACAATTATTATGGAAAACTTTAGCGTCAGAGTATAGTGAGAATGTTTCTACTTGTCACATCTACGCTACACCAACAAAACGTAACAAAACCATTTACGATTACAACACCAATATGCTACGCACAACAACCGAATGTATGAGCGCAATACTTGGTGGAGCTCATACAATTAGCAATCTACCTTACGACTCAGTGTACCATAAAGACAACGAATTTGGAGAACGTATTTCCCGAAATCAGTTGTTAATATTAAAGCACGAAAGTTATTTTAATAAAGTAAATAATCCAGCTGATGGCTCATATTATATTGAAAGTTTAACACAACAAATGGCTGAAAAAGCATTGGTGTTATTTAAAAATATTGAAGCTAATGGTGGGTTTTTAAAGCAATTAAAAGAAGGTATTATCCAACGAAAAATAAAAGAAAGTGGTATCAAAGAACAAAAGCTATTTAATAATAATGAAGAGATATTGTTAGGAACTAATAAACATCCAAACACAACAGATAAAATGAAACATGACTTAGAATTATATCCTTTTGTAAAAACAAAAGTTAGAAAGACATTAATAGAACCTATTATAGAAAAACGTTTAGCCGAAACATTAGAACAAAAACGATTAAAAACCGAAAAAACATGAAAATAATTATAATATCTACCTTAACTATTTTGCTATTAATAAGTTGTAATAAAGAGCCGAAATTTGAATACAAATATGATAACAATGACGACTTATTTAAATGTTCTTCTGTAGATATGGAACTTATTAAAGAAGCTGTTTACGCTTTTGAAGAATACTTAAAAGAATATTATATTTTTCAAGGACCAAAATCTGTTCATAATGGGTTAAATAATTACTGGAAAATTTCCATTACAAATCGTTTACCAGCTATAGAATATATAAATCCACATATAATTAAATTACGTGACATTCTCAAAAACGAAACAAGTCTTTGGATTACAAAGAATGATAAAACCATCTTAAATTTTAATCACCCTATAATGGACTGCATTAGTAAAAATCTAATAGATTTAGAATTGAAAAATTTATTCGATTTTTTAAGAAACTCAAATACATTTAGTTCTGAAGTGTTTTTAGCTTCTCTCAAATGGGCAGACAAAAGAATTAAGGATGATAAAGCATTTGAAACATACTTGGTTTTAGACACTTTTTATGCAAGAATTTTAAATGTTGACTTTAATAATCTAGAGGAAAGTATTAAAACTAATAGAAAAAATATTGCAAAAAAAAAATTAAGAGAAGAAGGTTCGGAAAAAATAATTAAAAACAACCTTGAGTTATTTAAGTAAAAATGTCAAGAAAAAATCTGCAACATATAACTCTTAAATCAGAAGCAAAGCATCTGAAATCAGAAACGCAAAAATCTTTTTTAACTGCTGAAGGTATTGCTATAAAATCCACTTACACAAAAGACGATATTAGTAGTTTAAAGCATCTAAATTTTGTAGCAGGAATCTCACCATATCTTCGTGGACCATATTCAACAATGTATGTACGTCGGCCTTGGACCATTCGCCAATATGCAGGTTTTAGCACAGCCGAAGATAGTAATGCGTTTTACAAACGCAATTTAGAAGCAGGACAAAAAGGACTTTCAATAGCATTTGATCTGGCAACACATCGTGGTTATGATAGCGACCACGAACGGGTGATTGGCGATGTTGGAAAAGCAGGAGTTGCTATTGATAGTGTTGAAGATATGAAAATTCTATTCGACCAGATTCCGCTCGATAAGATGTCGGTTTCTATGACTATGAATGGCGCTGTTTTACCAATCCTGGCATTTTATATTGTTGCTGCCGAAGAACAAGGTGTAAAACCCGAGCAACTTTCTGGAACTATACAAAATGATGTTTTAAAGGAGTTTATGGTACGAAATACTTATATCTATCCACCTTCCTCATCTATGAAAATAGTTTCAGATATTTTAGATTATTCAAGTAAAAAAATGCCAAAATTCAACAGCATCAGTATTTCTGGCTACCATATGCAGGAAGCTGGTGCCACTTGCGATATCGAATTGGCTTATACACTTGCCGACGGTTTGGAATATATTCGCGCTGGATTAAAAACTGGATTAAACATCGATACTTTTGCGCCACGTATTTCATTTTTCTGGGGAATTGGGATGAACCACTTTATGGAAATTGCTAAAATGAGAGCAGCACGAATGCTTTGGGCTAAAGTGCTTAAACAATTCAATCCTAAAAATCCAAAGTCTTTGGTACTGCGTACACATTGTCAAACAAGTGGTTGGAGTTTAACTGAACAAGACCCATTTAATAATGTGGCACGAACGTGTATAGAAGCTACAGCAGCAGTTTTTGGTGGCACACAAAGTTTACACACAAATGCTTTAGATGAAGCCATTGCTCTACCTACAGATTTTTCGGCAAGAATTGCCAGAAACACACAAATTTATCTGCAGGAAGAAACTAAAATAACTAAAACGGTCGATCCTTGGGCTGGAAGTTATTATGTTGAAAAACTAACACATGATATCGCACAAAAAGCCTGGCAACTTATTGAAGAGATTGAAGAACTTGGTGGTATGACTAAAGCTATTGAAGCTGGAATTCCAAAGATTAGAATAGAAGAAGCAGCTGCTCGCAAACAAGCACGTATAGATTCTGGTCAGGATATAATTGTTGGTGTTAATAAATACAGGCTTGAAGAGGAAGACCCAATACAAACTTTGGAAGTCGATAATCAAACAGTTCGTAGCCAACAAATAGAACGACTAAACAGAATAAAATCCGAACGTAATTCAGATAAAGTTAAAGCAACTCTAACAAAATTAACCGAAACGGCAAAAGCTTTTAATACAAATTTAAAAGATCCTCATTTGTATGAGGACAAGAATTTACTAACTTTAGCTGTTGAAGCTGCTCGTAAACGAGCCACATTAGGCGAAATTAGCGACGCACTCGAAGTAGCATTCGGACGTTATAAAGCTCAAATAAAATCATTTAGCGGGGTGTATAGTAAAGAAATAAAAGACGATAAATCCTTTAAAAAAGCAAGAGAACTTGCCGATAAATTTGCCGAACAAGATGGTCGCAGACCACGTATCATGATTGCTAAAATGGGACAAGACGGTCACGACCGAGGCGCCAAAGTTGTCGCTACTGGTTATGCCGATGTTGGTTTTGACGTGGATATTGGACCTCTATTCCAAACACCTCAAGAGGTTGCAAAACAAGCTGTAGAAAATGATGTGCACATTCTTGGCATATCATCTTTAGCTGCTGGACATAAAACGCTTGTACCTCAAGTTATAGAAGAACTTAAAAACTATGGTCGTGCAGATATTATGGTGGTGGTTGGTGGTGTCATCCCAAAACAAGATTACCAATATTTATTTGATGCTGGTGCCATTGCAGTTTTTGGACCTGGCACTAAAATTAGCGAAGCCGCTATTAAAATTTTGGAGATATTAATAGATTAAATTTAGATTCTTTTATGAACAACACAAAAAAAATTCTTCACGATAAAGCATAGAGATTTTGGGAATTTTAATTGCTCAAATAAAGCTTACCATATAGCAACTTACTAATTTGTAAGTTGCAATTTTTGGACCTGGAACCAAAATTAGTGATGCAGCTATAAATATTTTGGAGATATTGATAGATTAAATTTAGATTCTTTTATGAAATACACACAAAAAATGCTTCGCGATAATGCCTTAAAAGGAAAAACCATAGTTGTAACTGGTGGAGGTAGTGGTTTGGGTAAGGCAATGTCTAAATATTTTTTAGAACTTGGTGCAAACGTAGCAATTACATCAAGGAATTTAGAAAAACTACAAAATACAGCTAAAGAACTTGAAGTAGAAACGGGTGGAAATTGTTTACCTATTCAATGTGATGTCCGACATTACGATCAGGTTTTGACAATGCATAAAGCTGTAATAGACAAATTTGATAGAATAGATGTATTACTTAATAATGCTGCTGGAAATTTTATCTCACCAACCGAACGTTTATCTGCAAATGCTTTCGATACAATTATTGATATCGTTTTAAAAGGCACTAAAAATTGTACCTTGGCTTTTGGCAAACATTGGATTGCCACAAAACAAAGAAATACTATTGTTTTAAACATTGTAACTACATATGCCTGGACAGGTTCTGGATATGTAGTACCAAGTGCAACCGCAAAAGCCGGTGTGTTAGCAATGACACGAAGTCTTGCTGTAGAATGGGCAAAATATGGCATGCGATTTAATGCTATTGCTCCAGGACCATTCCCTACAAAAGGTGCTTGGGATAGATTAATGCCTGGAAATCTTAAAGATAAATTCGATATATCTAAAAAAGTACCTTTACAACGTGTTGGAGAACATCAGGAATTGGCAAATCTCGCTGCCTATTTAGTTTCAGATTTCTCTTCTTATATAAATGGCGAAGTTATAACCATAGATGGTGGAGAATGGCTTAAAGGGGCCGGTGAATTTAATATGCTGGAAGACATTCCTAAAGAAATGTGGGATCAATTAGAAATGATGATTAGAGCAAAGAAAAGTTAATTTCTGTCTTTTTTAAAATATGATAAGGTTTCCCTAACACCATCTCCCATTATGCTCCTATTTATTGGGAACAAATCAGATGCCCATCTATACATTATGTTATCAATTTTTTTCATATTTATTTTTCTATTAATTCAATAATAAACCTGAGCTTTGTAAATAAAAAAGCAATTTTTTTATCATTAAAAGCTTTTGCTTTAACTGGTCCACTAATTAAAATATTGTTTAAATCCTGAAGTTTTTTAATAGCTTGATCAATATTGTCAACTTTATATGCTACATGATTAAGTATATTTTTACCTTGTTTTAAAACATTATCAACTGGATTAACTTTTGCATTAGGAGCAACTAACTCATAACATATATCAGTTGAATCATATCCAAATTGAACTGTTACACCCTGTATGCTATCAACGATTGGTTCTGACCAATTCTTGATTTGAAGAGTTTCTGTTAATATTTGTCTACCTATTTCCAATGACTTAACAAAAATTCCAATATGATTAAATTCCATCATTACCCTCTATAATATGTATATTTTCTTTAATACTAATCATTTCATTAGCAACATTAAAAAAATTAACTGACTTAACAGCCAAAAAATTAGCTCTACCAATTTGATCTCTACTTAAAAAACCCAATTCATCTAATCTTTGTTTAAGTTTATCTAATTTAACACTGGATTGCCTATTTAGATCTCTAACAAAATATTTTATACTAGATTCAATATTCTTTGAATTATTAATAATAATTGACTTAAAATTCTTAAAATATCTATAACTCACGTTATTAAACTGATCAACATAATGAATGAATGTTATTCTATCAAAAGAGCATCCTAAAGTAATTATCCAAAAATTATTTTTATACATTAAATCAAAGCATGTTCCTTTTCCAAAGCAATCAGAGGTTGATGATTTTTGAAAATCCTCTGATAATTTCCCAACAGATGCAACGCTAAATATTGGATTTGACGATCTCAATATATTTTTCTTTTTTCTAAAATATTCTGTTACTATTCCTACATCACTTTTTGTTGTTAAAGGATTAAAAGGTTGATTTTTTGTAGAACTATAAGAAAAAGTAGGTAAAATCAATGTGCCATTTGGACCTATGTAGTTAATAAATCCACAAATTAAATTATCTATCTTTTTTTCAAGAGAACTCCCAACAATAAATGCTGTAACAAAAGCATCAATATGTAAAAAAATATTGTCACCTTTTTTTATACCGTTTTTTTTTAAAATCTTAAAAATATCTTCAACACTTAATAACACCTATTTTTTATTTAAAATATTTAAAATTTCCTTTATTGATTTTGTTTCTGAAAGTTCTTCTGACGTTAATCTAATGTCAAAAGTTGATTCAACATTCATCAATAAGTTTAAATTACCCATTGAATCCCATTCAGATACAGAATTAATTTCTAAGGATTCGAAATCCTTGTACTCAAAATTTGCTTCTGGAAAAGTTTCTCTAAATGTATTTAGTAGTTTTTCCCTCATAGTTTATATATTTTTTTTATTTCATTACTATTGTTGATTTTCCAGCTTTTAATATCAACTGAATAATATGTGATATTTTTCTCGTGCTTATCAACATCAAAATTCAAATTATCTAATAATTTCGTTGCAGGAGTATTTCTTTCTCCTGAGATAAACTTAGCATATAATGTATTATATCCCATTTTTAATAAATCTTGCTTTAGTTTTATAAAAATCATAGATTCCATATCTCTACCTAAAACTCTACAACTCATTAAAAATGTATCTAAAAAAGCTCCATTTTTTTCTTTATATTCTTTTAGCATCAATAATGATACAATTCCATGATCACCAAAATCATCCTTCATTTCAACTAAAAAGTTCACTGAATTTTTAGTTTTTGATATATTATTTATTGACTTCTCATCATGTCTAACTAACCTTAAGTTCATCTGATTAGTTTTTATACATATACTTGTTGTTTTGTGTATACATATTTTAGGACGAGTCAGATTATACCACAACGACCAGAGCATGTGTTTGTTAGTGATATCACTTATATTAAAAGTAGAGAGCGAACACACTATTTATCTTTAGTAACAGATGCTTATAGTAGAAAAATTGTAGGCTATAAACTAAGTGATGATATGAGTGCCGAAAACGTAGTAAAAGCATTTAATATGGCTGTAAAGAAAAGAAACTCTAAACAGACCTTAATACACCATTCAGGTCGGGGATTGCAATACTGCGCTTCTATCTATCAAGATGCTTTAAAGAAAAATAATGTAAAACCATCAATGACCGATGGATATGATTGTTACCAAAATGCACTAGCTGAGCGTATAAACGGTATTTTAAAACAGGGATTTTTAATGTATAAATGTAATAATGCTAAGGAGTTAAAACAATTAATAAAAGAATCGATAGAAACTTATAATAATAAAAGACCACATTTGGGTCTTAATATGAAAACACTACCTTTATACACAACAAAAAACCAGAAAAGTCAACTTCTCTGGCCTGATTTAATTTTATTAAAAACGGCCAACCTATTTTAGGACGACTCACTTATGTTAACAAGTTCCATTTTTAAAACTCGTAAATAATTGTATTTTTACGCCTATAAAAACCAAATCATTTAATGGGTAAAATCATTGCAATTGCCAATCAAAAAGGAGGCGTTGGAAAAACTACAACTTCAGTTAATCTTGCTGCTTCACTTGGAGTACTCGAAAAAAAAGTATTGTTAATAGATGCCGACCCTCAAGCTAATGCAACTTCAGGGCTTGGTGTTGATGTTAACGATGTAGAAATAGGGTCGTACCAGTTATTAGAACACTCGAGTTCGGCAGAGGAATGCATTATTAAAACAAGCGCTCCAAATGTAGATATTATACCTTCTCATATAGATTTGGTTGCCATAGAAATTGAACTTGTAGATCTAGAACAAAGAGAATATATGCTTAAAAAAGCAATCTCTCATTTAAAGTCTGCTTACGATTATATTATAATTGATTGCGCACCTTCTCTTGGATTAATTACGCTTAATGTATTAACTGCTGCTGATGCTGTAATAATTCCTATACAGTGTGAATATTTTGCTCTTGAAGGTCTCGGTAAACTTTTAAATACAATTAAAAGCATTCAGAAAATTCATAATCCTGAACTCGACATCGAAGGCTTATTACTTACAATGTATGATTCCCGCTTGCGATTATCAAATCAAGTTGTTGAAGAAGTACAGAAACATTTTGACGATATGGTTTTCAAAACCATTATACAGCGTAATGTAAGTTTGAGTGAAGCTCCTAGTTTTGGAGAAAGTATAATTAATTATAACGTAAGTAGTAAAGGTGCTGCGAATTACTTAAGTTTGGCTAAAGAAATTATCAATAAAAATACAGATTAATGGCTAAGGCAACTAGAAAGCAAGCACTAGGTAGAGGCTTGTCTGCACTTTTACAAGATCCTTCAAACGATATTCAATCCATTTTAGATAAAAATGCCGATAAGGTTGTTGGTAATTTTATAGAACTTCCAATTGATTCTATTGAAGTAAACCCGTTTCAACCTCGTACTAATTTTAATGAAGAATCGTTGCGAGAATTAGCATCTTCAATTAAAGAACTTGGAGTTATCCAGCCTATTACAGTACGAAAAACTGGCTTTAACAAATACCAACTAGTTTCTGGTGAGCGTCGTTTAAGAGCTTTAAAATTAATTAATTTAGAAACCATTCCCTCCTATATTCGTATAGCAAACGACCAAGAATTGTTAGAAATGGCATTGGTTGAAAACATTCAACGACAAGATCTGGACGCTATTGAAATTGCTTTATCATACCAACGTTTAATAGACGATATTAAGCTTACTCAAGAACAAATGAGTATTCGTGTTGGTAAAAAACGCTCTACAATTTCTAACTATTTACGCTTGTTAAAATTGGACCCAATTATCCAAACTGGAATGCGAGATGGTTTTATTTCAATGGGACACGGCCGTGCAATTATTAATATTGAAAATCAGAATAAACAGTTAGAGATTTACGAAAAAATACTCTCTCAAAAATTATCGGTTCGGCAAACCGAGCAACTCGTTAAAAATTACAAAGAACATAAAGTCATTTCTACACCGAGACAAGAGAATATCCCAAATTATGTTAAAGATGGAATTGCAACGATTTCTGAATACTTTGGACAAAGAATAAGCGTTAAAATTTTAAAGAATGGAAGTGGTAAAATTACTATCCCATTTCATTCGGAAGAAGATTTTAACAGAATAAAAAAAATGGCTAAAGGTGCGAAGTAAATTTCTCTTATTATTATTATTATTTCCTATAATATCTTTTGCTCAAGAAGAAAATATTGAAGGTGAATTGGGAGTAAATATTGTGATTTTAGATTCTACATCTAGTGCACCAATAGATCCTTTGTCACCGGCCAAAGCTGCATTTTATTCTGCTATACTTCCCGGATTGGGACAAGCTTATAATAAAAAATATTGGAAAATCCCTGTAATTTACGCTGCTCTTGGTACTGGAATTTATTTTTATTTAGACAACGATAAAGAATACCACCGTTATAGAGATGCTTATAAAAGTCGATTGGCTGGTTTTAATACTGATGAATTTTGGGGAACAGACATCAATGACAATCCTTTATCAACACCAAGTATATCTAATGATGCACTTATAAGAGCTCAGCGCTTTTTAAATCGTAACAGAGAAGTTTCGCTATTAATAACCTTAGGTATTTATGCTTTAAATATTATTGATGCTAATGTAGATGCGCATTTATTGCAATATAATGTAGATGAAAACTTAGCGATAAAACCCCACTTTAATTTTAACGAATTAGATGCTACTACAAATTTGGGGTTAACTTTAAATTTTCAATTTTAATATATGAAAATAGCATTACTTGGCTACGGAAAAATGGGAAAAGTAATTGAGAAAATTGCTTTACAACGAGGTCATGATATTATTTTAAAAGTTGATAAAAACACATCTTCTTTCGATATTTCTCTCGCTGAGATTGCTATAGATTTTAGTGTGCCAAGTGTCGCAGTTGCAAATATTTATAATTGTTTGCAACATGGTATTCCGGTTATTTCGGGAACAACAGGTTGGTTGGATGATTATGATTCTGTTACTGATTTATGTCTAGAAAAAAATGGTGCTTTTATATATGCTTCCAATTTTAGTTTAGGTGTAAATATCTTTTTTGAGCTGAATAAATATTTAGCTAAAATGATGACAAATTTATCTCAATATAATGTGAGTATAGAAGAAATTCACCATACTCAAAAATTAGATGCGCCAAGCGGAACGGCAATTACTTTAGCTGAAGGAATTATAAAAAATTCTAATTATAAAAATTGGAAATTAGATACAACTATTGAAGCTAAAAGAATTCCTATTGAAGCAAAACGCATCGAAAATATTTCTGGAACACATAGTATTAATTACGAATCTAAAGTAGATTCTTTAAACATAACACACACAGCTCATAACAGAGATGGATTTGCTTTAGGTGCAATTATTGCAGCCGAATGGCTTTTAAACAAAAAAGGCGTTTTCACTATGAATGATGTGTTAAATATTGGTTAAGATGTATTTGATTTGTAACATACTTAACCATTTAATTACTAACAACAAAAAATTACGATTATGACATTAACACAATGGCTAATATTTTTCTTAATAATTCAAGTTGTGCATGGATTAGGCACGTGGAAATTATATATTAAAGCAGGTCGACAACCTTGGGAAGCATTTGTTCCTGTATATAATGCTATTATATTAATGAAAATCATCAATCGCTCACCTTGGTGGACGATTTTACTTTTCTTACCGATTATCAACCTTATTATGTTTCCTGTAGTATGGGTAGAAACTGCTCGTAGTTTTGGTAAGAATACATCTTTAGACACCTTTTTAGCTGTTGTTACTTTTGGTTTATATAACTACTATATTAATTACTTTACTGATGCTAAATATGTAGAAAACAGAAGCCTTCATCCTAAAAATGCATCTGGAGATTGGGTGAGTTCAATACTCTTTGCCATAGTTGCTGCAACACTTGTACATACTTATTTTATTCAGCCTTATGTTATTCCGTCTTCTTCTTTAGAAAAATCCTTATTGGTTGGCGATTTTCTGTTTGTAAGTAAATTTCATTATGGTTCAAGAGTACCTATGACTACTGTAGCTGCACCAATGGTACACGATACAATTCCTGTTTTGAAAAAGAAATCATACCTATTCAATGATGATTTCACTAAAAGAAAAACTTCATGGATAAACAAATTACAGTTGCCATATTTGAGGCTTCCAGGTTTTCAAAAAATAAAACGTAACGAGATTGTGGTATTTAATCAACCTGTAGATACCTTGTTGGATATGAATAATTTCTTTCCTGACAGAAACTACTACAAACCAATAGATAAAAAAACCAACCTTGTAAAGCGCTGTGTTGGAATTGCTGGAGATACGTTGGAAGTTTGGGATGGCTATGTGTATATTAATGGGAAACAAAATGTATTACCAGATCGTGCCGAAATACAGTTTTCTTATTATGTACAACCAAAAACCAATCAGTTTAGCAAAAAACAAATGTACGATCTGTATAAAATAACCGATCCATTTGGAATCATAAACAATCAAAATACTTATAAATTTGTAGCTATTGGAGACGAAACCATAAAGAAATTCAAGAACCACCCTAATGTTAGTAGTGTTACTCGAATTTTAAAGGAAGAAGGTGTAAGAAATCCAAGGTTATTTCCTCAAAATCCTAATTATAATTGGAATGTTGATTTTTTCGGTCCGATTTATATTCCAGAATCTGGAAAAACCATAGATATTAATCTTGAAGTTTTACCACTTTACAAGCGAGTAATAACCGAGTATGAACATAACGATTTGCGAATTGAAGGCAATCAGATTTATATTAATGGTGAATTATCAACCACCTATACTTTTAAGCAAGATTACTATTGGATGATGGGAGACAATCGTCATAACTCTATTGATGCCAGATTCTGGGGATTTGTACCTTTCGATCATGTTGTCGGCAAACCAGTATTTATCTGGATGAGTATTGATGGCATTAACGATGGTATAAAAAATTGGAAAATACGTTGGGATCGTGTGTTTTCAACGGTTCATGGAAGTGGTAAACGAGTGTCGTATTTAATTCCGTTTCTAATTGTGCTACTTGGTTGGTATGGATTTAATAAATGGCGAAAACGGAGGAATGGGTAATGATATTAGTGTTCAGTAATCAGTGTTCAGTAATCAGTGTTCAGTAATCAGTGTTCGGTAATCAAGTTTTATCATAAAAAATCAGCGAAACCTTTAGGTTCAACGATTCCTTTAAAAATCAATAAGAAAAGAGAGAGTAACATCAGCGTTCCATTTAAACAAATGAGCATTCTTCTTCATCCAACATACTTTCCTAATATCTCATATTTTGTGGGTATGATAAATGCTGAATCTATAACTTTTGAAGTCGAAGATAATTACCAAAAACAAACCTTTAGAAATCGAACCTCTATTTATGCAGCTAACGGAATATTAATTTTAAGTATTCCTGTTGTATTTACACAAAAAAATCGTCAAAAATTTAAAGATATAAAAATTGCTAATGAAACCAATTGGCAAACGCAACACTGGAAGTCCTTACAAAGTGCATACAGTACTTCTCCTTTTTTTGAATTTTACCAAGACGAACTTCAGCCTTTATTTGATTATAAAGAAACCTATCTTTTAGATTTTAACTTTAAATGCCTTAACGTGATTTATGATTGTTTGCAACTGGATTTAAAATTTTCAAAAACAGAATCTTATCAAAATATTACTGATGACAAAACAGATTTAAGACATCTGGCAAATACAAAGCTGGAACAAGGGCAACTGTTTAGTGCATATACACAAGTATTCGATTCAAAATATGGTTTTAAAAACAACTTAAGCATTTTAGACTTACTATTTAATGAAGGTCCAAACGCTGTTAACTATTTGCAATCTCAAAAATTAATTGTGTAATGATTCAGCCTGTATTACATTATGGAATGCACTTTCTGCTTCCTCTTTTAGTAGCGTATATTTTCTTTAAACCAAATTGGAAACACGCTTATATAATTATGATGTGTGCGATGTTTATAGATTTAGACCATTTGTTGGCAACACCAATTTTTAATCCAATCAGATGCAGTATTAACTTTCATCCACTACATTCTTATATCGCAATTGGATTGTATGTTTTGCTATTGTTTCCGAAGAAAACAAGGCGAATAGGTTTGGGATTGGTTATTCACATTTTTGCAGATAAAATAGATTGCTTATTAATGTAAACTCACTTTGGTAAGTATAGGATAATGGTCAGACAATTTTTCTTTGTAGGTTTTGAACCCATTAATTTTAAAGGATTTATCAACTAAAATAAAATCTATTCGTACCGGAAAATATTTAAAATCGAAAGTACGTCCAAACCCATTACCAGCTTCTTGAAAAGCATCAACCAAATCGCCTTTAATTTTTCTATACACATAAGAATAAGGTGTATTGTTAAAATCGCCACAAATAATCATTTTATAAGGAGATTTTTCCTTGTAGCTTAAAAATAATTCCGTTTGAGATTGTTGCCTTTTAAATGTCTTGGCGACACGTTTTAGCAAACGTTCAGAACTTTCTTTGTTTAAGTTTTCAATTTCAGTATTAACACCCGAAGATTGTAAATGCACATTGTAAATACGAATAGTATCAATTCCTTTAACCACATCTGCATAAATAGCATTGTTATCTGTATTCGGAAAATCTATCGAGCCAGATTTTATTATAGGATATTTTGAAAATATAGCTTGTCCGTTTTTTACTCTTTGCCCGGAAAGCTCTTCATATTTGTATTTATAAAAAGAGAAATCTACATTATCATGAGGAAAGTATTCTTGAAAACAAATAATATCGGGTTGCTCTTCTTTTATTAATTCAACGATTTGTGTTTCTATATCATCTACCGGAATCCAATTATAAAGGTTAAATAACCTAATGTTATAATTCATTACCGTTACATTATTATCATCCTCAATATTCTTCGATGAAGAAAATTTATATAACGAAAACACATGAGTATAACCAACCATCAATACAAAAAGCGAAACGATGAGTTGTCTTTTAAATTTAAGAAACCAATACAATACAAATAATACATTTAAAATTATTAACAATGGCACTGCCAAACTTAAAACCGATACATATGCGAAGTGTTTTGGTTCTACATAAGGCAATAGATAGGACAACAAAAGCATTGTAGCTATAAGCGAATTAAAGAAGAAAATAATTTTATCTATGCCTTTTAATTTCTTCATTTAATTTTCAAATATTACTCTAAAAGTATTTAACATAAAATTTAAGCAACTATTCAGTGCCTAGAGTTTAAAGTGCCTAAAGTGATGCTTTTGTACCGAAATTTAAGCTTAATATTCCAAATTTTTTACTTTTCACTCTTAACTTTTATGGAACGCAGATGTAACTCTTTCTTTTCTTATTGATTTTTAAAGGAATCGTTGAACCTGAAGGTTTCACTGATTTAGCAGATTTAACTGATTTTTTTTTACGGTAAACTAATACTGCCAAATGAATACTCTTCATTCATTTTTAACTCTTAACTTTTAACTTCTTCATACGAATCACTTTTTTCCGGCTCTAAACAAAAACGCTTTTTCTTCTTTACTCAAACTTTCATAACCACTTTTACTTATCTTATCGAGGATAATATCTATTTGTTTCTGTTTATTAAACTCACCAAATTCTTGTTTGGTATGTCCTGCATAACTTTTCTTCTTGCTTTTATGAACCGTTTTTAAATTAGACCTTTTAGCGTTTGAAAAAAAACTTGAAATACTATCCATAAAACGTTCAAAACCTTTGCCAATATCTATACCTTTTCGTAATTGAATAGCATAAAAATAACCTAACAAATCGCCACCTAAATGTGCTACATAACCACCACTATTATCGCCAAAAAGTCCAAGAATATCCAAAGCAACAAATACAAAGCCAAAATACATGAGCTTAATATTGAATGACACCAAACGCATCTCTTTATGTGGCATATAAGCACATAAAAAAATCAATGCAGTCCTTACTCCTGCTGAAGCTCCAACTAAATCACCTGCATTGTTTAAAATGTTATTAGAAAACAAGGTATAAACTAACATATAGGATAATCCTCCAAATAAAATTCCTAAAAAATAAACATTAAGAGTTAGTTTTACACTAAAGAGGTTTGTAAACGTTCGTCCTACAAAATACAATACAAACACATTAAAAAACAGATGCCAAAAATCGATATGTGCAAATCCATATGTAAGGATTGACCAAGGTTTAAAAATATATTCGGAAAAATCTTTAGGTAAGGCTAACCACTTTAGGCTGTCACTTCTCTCTATACCTTGTGTTTGAAACACAAACCAACCTATAAAATATACTGCTATATTAATTGCAATAATTTTTTCGAAAGCAGTTAAACGCTTTAATTTATCTTTTATATCGTAGTTAAGTGAGGACATCTAATTCCAGCGGTATTTATCAAATTGGTCTTTCTTCCAGAAATACATGATTATAAATCCTGTAAGTGCACCTCCAAGATGAGCTATGTACGCTGTATTACTTGGGCTGAAAAAGGATTGACCTGAAATTGCCGAAATCAAATCTAAAATAATAATTCCAGGAATAAAATATTTTGCTTTTATAGGAATAGGTAAAAATATAAGCATCAACTTACTCTCTGGAAATAACATACCAAAGGCGACCAAAACCCCCATTATAGCTCCTGAAGCTCCTACCATTGAAGCATTAAATACACCGAGAAAACTTCGTAGTTCATCTACACCAAGAATTGCTTCCCAACCAGTATTATATTTACCTTCGTTTAAGGTATTCATAATTGTAGCCTGATCTAATCCATTAGCTATTAAGATATCTATTCCAGAATAAAATTTAAAATAATAGTATCCTAATTGTAATAATGCAGCTCCGAGACCAGCCGAAATATAAAAAAATATAAATTTCTTTTTCCCAAAGACCTGTTCTACAGCAGTTCCAAACATCCAAAGCGCAAACATATTGAATAAAATATGAGAAAATCCACCATGCATAAACATGTGTGTAATGATTTGCCAAGGTTGGAATAAGTCATTCTTTGGAAAGTACAACGCAAACAAACCATAAAATAATTGACCATTTCCAATAGCCATTGTACCAACAAACATAATAACATTAATGATTAATAAATGTTTTACTGTATCTGTAATTCCTCTCATTTTTATGCTGTTCCGATAGCTATCAGGATTATTTTAGTTATTAATTGATTTACTATGATTTTTTTATAGAATTTTCATTTTGCACTTTGTCTTTGTAAATAGACCTGACAGGTCTTATTTTACATAAATTTTTTATCCAAATCGTCAACACTTATAATAATAAATGTTGGCTTGTTAGTTGGTGAAATGCTTGCTTCTTTACAAGCAAATAAACGATTTACCAAATGTTCTTGTTCTGGAATTGTAAGTTGCTGTCCTGTTTTAATCGCTAAACTTTTTGCTAAAGATTTTGCTAACAAATCCGTTTGGCTAAAATTACTATCTGGTACTTCGTTTTCTACATCATTTATTAATTGCTCTAATACTAAAGACACATTAGCATCACTTACACTAACAGGAACTCCTGATAACTCTACTGTACTATCTTTAAATTTTGAAAACACAAATCCCGTTTGCTCTAATTGTTCTTTAAGACTTTGCAATATGGTGATTTCGGTATTAGAAAATTCTAATTGCAAAGGAAATAATAACTGCTGACTTACAGCTTCCTTAACTGTTATATGTTGTAAAAAATCTTCATACAACACACGCTGATGTGCTCGGTTTTGATTGACAACCAACATACCGGATTTAATAGTATTTACAATATACTTATTGTGTAACTGAAATGTTTTTTGTGTTTTTTCAGTACTATTTTCATCAAATATTGACCCTGTAACTTCTTCGCTTTCAAACTGTACTTCTGAAAAATCTTGTTGCGTAAAATTACTCTTTGATTCTAAACCTATATACAAACTTTCCCAGTTGGCAACCGCTTCTTTTTTATAAGATTGCTGAAAATTTTTAGAAGCCCTTTCATCTATAAAAGGATTAAAATTTCTATCGACTTCAATATTAGGATTTGTGGCTTCCTTATTTTTATAGCCATAAGGTGTATCCATATTAGTGTTGCTGTTAAAATCTAAAACTGGTGCAATATTAAACTGTCCAAGGCTATGTTTTACTGCAGAACGCAATAGTGCATATAGCGTATGTTCGTCTTCAAACTTTATTTCGGTTTTCGTAGGGTGAATATTAATATCTATCGTTTTCGGATCGACTTCGAGATACAAAAAATAACTCGCATGAGTGCCTTCTCTTAAAATACCATCGAAAGCTGAATTTATAGCATGATTTAGATAGGCACTTTTTATAAAACGATGATTTACAAAAAAGAATTGCTCACCACGTGTTTTTTTTGCAAATTCGGGTTTACCAACAAAGCCAGATATTTTTAATACTTCGGTATTTTCATCAACAGGAACCAGTTTTTCGTTGGTTTTTCCACCAAAAACAGCAACAATACGTTGTCTGCGATTGCTTTCAAACAAATTAAATAGTTCACTTCCGTTGTTATACATCGAAAAATTAATATCAGGATGTGCCAAAACGATACGATGAAACTCATCTATAATATGTCTGGTTTCAACCGTATTGGATTTTAGAAAATTACGACGTGCAGGAATGTTAAAAAAGAGGTTTTTTACAGCTACCGAAGTGCCTTTTGGAGTTACAATGACCTCTTGAGATACAACTTCGCTGCCTTCAATTTTAATTTGAACGCCAATATCGTCTAACTCTTGTTTGGTTTTTAATTCTACATGAGCAATAGCTGCAATACTTGCGAGAGCTTCACCACGAAATCCTTTGGTATGCAGATTGAATAAGTCCTCCGCATTACGAATTTTTGAAGTTGAATGGCGTTCAAAACTCAATCTGGCATCTGTAACACTCATCCCATTTCCATCATCAATCACCTGAACTAATGTTTTACCAGCATCTTTAATAATCAGTTTTATGGTTGTTGCTTCCGCATCAATAGCATTTTCCAGCAACTCTTTAACTACCGAAGCTGGTCGTTGTACAACTTCGCCGGCAGCAATTTGATTAGCCACATGGTCTGGTAATAATTGTATGATATCTGCCATTTATTTTTTAGGGAGAAAAATAGATAAATCGAAATCTATGATGAATAAAAAAATTAAAAGCAATATGGCGATGATGATTAATATTCTTTTGTTAACCTCACGATCTGGCGATGCTTTTAGATCGTCTAAAGCATTGTTGATTTTAGTTTTTAAGCCTGAATTATTACCAATTGTTTTGCGATAATCATCAAATTTGTGCTTAATTTCAAATGGGTTTCCTTCTCCTTTACCATCAAAAAGGCGAGGTGTGTAACTATATTTTTTGTTTTTGCGTAATTTAAAAATTCCCATTTTTCTTTTCTTAAAATTATCTGGATTAAAAATTCAATATGTACATACCAATCAATAATAATACCAAGATAATAATCAGCATTCGCATAGAAATCCCTTTTACTATTCCTCCTCTATTTGTATTTACTTTTCGAACTCTTTTCCATTTCGAAACAAATTCGTTATCGCTAAAAACAGTATCTAAATTGGCATTTGTTTCATTTTCTTTAGAGAATCTGACTTTGTAGTTAAATTTTTTATTCTTGTGTTGCTTTAACAAAGTATAGGTATTATTTATACCTATTTAACTATAAAATAACTCATATAAATCACTTTTTTTTCACTTAAAATTTGTTAAAAAAAGAAACCGTAACTATGCTATGCTTTAGTTTGTTGCCTCTTTTAAGCAAAAAAGAATTCAACTTATTTATGACTCATTTTATAGTTAAATTGGTATTGAATTCAAAAATACTCAAAATACAATAAACTAATGCTTTGAAAATGCCAAAAATTGTTAACAAAATTCTTGTGAAGAAATTATAAAAATTCAAGTACAAATATCAAATGACAAATTCCAAAATTCAAATATCAAAATACTGAAGGCTTCTTTACTGTAGACTGAAGACTACCTTACTGCTTACTGAGTAAAGCCATTTTAATGGCAGCAATAGCAGCTTCTATTCCTTTGTTACCGTGTTTACCACCAGAACGATCAGTGGCTTGTTGTAAATTATTATCGGTTAATACACAAAAAATAACTGGAGTGTCATGCAGTACATTTAGGTCTTTTATACCTTGCGAAACAGCTTCACATACAAAATCGAAATGTTTGGTTTCTCCTTGTACAACACTTCCAATAGCAATAACGGCATCCACATTTTGTTCTTGCATTTTCTTGCAGCCATAAATGAGTTCGAAACTTCCAGGAACGTTCCAACGTGTAATATTCAAATCGGAAACACCACAATCTATTAACGCATCATAAGCACCTCGAAATAATCCTTCGGTAATGGTATCGTTCCATTCAGAAACAACAAACCCAAACCGAAAGTCTTTCGCATTTGGGATTGTTGCTTTATCATAATCTGACAAATTTTTATCAACGGTTGCCATAAATTTTTAATTACTAGCTGCTTGTGCTTTTCCTATAAATACATCTATAATAGTTGCATCGGTAGCATTAGGAAATTCTTCTTTTATACGTGTAAAATATTGTAATGCTTTATCGTTTAGTCCCAATTGCATTGCGATATTACCAGCTTTATACAAATACATTGGTGTTGTATAATTATTGGTTTGCATTTTAGCTGCTTTAACATAGTAATCTAAAGCATCTTCTGGTTGGTTTAGTTGAACAAAAGCATCACCTATTCCACCTTTAGCAATAGGTCCTAATGTTTCATCATCACTAGAAAAATTGCTTAAATAAGTAATTGCGTTTTGGTAATCCTGCATATTTAAATAAGCCATTCCAGCGTAATAATTTGCCAAGTTAGCTGCGTTAGTACCTTTATACTCTTCAATAATATCTAACATACCAAACTTTCCTTCACCACCATTTAAAGCTAAAGTAAATAGTGAATCTTTTTCAGTTCTATTTACGGCTTGGTCAAAGTACTGTTGTGCTTTAAACATATCGTTCATGGCTTCACTCTCTTTAGGTTCCTGAATAAATTTACTAAATCCTAAATATCCTAAAACTATTACAGTAGCTATGCCAACAAAAATAAAAATATATTTTTGGTTTTTAGCAACCCATTCTTCAGTTTTAGAAGCTCCTTCATCTAAAGTTTTAAATACGCCTGCAGTTGCTGATTCTTGTTCTAATAATTCCGCTTTATCAGCTTTCGTTTTTGGTTTGTAACCTCTTTTCTTATAAGTTGCCATATGTACTATATTAATGCGCCGCAAAAATAAAATTTTTATTGGTATAAAAAAGGGTATTTATTTGTTATTTTTCAATAATTTGCAAGTCCTTTCGAAACAATATGAAAGTTTCATTCTTTTAATTACTCGGAATTTTTATGATTTTAAAAACTTTGTCATTACTTAATTACAAGAATTTTGACAGTCAAACATTTCAGTTTGATAGTAAAATAAACTGTTTTGTTGGGCCAAATGGTGTAGGGAAAACCAATGTTTTAGATGCCATTTATCATCTTTCATTCGGAAAAAGTTATTTTAACCCTGTTTCGTCACAAAATATAAAACACAATGCCGATTTTTTTGTAATTGATGGCTTGTATAACAAAGATGAACGAGATGAAAAGATAATAGTTGCTCTAAAAAAAGGTCAGAAAAAAACCTTAAAACGAAACGGAAAACTTTACAACCGTTTTAGTGACCATATTGGTTTTTTACCATTGGTTATCATATCTCCGGCTGATCGCGATTTAATAACAGAAGGAAGCGATACACGTCGTAAATTTATAGATGGTGTTATTTCACAAGGTGACAAAGTGTATTTGAATGATTTAATAAAGTACAATAAAGTGATTTCGCAACGTAATGCGTTACTTAAATATTTTGCACTTAATGCTACTTTTAACGCTGATACTTTAGAGATTTACAATCACCAACTTACTGAACTTGGTAGTAAGATTTTTGAAAAACGTGATGCGTTTTTAAAAGAATTCATTCCTATTTTTAAAGAACGTTACAAAGTAATAAGCAACAATAATGAAGAAGTAAATTTGATATATAAAAGTGACTTGTTTAAAGACAGCCTTAATAATCTTTTAGTAAAGACTCTTAAAAAAGACAGAGCTTTACAGTTTACAAGTGTAGGTGTACATAAAGATGATTTAAGTTTTAAGATCGAGCAGTATTCTATTAAAAAATTTGGAAGTCAAGGACAGCAAAAATCGTTTTTAATAGCCCTTAAATTGGCTCAGTTCGATTTCATAAAATCGCATAGTGGTGTAAACCCTATTTTATTGTTAGATGATATTTTTGATAAATTAGATGAGCAACGTGTAGTACAAATCATAACTTTAGTAGAAAATGAAAATTTTGGGCAGCTTTTTATAACAGATACACATCCAGAACGTACCGAACAAATTATAAAAAATACACACCAAACCTATCAGATTTTTAATCTTGACGAAAGTGTAATGGCAGAAGGTTAAGTACAAAATGAATAGAATAGTTAATTTACAATCATGAACAAACGTCATAACGAACATATAAGTTTAAAAGATGCTCTTAAAGATTTTGTAGAAACAAATAACTTACAAAAAGGTTTAGACAAAATTGAAGTTCAAAAGCTTTGGGTAAAACTAATGGGTAATGGTGTAAACAGCTACACAACTTCTGTACAATTAAATAATCACACCTTATACGTGCAATTAAGTTCTTCGGCACTTCGGGAAGAATTAAGTTACGGCAAAGAAAAAATTATAATCATGCTAAATGAAGCCTTTGGAAAAGAGTTGATTAAAAAATTGGTGTTGCGTTAAATTAACGCAATTATAAAAATAAAACCCTCAACCTTTATATACAACAAAAAACATATAAGTTATAAAAAATGAGATAGTTATACAATTTAACAGTATCTTTGCCACTTATTAATTAAATATTTTAACAATGAGTAAAGGTACCGTAAAATTCTTCAATGATTCTAAAGGTTATGGATTCATTACTGAAGAAGGAGCAGACAAAGACCACTTTGTACACATTTCTGGATTAATCGACGAAATTCGTGAAGGCGATGAAGTTGAATTTGATCTACAGGAAGGACAAAAAGGATTAAACGCAGTAAATGTAAAAGTAATTTAATATATACTTAGTTAACTTCTTTGAAACAAAAAACCTGCAATATTAATATTGCAGGTTTTTTTTATTTTTATTATTAATTCTACCTAAACTAAAATTGTTCTCTTCCTGAAAAATGAAATGCACTTTCAATAGCAGCATTATCATCGCTATCACTACCATGTACTGCATTTTCACTAATTGAAGCAGCATACTGTTTACGTATGGTTCCTTCAGCAGCTTCTGCAGGATTTGTAGCTCCAATTAAAGTTCTAAAGTCTTCTACTGCATTATCTTTTTCTAAAATGGCTGCAACAATAGGTCCTCGTGTCATATACTCTACTAACTCTTCATAAAAAGGACGCTCGTTATGAACCTCATAAAATGTTTCGGCATCAGCTTTAGTCATCTGAATTAGTTTTAAAGTTACAATTTTAAATCCTGAAGCAGTAATTTTTTCTAATATTCCACCAATGTATCCTTTTTCAACCGCATCCGGTTTAAGCATTATAAATGTTCTGTTTGTTGCCATGTTTTATTTAAATTTTCGTGCAAAAATACAGTTTTTTGACTTATTTACACGTTAATATTGATGTATTAATTCTTGTTGTAAAACATTATTTTCGCCTCTCATCTGCAACGTTACTTTATTCTTTAGAAAATTAAATTTTAAAATTCCGAAACTCTTTTCAGATACAACCTTACCGACTCTAAATTTATTTGGTTCACCTTGAAAATTGCTATATGAATGTGTCAAACCACTTGAAGTAAAATCTATAAGTGGATAAGCTAAACCGTTTTCTTCCTTTTTTGAAAATTCTGAAAGATGTCTGTCTCCTGAAAGAATAATAGTATTTTTAGCTTTAGTACTTTTAATAAGATTTACTAATTTATCTCTTTCATGAGGCATATTTCCCCAGCTTTCATAACCATGTTCGGAAGATAAAAACTGAATACTGCTTACAATAATATTAAATGACGCTTTTGAGTTTTGAAGCTCATTTGCTAACCATTCCCATTGTACTTTTCCAAGCATATTTCCTTCACCATAAGCATTTGGTTTATATTTTTTTCTTGATAAATCATCAGGAGTAAGAGCTGTTCTAAAATATCGTGTGTCTAAAATTATAATTTTAATTATTTTGTTATCAATAGCATAGTCTTTAGCAAAATACACGCCTTCTTGCGCTCTTTTCTTATCGGTTTTATCTGTATCTATAAAATCTAAAAACAAGGTTTGTGCTTCTGCTTTTTTAGAATTCTCTTTACCTCCATCATTTAATCCGTAATCATGATCGTCCCAAGTACCAATTACTTTAACGTTTTTAATAAAATCAGCATATTCCGGATTTCTTTTTTGTTTCTGATAATCTTTTTGCATTACAGCAATGTCTTCAGCTGTAGTATAAATTACATCACCTCCCCAAATCCAAACATCAGGTTTATTTTTTAATATTTCGTTCCATAAAACATTGGGTAAAACCTGATTATTACAGGAACCAAAGGCAATGACAAAATCATATGAATCAACTTGATAACTTAAAGTTTTATCGTGTTGTTTAGTATTGGTTTTACAAGAAATAAGAATTAAAAACAGAAAGAAAATATATTTAAAACAGGACATTTTAATAATTTTAATTTTATGCAAAATAGCTAATTAGTTGTTAAAAACAGGGTCTGGAAAAAGTAAAAAATTGTATCTTCGCAGCCGTATGACAAATATCGACATTAAAGAAATAAAATATTTACTGGAAACACCAAAATTCATTGTCGTTGTACCACACAAAAATCCTGATGGTGACGCCATAGGTTCGTCACTTGGTCTTTATCATTATTTAAAATCAAAAGGTCATGACGTTGTGGTTATTACTCCAAACGATTATCCTGAATTTTTAAAATGGATTCCCGGAGAAGACACTATTATTAAACATGAATCCGATACTGTAAAGGCAAATACTCTTATTGAAAATGCTGAACTCATTTTTACTTTAGATTTTAATGCTTTGAACCGAACAGGAAGTATGGAACCTAATTTAGTTGCAGCTAAAGGAATAAAAATAATGATAGATCACCACCAACTACCAGAAGATTACGCCAAATATGTTTATTCTGATGTTTCGATGTGCTCTACAAGTGAAATGATTTATCATTTTTTAGAAATGCTTGATGATGTGAACGCAATTACTAGTGCTATTGCAACAAGTTTATATGTAGGTATTATGACAGATACCGGATCGTTCAGTTTTAATGCTACAACAAGCACGACACATCGTGTTGTAGCAGACCTTATCGATAAAGGTGCAAATAATGCTCAAATTCATGGTAATGTTTACGATACAAATACTTATGATAGATTACAATTATTAGGTCGGGCACTAAACAATCTAAAAGTTATTCCTAAATATAATACATCATACATTTCTTTATCTCAAGACGAATTAAATACATTCAACTTTAAAAAAGGAGATACTGAAGGTGTGGTAAATTATGCACTTTCTCTAAACAAAGTAAACTTTGCAGTAATCTTTATTGAACACAAAAAAGAAGGTATCGTTAAAATTTCTCTACGGTCAAAAGGTAATTTTGATGTAAATGTGTTTGCTCGCAATCATTTTAATGGTGGAGGTCACTTAAACGCAGCTGGAGGACGTAGCGAATTAAGTTTAAAAGATACTCTTGAAAAGTTTATCAGTTTATTACCAAATTATAGTAAAGACCTCAATTCGTGAAGCAACTACTAACCATATTATTAGTCACGTTCCTGTTTTTTGGGTGCAACCAACCTGAAGCTCGACGACCAGTTTCAGTAAAATCGGGTTCGTTTATTGATAAATCCGTTGCACTTAACAAGTCACTTAATAATGAGCAACACGAGCGTATTCAACACATAATTCAAAATAATCCAGAAACAAAATTTATTGCTTCTCCTAATGGCTTTTGGTACTATTATAATGTTAAAGTTGAAGGAGATTCTATAACACCAAAATTTGGTAATATCGTGAATTTTAATTACGATGTTACCGATTTTAACAACGCTACCATTTACAGCCAAGAAGAACTGAAAACTCAAAATTATGCAATGGATCAAGAAGAAATATTCTCCGGACTTCGGGAAGGTTTAAAATTGATGAAAGCTGGAGAGACGATTACGTTTTTATTTCCGTCGGATAAAGCTTATGGTTATTATGGTGATGAAAACAAAATAGGTGCAAATATTTCTATAATATGTACAGTAACAATTAATTCAATAACACAAAAAGAAACCAATTAAAATGAATACTTTAAAACATTCTATGAAAACTACAGTTCTAATTTTATTTTTAAGTTTAAGCTCATGTAATGATAAATATCCCGATTTAGGCGATGGCCTTTATGCGGAATTTGTAACTAACAAAGGTACGATGGTGGCAAGACTCGCTTACGAAAAAACGCCTGTAACAGTTGCAAACTTTGTAGCACTTGCCGAAGGAAATCACCCAATGGTTGATAGTACTTTTAAAGGTAATAAATTCTATAACGGAATTATATTTCATCGTGTTATGGATAAGTTTATGATACAAGGTGGTGATCCTGAAAGTACAGGTCGTGGTGGTCCAGGTTACAAGTTTGGTGATGAATTTGACGAGACACTAAAGCATGATAAACCAGGTATCTTGTCTATGGCTAATTCTGGTCCTGCTACAAATGGCAGCCAATTCTTTATTACTGAAATACCTATTCCAAAATTAAACAATAAACATACTGTGTTTGGAGAGTTAGTGATAGGATTAGACATCCAAGACACTATTTCTAATGTTAAGGTTGGTCCTAGAAACAGACCAGAAATAGATGTGGTAATTGAAGAATTGAACATTATTCGTCAAGGATTTGATGCACGTAATTTTGATGCTGTAAAAGTTTGGGAAACCGAATTACCTAAACTTGAAGAAAAGAAAAAACAACGTGAAGAGGAAGCTCTAGAAGTTTTAAAAGAAAAAGCTGAAATTGCTAAAGAAGCCTTTATTAAAGAAAATGATAATTTGAAAGGAAGAGTATTAAATTTACCAACTGGTTTAGCCATGATTTTTACGCATGAAAGTAATGGCAAAAAACCTACAGCCTCTGACAAAGTTTTAATCAATTACGCGGGTTATTTAGAAAATGGCGAATTATTTGACACAAGTTGGGCAGAAGTTGCAAAAAAAAATGGAACATATAATGAAAAGAGAGACCAACAAAATGGCTATGCTCCTTTTCCAATGATATATAATGAACGTGCAAGTTTAATCTCTGGTTTTAGAGAAGCAATGCTTAATATGAATGTTGGCGATAAAGCTCGTGTATTTATCCCATCATATTTAGGCTATGGTACTACACCTAAAAGAGGAATCCCTGTAAATAGCAATTTAATCTTCGATTTAGAAATTGTTGGTATTGAATAATAATTTACTAATTAATATGTATTCAAAAAAGCAACTCAATGAGTTGCTTTTTTATACCTAATTTTTAGGAATATTCTTCAATATCTCTAACACAAACTTCCAATATTTTTGTACAGAAGAAATACTTGCACGTTCAACTGGAGAATGTGCGCCTTTAATAGTAGGTCCAAAACTTATCATATCCATTTCAGGATAATTGATGCCTAAAATCCCACATTCTAATCCTGCATGACAAGCTGCTACTTTTGCTTTTTCGCCATTTATATCCTTATAAAGTTTAGACATCACTTTTAAAATAACTGAATTCATATTTGGTGTCCAACCAGGATAACTACCAGAAAACGCTACATCGCAACCCATAAGTTCAAAAGTAGCTCGAAGCATAGTTGCCAAATCTATTTTAGAAGACTCCACCGAAGATCGTGTTAAACATCCTATTTTAATATGTCCATCTTTTACAATAACTCGTGCAATATTATTAGACGTTTCAACCAGTTCTCGAATATCTGCACTCATTCTGTACACTCCGTTTTGAGCAGCATATAAAGCTCTTGTTAATCCTTTTTGCACATCTAAATCCATAATCTTATTGGATACTTTGGTTTGGCTGATTTCAATTTCAAGATTAGGCTCCATAGTTTTTAGTTCAGTCTCAATGTCTTTAATAAGTTGTTGTATTTCAAATTCAAAAGCAACTTTATGAACTTTATCTATTACAATACAAGCATTACTTTCTCGCGGAATTGCATTACGTAAACTTCCACCATCAATTTTCGAAATTCGTAATCCAAAATTTTCAAATCCATCATACAATAAACGGTTCATAATTTTATTAGCATTACCTAATCCTTTATGTATATCCATTCCCGAATG
Organism: Flavobacteriaceae bacterium PRS1; assembly: GCA_003709165.1. Lineage (GTDB taxonomy): Bacteria > Bacteroidota > Bacteroidia > Flavobacteriales > Flavobacteriaceae > PRS1. The sequence goes on from RDRZ01000008.1 coordinate 29,771, forward strand.
TCCTCCATTTAATCCTTTTACTTCAATTTTGTAAGCAATACAATTTTCAGAAACGTTTTCTTCTACATAAGTTCGCGTTGCAGTAACATCAATTCCACCAGCACATCCAACACCAATTTCGTCATCTTCTTCGGTATCTAAATTTAAAAGAATTTCACCTTCAAGTACATCGGCTTTCAAGCCCATTGCTCCTGTCATTCCTGTTTCTTCATCAATGGTAAACAAGGCTTCAATAGCAGGATGTGGAATATCTGCACTTTCTAAAATTGCCATAATAGTAGCAACTCCCAAGCCATTATCTGCACCAAGCGTAGTACCTTTTGCTCTAACCCAATCTCCATCAACATACATTTCGATACCTTGTGTATCAAAATTGAAATTGGTATCTCCATTTTTTTGGTGTACCATATCGAGATGCGATTGCAATACAATGGTTTTTCTATCTTTCATTCCAACAGTTGCAGGCTTTTTAATTATGACATTGCCTACCTCATCTTCAATGGTTTGTAATCCTAAACTATTTCCGAAATCCTTCATAAATGCGATAACACGTTCTTCCTTTTTTGATGGTCTTGGTACTGCATTTAGGTCTGCAAATTTATTCCAAAGTTGTTGCGGTTGTAATTGTCTTATTTCTGAATTCATTTTATTTTATTAAAAGTTTCACAAAGGTAGCTAATCACAACAAAGATTTATAAAACAATTGTTTATTTTTGAAAACTGCTCATGAAGAAAAAAACGATAATAGCTTTAAGTATAATTCCGCAATATCTCCTTGTAAAACTCCTTTCACATTATCCCGATTTTGTTGAAAGGTATTACAGCAACGGCTTGTATCAACTTACATCAAAAGCCTTGCGATATGTGTTTGGTTGGTTGCCATTTTCGGTTGGAGATATTCTTTATACTATTGCTGGAATATATATTATTCGATGGTTTTTTATAAACAGAAAGCGTGTAACTAAAGATACAAAATCTTGGTTTATGGATGTGCTTTCAGCAGTGTCTTTGGTGTATTTTGCGTTTCATTTGTTTTGGGGTTTGAATTATTACCGATTACCATTACACGTAACTTTAGAACTAAAAAACAATTATAATACTGAAGAATTAGTTTCTGTTACACGAAAACTAATTAAAAAATCTAACGAGCTTCATATCAGAATTACCAAAAACGATTCTGTTAAAGTTGAAATGCCTTTTAGTAAAAATGAGCTTTTAAATAAAACAACAAATGGATATGATGCATTGGCAAAAATTTATTCGCATTTAAAATACACACCAAGCAGTATAAAACTGTCGCTTTACAGTTTACCACTAACATATATGGGATTTAGTGGTTATTTAAATCCGTTTACAAACGAAGCACAAATTGATGGTTTAATTCCATTGTATAAATATCCAACAACTGTTTGCCATGAAAAAGCACACCAATTAGGTTATGCTGCCGAAAACGAAACTAATTTCATTGGTTGCCTGGCAGCTATTCATAATGAAGATATTTACTTTAAATATTCGGGTTATATTTTTGCTTTGAGACATTGTTTAAATGAAATATTTCGTCGTGATGAAGGCTGTTACGAGGAGTTAGCAGAAACTATAAATAAAGGCATCTTTAAAAATTATCAGGAATCTTATGATTTTTGGATGTCTTATCAAAACCCACTCGAACCATTGTTTAAAATAACTTATGGAAACTTCCTTAAAGCTAACAACCAAAAAAAAGGCATAGAAAGCTATAGTTATGCTGTGGCATTGTTTGTTAATTATTTTGAAGACAATCTTTAAAGAAAAGTTAAAAAAATCTTAATTCGTTTTTATAAAGCACAAAATCAGTACTTTTAAAATTCTAATTTTATTACTAACCAATATGTATAAAAAGTATCTTATTTTAATGATGCTTTTGTGTAGCTTTTCAATGATTGCACAAGAGCACTTCCCGAAAAATGATGGCGTAAAATCGGAAAATACAAATTACACAGTATTTACAAATGCTAAAATTTATGTCACGCCAACTCAAATTATTGAAAATGGCACACTGCTGATTAAAGACGGAAAAGTGGTTGCTTCAGGAGCTTCGGTAACAATTCCTGCCAATTCAGTTATTATCGATATTTCAGGAAAAAGTATTTATCCTTCATTTATAGATATGTATTCTGGTTTTGGTATTAAAAAGCCTAAACGTGAAGGTGGTTCTGGTTTTGGAAGAGCAGCTCAATACCACGCAAGTCGTGAAGGATTTTATTGGAACGACCACATCATGCCAGAACGAAATGCGATAGACGTGTTTAAATTTGACAAGAAATCGGCTTCCGAATTGAGAAAAGCCGGGTTTGGTGTTGTCAATACACATTTGCAAGACGGTATTGTTAGAGGTACTGGAATATTAGTTGCACTTACAGATGAAGGCGGTGACTCCGAACGCATCATTGATGGACGTTCAGGGCAATACTTGTCGTTGAGCAAAAGCCTAAAATCAAAACAATCGTATCCTACTTCCATAATGGGAACTTTAGCATTATTAAGACAACTATATTACGATGCCGATTGGTATGCTAAAGGTAGTTCGAAAGCAAAAGATAGGTCATTAGAAGCTCTTAATGACAACAAAAAATTAGTACAGATTTTTGCTGCAGGAAGTAAAGCTAACGATGTTCGTGTGGACAAAGTGGGTGATCAATTTGGGATACAATATATTATTCTTGGTGGTGGTGACGAATACGAACGTATTAGTGAAATAAAAGCTACCAATGCTTCCTATATTTTACCTATTAACTTTCCGAAAGCATATGATGTAGAAAATTCGTTCCTATCAAGTGTTTTAGAACTTGATGATATGCGAGAATGGAATCAAAAACCTGCTAACCCAAAAACTCTATCAGATAACGGAATTTCTTTTGTTTTAACTACACATTCTTTAAAATCTCCAAAGGATTTCAAAACAAACTTGCAAAAAGCTATTAAATACGGTTTAGATAAAACTGTAGCCTTGGAAGCTTTAACGACAATCCCTGCACAACTTTTAGGAAAATCGAACAGTATTGGTTCACTTAAAAATGGCACTTATGCCAATTTCTTAATCACTTCTGGCGATATTTTTGATAAAAAAACGACCCTTTATGAAAATTGGGTAAAAGGGCATAAAAACGTTATAGAATCCATGACCATTAAAGATATTCGTGGTGATTATACCTTTAATATTGGTAACACTTCTTACGATTTATCAATTTCCGGTGAACTAAATAAACTTAAAACAACAGTAAAAAGTGGCGATAACAAGTTGGGTTCAAAATTATCGTATAAAGAGGATTGGATATACTTAACTTTCAAAAGTATAGATAGCATCAAACAGGACTATTTCAGGATTACTTCCAAAGTAAATAATACAGATAATTTAAGCGGAAAAGTAATTCTTCCGAATGGTAATGAAACAACATTCTTTGCAAAAAAAGTTGAAAAAGAAGATTCAAAAGACAAAAAGAAAGATAAGAAAGATGATGATGAAGCTGTAAAAATAATGCCTCTAACCTATCCAAATGGTGCTTATGGTTTTGCCGAACTCCCAAAACAGAAAACTATTTTATTCAAAAATGCTACCGTTTGGACCAATGAAAAAGAAGGTATTCTAGAAAACACAGATGTTTTAATTAAGAATGGAAAGATTGCAAAGATTGGCAAAAATTTGAGTGATAGTAATGCAAAGGTTATTGATGCTACCGGAAAACATTTAACTTCTGGGATTGTAGATGAACACTCACATATTGCAGCTGCAGCAATAAACGAAGCAGGACATAATTCTTCTGCCGAAGTTACTATTGAAGATGTTATTAATCCTGATGATATAAATATTTACCGAAACCTTGCTGGTGGCGTAACATCAATACAAATTTTACATGGTTCAGCAAATCCAATTGGTGGTCGTTCAGCAATTATTAAATTAAAATGGGGAGAATCTGCCGATAATTTACTCAATAAAAATGCTCCAAAATTTATAAAATTTGCTTTGGGTGAAAATGTAAAACAATCGAACTGGCAAAGTTTTAGTCGCTTTCCTCAAACAAGAATGGGAGTTGAACAATTGTACATGGATTATTTTACCAGAGCGGCAGCATACGATGCCAAAAAGAAAAGTGGTAAGCCCTACAGAAAAGATATTGAGATGGATGTGCTCGCCGAAATCATAAATAAAGAACGTTTTATAAGTTGCCATTCGTATGTGCAAAGTGAAATTAATATGCTGATGAAAGTTGCCGAAAGATTCAATTTTAATATCAACACGTTTACACATATTCTTGAGGGTTATAAAGTTGCAGATAAAATGAAAGCTCATGGTGTTGGTGGTTCAACCTTTAGCGACTGGTGGGCTTATAAATTTGAGGTCAATGATGCCATTCCGTATAATGCCGCAATAATGCATAATGCTGGAGTTGTTACTGCAATTAATAGTGATAGTGGCGAAATGTCCAGACGATTAAATCAAGAAGCCGCAAAATCGGTTAAATATGGAGGTATAAGCGAAGAAGATGCCTGGAAATTTGTAACACTCAATCCTGCAAAATTATTACATATAGACGATAAAGTTGGAAGTATAAAAGTAGGCAAAGATGCCGATGTTGTTTTGTGGAGTGGTCATCCAATGTCTGTGTATTCCAAAGCCGAAAAAACCATAATAGAAGGTGTTACTTATTTTGACATTGAAAGAGATGCACAATCTCGTGAAGCCATTAAAAAAGAAAAAAGTGAACTTATTTCTATGATGCTGAAAGACAAAAATAAAGGCATGAAAACACAGCCTGTTAAAAAGAAAGATAAACCCGAATTGAATTGTGATTCACTTTAATCTTAAAATTGAAAATTATGAAAAAATTTATATATATATCAGCAATTTTAGTATTGTGTTTCACAATAACTTTTGCACAGCAAACTCCAGCTCCAGTACAAACTGAAGCGTTTACCATTGTTGGTGCAACTGCTCATATTGGAGATGGAACAGTTATCGAACACAGTATTATTATTGTAAAAAACGGAAAGATAACAGCTTGTGTTAATGGTTTAACTTCCAAGATAACATATAAAGGAACCATTATTGAAGCCAAAGGCAAACACGTATATCCTGGATTTATTGCACCAAACTCAACACTTGGATTACATGAAATAGGTGCAGTAAGAGCAACTAATGACACCAGAGAAATCGGTACTATGAATCCGCATATTAGAAGTCTTATCGCTTATAATGCTGAATCTAAAGTTGTGGAATCTATGCGTCCAAATGGTGTGTTGATTGGTCAAATTACACCACGAGGCGGCATCATTTCAGGAACTTCATCTATAGTTCAATTTGATGCATGGAATTGGGAAGATGCTGTACTAAAAGTAGATGATGGCATACATTTGAATTGGCCAAATAGTTTTACAAGAGGACGTTGGTGGTTGGGTGAGCCAAGAGGTTTAAAACCAAATAAAAACTACGCAAAACAAGTTGAAAGTTTAGTTGTATTTGTTACAGAAAGCAGAGCCTATTTAAAAGGAAGTAGAACCACAAAAAACCTTCCTTACGAAGCCATGCAAGGTATATTTAATGGCACTCAAAAATTGTTTGTGCATGTTAATGATGAAAAAGGAATTACAGATGCTATAGATTTTGCCAAAGCACATGGTATTGCAAATGTGGTTATTGTAGGTGGCTATCAAGCTAATAAAGTTGCAGCGCTTTTAAAATCTAATAATATTCCTGTGTTAGTCAGGAGAGTTCATACGACACCAAATAGCGATGATGACGATTACGATTTTCCATATAAACTGGCAAAACTTTTAACAGATCAAGGAGTACTTGTTGGTTTAGAAAACAGTGGACAAATGGAACGTGCAAACGCACGTAATTTACCATTTCAGGCTGGACAAGTTGTAGGACAAGGTATGCACAAAGAGGAAGCCTTAAAACTTATTACCTCTAATACTGCAAAAATTTTGGGTATTGATGCCGATTATGGAACACTTGAAGCCGGTAAAAGTGCCACATTATTTATTAGCGAAGGTGATGCTCTCGATATGCGTACCAACATTTTAACACACGCTTTTATTGATGGTAGAGAAATTAGTTTAGAAACTCACCAAACAAAACTCTGGAAACGATATAGTAATAAATATAAAGGAGAATAAAATTTTATTTAAATTGAAAAGCGAACTAATAACTCGCTTTTTTTATTCTATAACTTTAGCATTCTCAGGCTTTTTAAACAATCTATCATCTGGTTTAGTTTGTAAAATAGTAACATTAACAAACTCCAAATCATTACGCTTTGTAGTTGGTTAGTTGTTCTCATAATTATACCAAGTCAATGTTTTTGGTAGTTCTAAACCATCAATTGTTTGCCAATCACTATATTTTATAAAATGAAATTCTTTACCTTTTTCTTTAGAAAAATAAGTAACTGTATAACCAAGCCATTCCATGTTATAAGTTTCAGGGTTATAATACAAAATGTATTCATCGTCTGGTGATTCTCCTACTCCGCTTTCATAAGAAATAAGTATTCCAGGATAATCATTTCCTTCAAAAGTTAAAGGTTCTACATCCTTATAAGAAATACCGTCATCTCCTAAAACAAAAGGCATTGCATAAAAATAAAACATAAGGTTGTAGTAAAACTTGGCGTTACCTTTATATGATGTTGTATCTTTTTTATGCAGCCAAACATCTTTCCCATCAAAACCAATGATATGATTAGGCATATCAATTAAAGATTCTCTGGGTTTTAAATTAGTAGTCGTTATTTCATTCCCGTCAGGACTTGGCATTGTAAATACAAGCGATTGCATTGCATTCCAATGGTCTATTCCGCCATGTGCTTTAAATATTTTTGAAATATTTTAAGGACAAATGGTTGTGGTTACATCTAATGTTTCATTTTTGTAATCGTTTGTTTTTGTCTCTTGTTTACAAGAAAACATCAAAGCTACTGTCAGTAATAAAACTGCCGTTTTTTTCATATTAGTTGTTAGTTTAGTATTTTGACCTTTAAGCTACAAAAAAATTACAATAATTAATCTATTTTTGTCTTGAAATGACTAAACAAATTACCAGCATACAAAACCCTTTTTTTCAACAACTTGTTCTTTTAAAATATAAATCCAAAGCACGAAAAACCTCTGGTTTATTTCTAATTGAAGGTGAGCGTGAAATTATATTGGCATTAAAAGGAGATTATAGATTAGAGACTATTTTATATTATCCTAAATTATTTTCAGAAGAACAACTCAAAAACTTAACAACCCAACAACTCAACAACTCAACAACTCAACAACTCAACATCATAGAAGTTTCAAAAGAAGTCTATCAAAAGCTAGCCTATAGGGAAACTACCGAAGGTGTTATTGCTGTTGCAAAAGCTAAAAATCTATCACTCGAAAATATTGTATTCAAAACCGAAAATCCATTAATTCTAATTGCCGAAGCGCCAGAGAAACCCGGAAATATTGGCGCACTTTTACGTACTGCTGATGCTGCAAATGTGGATGCTGTTATTATTGCTAACCCAAAACCCGATTTGTACAATCCTAACATTATTCGGTCAAGCGTTGGTTGTGTGTTTACCAATCAAATAGCTGTTGGAACAACTTCAGAGATTATTCAATTTTTAAAAGAAAACAATATCAACATTTTTTGCGCAGCATTACAAGCTTCAGTAGAATATCATACACAAGATTACACAAAACCAACAGCTATTGTTGTTGGTACAGAAGCAACTGGATTAACAAATGAATGGTTAGAAAATGCTACTCAAAATATAATTATACCAATGCAAGGAGAAATAGACTCTATGAATGTTTCGGTTACGGCAGGAATTCTTATTTTTGAAGCAAAAAAACAAAGAAATTTCTTGTAAAAATTTCTTTGAAAAAAGTCAATTCTTAAATATCAAATCCTAAAGTGAATTCTTTGAATATGGAGTTTAGATTTTAAGTGAGAAATACATTTTCAAATTTGTATTGTCCGATAAAAGATATAAGATCGCTTTGCTGATAGACAAAAGACAAAATACTTGTTTTAGATATCTATCAATCAGATGAATACAACTCGTAAAAGCATAAAATTGAAAAGATTCCTTCCCGACAGCTATCAGGATTCGCATAAATGACAATAATGAAAAACAAGGTATTAATTTTCAGAAACCACTTAACTATAACAAAAAACAATGTTTTACGACTTATTTAATTTTTTACTCGGACATCAATATTTTTAAATAAAAACTATTAACTAATAACTTTTAACTAAATAACTTTTAGTATTTGAAATTTTAAAACATGACAGCTACTACTCTATTATACATCATTATTGCCATTTTAATTATCAACTTTATTATTGATAAAATTCTTGATGCATTAAATGCAAAACATTATAATGACGCTTTACCTCCCGAATTACAAGATGTTTATGATGAAAACGAATACAAGAAATCGCAATCCTACAAACAAACAAACTACAAGTTTGGTGTGTTAACTTCAACGTTTTCCCTTGTACTTACATTGGCATTTTTTTACTTTGACGGTTTTGAATTTATAGATAATATAGCGAGAAATTACAGCGATAACAACATTGTAATTGCCTTAATTTTCTTTGGAATTATAATGATTGGAAGTGATATTATAACAACGCCTTTCGCTTATTATAAAACCTTTGTGATTGAAGAAAAATTCAATTTTAATAAAAGCACAAAGAAAACTTTTGTTTTAGATAAAATAAAAGGATTGCTAATAATGGCTATTCTTGGTGGTAGCATTCTGGCACTAATTGTTTGGTTTTATGAGTTTACCGAAAATCAATTTTGGCTTTATGCTTGGGCAACTGTAACAGTTTTTACGCTTTTTATGAATATGTTTTATTCACGATTAATTGTGCCATTATTCAACAAGCAAACACCTTTAGAAGATGGTAGTTTAAGAGATAAAATTTCGGCTTATGCAAAAACTGTTGGGTTCAAACTCAATAAAATATTTGTGATTGATGGTTCTAAACGCAGTACCAAAGCTAATGCCTATTTTTCTGGATTTGGAAGCGAAAAACGTGTGACACTTTATGACACCTTGATAAACGATTTAGAAGAAGACGAAATTGTAGCTGTGTTAGCACACGAAGTTGGTCATTATAAAAAGAAGCATATTATTTTTAACCTTTTTGCTTCAATTTTACTTACAGGATTAACATTATACATCTTATCGCTATTAATTTCAAACCCATTACTTTCTAATGCATTAGGAGTGGAAATACCAAGTTTTCATATTGGTTTAATTGCTTTCGGAATGCTGTATAGCCCGATAAGTGAAATTACTGGGCTTATTATGAATCATTTTTCTCGCAAGTTTGAATATCAAGCCGATGATTATGCAAAAAAAACCTATAAAGCTGAACCTTTAATTACCTCACTAAAAAAACTCTCTAAAAATAGTTTAAGCAATTTAACGCCACATAAAGCCTATGTGTTTATGCATTATTCGCATCCAACCTTGTTAGAACGCGTTAGGAATTTGAAGTTGTAAAGTATTTTAGAAACTTGACTTTATGATAAAAATAGCTAACTAGGTTTAACGACTATTGTAATCAATTAATTCCGACCATACCATCAACAGTGTTCACCATTAAAAAATGATGTCAGCAAAAGAGAAAAACAAATGGTATTTTTCAGATGTAAGATTATCTCACATTTAATAAATATTGAATTTTAAAACACTCGCGATTATTATGACACTCATGAATATTAGATGTCAAAACCTTCAAGAACAGGATCCGGTTTCAGTAAACGAGTTTTTAAAATTTGTGTCCTAAACCGGCTTTGTAACCGATACCAATAAGCTCGGCTATTCATTTGTCCAATAAGATGAATTAAATTACAATATTGTTAAGGTGGTAAACTGGCGAAGCCCTTACGCATTGATTCCTCAAAATATGACCTACCCGTAACCCAGATAAGTTATAATGATACGCTGACTTATTGCAAATGAGACGATGTAAGACTACCCGACTAAGACGAATATTGGCAAGAATAATCAATAGTAATCTATAAGAATATAAAAAAACAGAAGAATGGATAAAGGGTAAATTTTATGAAAACTTGAAAAATATCGATTTGCCAACAACGTTAAAAATTAACTATTAAAAATAGTCAAAAATTGTAAAATCAATACATTTTAAACAGCATTTTAACACTTTCAGAGCACAAGATAAAAAGGGAGTTATGTGGCTCAACACTCTATAAAACTAGCCTTGTGGTTATATGAATTAAGCATCTTCTTAATTTTTCAATTTAAAAAAAAGAATAATTGGTTTTTTTATAGTATCTTTCTGAAATTATTAACTAACTAATTTTTAAAAATGGAAAAAATTTTAAACAAATTACTTGATTTGCCTCAAGTTGTCAATTCGAAATTACCTGGAAACACTTTTAATTCTTGGGTTCAAGATTCAGAAGGTAACATCCCGAGTTGGGTGGGTAAATTTTACACAGTATCTGCCCTTGTTGTATTGTTAACATCATTAATAGTGATTCTTTCACCAATTTGGGAAGGTGGAATGGGAGAAGAAATGGATATTTTAGCAAAAATTCTTTACATGCTTATTTGGGTTTATGCTGCATTCCCTATCTCTCAAGTTATTAGATCGGCTGGAGATAGCTTAGCTGCATCAAAAAGTGGAATGATTGATTTTATTTTTAAAGATTTAGCGCTTGCTAATATTAAAGTAATAGGTCATGTTGCTGCTATTGTAGCCTTGTTTGGAGCATTTGCAATGACACTATCATGGGCTACATCTTTAAATGTTTCAGGAGATTTTGCTACTGGATGGGTAGAAAATATAAATTATGTTTATGCTTTGCCTATGGCAGCAACTGCAGAATTAGCTAATCTTTTAAATCTTGAATTTATAGGAGATATTTTAGCTAAAGATTGGTCAAGTTTGGACCTTACTAAGGCTTCCGGAAGTTCTTGGAGTTGGAATGGCTTAATTTCTGTTGCCTGGGAGTATGTTGGCGTGGCTGTAGTTTTGGCTAAACTTTATGTTGTTTTAGCTATATATAAGTTTTTCTACAGTATTATTAGTAGTTTGGTAAACTGGTTAAAAAGCCCTTATTTACCTTTTAAATCAAAATAGAAACTTGAATTCTATATTCAGTTATATTTAGATTGACTGTCTGAGTTAAATATAAAATCCCAAGAAGTATCGAGACTTCTTGGGATTTTTTTTTAACTAACCGAAATATATTAGTCTTTGCTTACAGCTAACGTGTAAACAACTAGACCAAATCCAATTTTGTTAATAGCATCTCCAATGTTATAAATAACTTCCATAGAAGGAAGGATATTTTCAATACCGTTGTACCATCCATCAGTACCAGCCATATATCCTAGTGGATAAATTGCCCAACCAACAAGAAGGAACCAACATATTTGGAGAGGTTTTTGCAATTACAGGCTTATTTGTGGCTTTTGTGTCAACTTTATCTTTTCTATTTGATACTTCTTTACTAAATTCATCCGGAGGTGACGGAATGTTAGATAGTATTAGCCCACTATATGCTTTACCAGGAGCTGCTATTGCTGAGTTAACATCAATGGTGCACCTTAATTATATCTCAGATCAATTGAGCGCTTTCGCAACATATAAATTAGATACCGCTCAAAATCTAGGAAACGGATGGAATTTAGGAAACTTAGGAATGGTTGCAAATTCATATATCAATGTAATTATTGGACTTGCAGTATTATACGTTAATTTAGCAATCTATAGGTTCTTATACAACATCATTGCAGCCTTGGTTAATTTTATCCCAAGACTTGCTATTCCGTTATCAATTTCAAATAAATAATACTTTTCTTTCAGAATTGTATAAAGCCCCTGCAACTTAGTTGCAGGGGCTTTTTTAAACTAATGTCCATATAAATTTCTTTAAAAATAACTGGTAAAAAAAGCAGCAGCAAAAAAACAACCCAAATTGTATATTAACAGAGATAATAGTAATACATAACCCTTAACGAATGGATAAAATTATTTATTAATTTAGTTACTAAACCAACGAAAACAAAGCTACAAAAAGATCTTTATATAATTTTTAAAATCCCAAACAAAACTATTGCCTATTAAAATTCTTATTGTTACTTTAGTTTTATGAATGATGTTGAGATAGAAAAGGAAAATGCAGCTATTGCAAAACAGTACAAAAAACTTTTAAGAGTTAGCTATTTAACACTCTCTGCAAAAGATAAAAAGCTAATACGCTCTGCTTTTGATGTTGCTGTAGATGCGCATAAAGACCAACGCCGAAAATCGGGCGAGGCTTATATTTTTCATCCAATTGCAGTTGCAAAAATTATAGCACAAGAAATTGGTATGGATGCCACTTCTATTGCTGCTGCGCTACTTCATGATGTTGTAGAAGACAATCCGAATTACACTTTAGACGACATACAGCAACTCTTTGGAGAAACTGTGGCAAGAATTGTAGATGGTTTAACTAAAATTTCGTCTCTTAAAAAAGATATGGATGTTTCTACCCAAGCCGAAAACTTCCGTAAAATGTTGTTGACTTTGCATGACGATGTTCGGGTAATTATCATTAAAATTGCCGACAGACTCCATAATATGAAAACTATGGAAGCAATGCGTCCTGATAAACAGGTAAAAATTGCTTCGGAAACCTTATACATTTATGCTCCATTAGCACACCGAATTGGGCTTTATAATATTAAAACCGAACTTGAAGACCTTGGTTTAAAATACACCGAACCTGAAGTTTACAACGACATTTTTACTAAAATAAAAGAAAGCAAAGAAGAACAAGACGCTTATATTAAAGAAATCAGTAAAATTCTTAAATCATCGCTCAATAAAGAAGATATTGATTATGAAATAAAAGGCAGACCAAAATCCATTTACTCCATTCGCCATAAAATGGTAAAGCAAGGCGTTACTTTTGAGGAAGTCTATGATAAGTTTGCCGTTCGGATTATTTATAAATGCGATATTGAAAATGAAAAGTTTTTAGCCTGGAAAATTTATTCGATTGTAACAGACCATTTCAGACCAAATCCTATTCGACTTCGCGATTGGATTTCGTCTCCAAAATCTACAGGCTATGAAGCTTTACATATTACTGTAATGGGACCTAAAGGACGTTGGGTTGAAGTACAAATTCGTAGTGAGCGCATGAACGAGATTGCAGAAAAAGGATATGCTGCACATTACAAATATAAAGAAGGCAAAACGAAAAAAGACGATACACTCGATGATTGGATAGATAAATTACAAGAGGCTCTGGAAAATCCAGATACCAATGCAGTCGATTTTGTCGAGGAATTTAAACTCAATTTATACTCCAAAGAAATATTTGTATTTACACCAAAAGGCGACCTAAAGTCCTTACCAAAGGGTGCAACACCCTTAGACTTTGCATTTAGCATTCATACCGAAGTAGGAATGAGAACTCGTGGCGCAAAAGTAAATGGAAAATTAGTGCCTTTAAGCCATCCTTTAGAAAGTGGTGATCAAGTCGATATTTTAACTTCCGATAATGCCAAACCAAATGCAAACTGGTTAGATTATGCAACTACTGCAAGAGCGAGAAGTAAAATAAAATCGTCTTTAAAAGAAGAAACAAAAGAAATTTCAATACAAGGCAAAGAAATTTTAAGGCGTAAACTAAAACAACTCAAAATTACGCTTAACGAAAAATCTATAAACGAGCTTGTAAACTTTTTTAAACTAAAAACAAGTCTCGACTTGTTTTATCGTGTTGGCATTAGTACAATCGATAATAAAATGCTTAAGGATTATGCGGCTTCTCGTAGTAATATATTTATAAGTTTTATAAAAAATAGAATTCGGAAACCAAGTAGCTCACCTGGCATTGATAAAGAAGAAATTACGTCTAAATATGATATGCTTGTTTTTGGTAAAGAAGAAGAACATTTGGATTATAAATTATCCAATTGCTGTAATCCGATTCCAGGAGATTCTGTTTTTGGATTTGTAACTATTAATGATGGTATTAAAATTCACAAAAAAAACTGTCCGAATGCTTTAAGTTTACAATCTAATTATGCCTATCGTATTTTATTAGCAAAATGGATCGATTCTACACAACAGGAGTTCACGGCAATTATTCAAATAACAGGAATAGATAATTTAGGTTTAGTAAGTGAAGTCACAAAAGTTATTTCAGGAAACATGCATGTTAATATTAAAAGTCTCAATTTCGAAACAGACCATGGATTGTTTTCTGGAAAAATAACAGTCGTTGTAAAACACAATAATCTGGTTAAAAAATTAATGAATAGAATTAAAAAAATTAATGGTATTGAAAAAGTACATAGAGTTTAAAAATTGTTTAAATTTGTGGTGAAATTATGGATGTTAAACCTGAAAATGATAATCAAAGTATTGTAAAGAATGTCTTCACTAAATTTTTAGAAGATAACGGTCACAGAAAAACACCTGAACGCTATGCTATTCTTCAAGAAATCTACGAATGCAAAGATCATTTTGATATAGATTCCTTATACATTAAAATGACAAATAAAAAGTATCGTGTATCTCGAGCAACACTTTATAATACTATAGAACTATTATTAGATTGTGCATTGGTTAGAAAGCATCAGTTTGGGCAAAATCAGGCGTATTACGAAAAATCGTATTTCGATAGACAACACGATCATGTAATCTTGGATTCTGGAGAAGTTTTTGAGTTTTGCGACCCGAGAATTCAAACCATAAAAAAGACTATCGAAGAAGTTTTTAATATAAACATCCATAATCATTCGCTCTACTTTTACGGCACAAAAAAACAACCATCTAACTAATTACATAATGACAGTAGATTTACTACTAGGCTTGCAATGGGGAGACGAAGGCAAAGGAAAAATTGTTGATATTCTTACCACAAATTACAATATTATTGCTCGATTCCAAGGAGGTCCAAATGCAGGACACACACTTGTTTTTAATGGTATGAAACACGTTTTACATACCATTCCGTCAGGAATATTTCATGAAAAAGCCATAAATCTTGTTGGTAATGGTGTTGTCATCGATCCTGTGATTTTTAAAAATGAATTAATTAAATTAGATGAGCACCATATAGACTACAAAAAATCGTTACGCATTTCGCGTAAATCTCATCTTATATTACCAACACATCGATTGTTAGATGCTGCAAGTGAAATTGCGAAAGGAAAAGCAAAAATTGGCTCCACATTAAAAGGAATCGGACCAACGTACATGGACAAAACCGGACGTAACGGAATTAGAGTTGGTGATTTAGAATTAGAACATTGGAAAAAAAAATACCGAGCTTTGGCAAATAAACATGAACGAATGATAGCTTTCTACAAGGTAGATTTACAATATAATCTTGAAGAATTAGAAACCGAATTTTTTAATGCTATTGAAACATTAAAAGAATTAACCTTTATAGACTCAGAAGAATACATTTATCAAGCGCTAAAAAAAGGGGAATCTATTCTGGCTGAAGGTGCACAAGGCTCATTACTCGATATCGATTTTGGAACCTATCCATTTGTAACCTCATCTAACACAACAGCTGCTGGAGCTTGTACAGGTTTAGGTGTAGCACCAAACCAAATAGGAGAAGTTTATGGTATTTTTAAAGCATATACTACAAGAGTTGGCTCTGGTCCTTTTCCTACCGAATTATTTGATGAAGATGGCGAAACTATGGGACGCGTCGGCAACGAGTTTGGAGCTACTACAGGACGATCGCGTCGTTGTGGCTGGTTAGATCTTGTAGCCTTAAGATATGCTTGCCAGATAAATGGAGTTACGCAACTTATGATGATGAAAGGTGATGTGCTTTCCGGTTTTAAAACGTTGAAAATATGTACAGCGTACAATTATAAAGGCGAAACCATTACACATTTACCGTATAACATTGAAGCTGAAAATGTAACACCTATTTATACGGAGTTCAATGGTTGGAGCGAAGACTTGACTACTATGAAAAACGATTCACAGTTTCCAAAAGAATTAAACGATTATATATCCTTTTTAGAAGAAGAATTAGATATTCCAATTAAAATAGTATCTGTTGGACCAGATAGAAAACAAACTATTTTTAGGTAAATCAATTTCATTCCAATACTTATCAGTATCTAAAGTTAAAAGTATTTAGAGTACACTAACCTGCCTGTCGGTAGGCAGGAGTGAGTGTTCTTCAACTAAAATTAAACTTAAAAGCTAACAATCAAGTTGAGCATAAATATCATATAATCATCTGCTAATATCTTGATTTTTAATATTAGAATAACTTTAAGTACTTATAACTTTAGCACACTTTAAGTACTGATTAATTACTATAGAAGTCTTAAATATTTTATAACTCGCAATAAAAGAATAATTTAATAGTTATTTTTACCAAAAATATTCAACCATTGGAACTACGTAAATCCTTTTATATTTTTATCCTTTTTGCATTAATTCTGTCAAGTATAACCTATGCTCAAGAACGTCGTAAAATAGTAATTGAAACTGCTCCTTTTTTTGATAAAGACGAAGATAAATTTCCTGACGCAACCATTTTAACTCGAGACGACATGAGTCAGGTTATAATATCTCATGACGGAATTATTATGTGGTGCGACCAAGCTATTTATTATGGTAAAGAAGATTTTATAGAAGCTTATGGAAACGTGATAATAAAGCAAGGCGACACCATAACTATGACCTCAAATTATGTAGAATATAGTGGAATTACCAAACTTGCCTTCGCAAGCGGAGATGTTGTTTTAACCGAACCTTCTTCAGAAATCACAACAGACACTTTATTTTTTGATCGTGTAAAACAAGAAGCATTTTACAAAAGCAACGGAAAAGTAGTCAGAGATTCCAGTACAATTACAAGTGTAATTGGAAGATACTATATGGAAGCCAAAAAATATCAGTTTGTAAAAGATGTAAAACTGGTAGATAAAGACTATACTATAAATTCCGATCAGTTAGATTTTTATTCCGAAACTGGTCACGCCTATTTATTCGGTCCTACAACTATTGAAAGCGAAACGAGTACCATTTATTGCGAACGTGGTTTTTACGATACAAATAATGACACAGGTTACTTTGTTAAAAAATCACGGATAGATTATGATACCCGAACAGTTGAAGGCGATAGTATCTATTTTGACAGAAACCGAAGTTTTGCTTCTGCAACCAACAATATAAAAGTTACAGATACCATAAATAACTTTGTGGTAAAAGGGCATTATGCTGAAGTGTTTCGTGAAAAAGATTCCGTTTTTATTACCAAACGTGCTTTGGCTATTAGCGTTCAAGAAAACGATTCTATTTACATACATAGCGATACCATTCGCGTTACTGGTCCAGAAGATCATCGTATTACAAAAGCATTTTATAACGCTAAAATTTACAAATTGGATTTAAGTGGAAAAGCTGACTCTATTCATGTTGACCATAAAATCGGACTTACGCAACTTATAAATTTAAATCGGTTTTCTTCCAATACTGCTTTTACAACAAATCGAAACCCAATTCTTTGGCATATTGACAATCAAATAACTGGAGATACCATACATTTAATTTCTAATCCGGAAACCGAAAAATTAGATTCATTAAAAGTATTTAACAATGCTTTTATAATTAGCAAAGACACGCTTGGAGATGGCTTCAATCAAATAAAAGGGCAAAAATTATTTGGCTTATTTAAAGATAATGAATTATATACGATTGATATAATTAAAAATGCTGAATCCATCTATTATTCAAGAAATGAAAATAACGAATTAGTAGGCATCGATAAATCTAAATCCGGTAAAATTAAAATTTGGATTAGCGATAGCACAATAGATGAAATTAGAAAAATCAATCGAATTGATGGTGCGATGTATCCTGAAGAACAGTTTCCTAAAAACGATCGTATTCTTCGTGGTTTTGATTGGCGTGAAGAAGAGCGACCGTTAAGTGTTGAAGATTTATTTAAAGACGATCCACCTTTAAACCTTCCTGTAATTAAAGGATTAGAAAACTATATTCCGCAAGAAGAATTTTTTGAAGAGGCTTTAATTAAACGTGTAAAAGCATCAAATAAAGAACCTGAAAATTCTAATAAAGAAAATAAAGCTGCTCGAAATATTCCTAAAAACAAAATGAAGAGGCCTAAAGAAGAATTAGGAACCAATATGAAAAAGTTAAATCTTAAAAAAAACAACAATTAAAACGGACTTCTTTAAATACCAAGCACAAACAACACCTCATCCTTTGGCAATGCAGGTTTCTTATGCTGAAGGCAGTTATATCTATGACCAAAATAATAAGTCTTACCTCGATTTTGTAGCAGGAGTTTCAGCATGTAGCTTAGGACACAGACATCCAAAGATAGTTTCAGCAATAAAAGCCCAATTAGATAAATATTTGCATGTTATGGTTTATGGCGAATATATTCAAGAACCAGCCGTAGCACTTTGCAAATTATTAGCACAGCATTTGCCTAAACCTTTAGAGAGCACGTACTTAACAAATTCAGGAACCGAGGCTATAGAAGGTGCTTTAAAACTGGCAAAACGGTTTACAGGTCGGTCACAAATTGTAGCTGCAAAAAAAGCCTATCATGGCAACACAATGGGAGCTATGAGTGTGTTGGGAATTGAAAAACAAAAACAAGCGTTTAGACCGTTAATTCCTGATGTTCATTTCATTGAATTTAATAACGAGTCACATTTAGAGCAGATTACAACAAAAACCGCTGCTGTAATTTTAGAAACTATACAAGGTGGTGCTGGTTTTATTGAACCAAAACAAAACTATTTACAAAAAGTAAGACAACGTTGTAACGCAGCTGGAGCAATTTTAATATTAGACGAAATACAAACTGGTATTGGACGTACCGGAAAACTATTTGGTTTTGAACATTATAATTGCGTTCCAGACGTTGTTGTAACAGGAAAAGGTCTTGGTGGCGGATTACCAATTGGAGCATTTACAGCTTCAAAAGAAATGATGGACTGTTTGATGGATAACCCAAAATTAGGGCATATCACTACTTTTGGAGGTAATCCTGTAATAGCTGCAGCTGCACTTGCAACCTTAAAAGAGATTACAAGCACCAATCTTATTGCTGAAACTTTAGAAAAAGAAGCACTAATACGTGAGCATTTAGTACATCCTTTAATAAAAGAAATCCATGGCAAAGGCTTGATGATTGCTGCTATTTTGTCTTCATCTGAAATTGCCAATCAAGTCATTTTAAAATGTCAGGATGCTGGAATGATTCTGTTTTGGCTACTTTTTGAACCTCGAGCAATACGTATAACACCACCTCTTACTATTTCTAATCAAGATTTAATTAAAGGTTGCAACATAATTAAAGAGGTGTTAAACAGCCTAAAAAATTAGAATATTCGACTTAAATTTAAACTGTTAATTAATTTGTTGAAAACATTGAATAAAAAACAGCTGTTATCAAAGATAGAATACTACATTTATTCTAACGAACTTTAAAAAAGCCTATGGAGTATAGTCAGTACGACGAAGACAACAATTTATCGCTCTCAAAATTTGAGTCCATGTTAAAAACAAATCGTGTTTTGTTTTTCGACTCTGAAGAATTTGAAAATATTATACACCACTATTTCGAAATAGGTAAAATGGCTTTGGCAAAAAAAGCTATTAAATTAAGTTTAGAGCAGCATCCTACTTCTATAAGCTTAAAATTATTTCAAGTAGAAGTTTATGTGTTTGAAAATAAGTTGAATATGGCTGACCAACTTTTAAATAGGTTGTATGACATTGAGCCTACAAATGAAGAAATCTATATTCAAAAAGCCAATATTTTTTCAAAAAAAGACAAGCATGAAAAGGCTATAAATATATTGCAACAAGCTTTGGAATTCTCGGAAGATAATGCAGATATATTTTCTCTTATTGGAATGGAATACTTGTTTTTAGATAAATTTGAAGACGCTAAATTTTACTTTTTAAAATGTCTTGAAGCCGATTATGAAGATTATTCAGCACTTTACAATGTAATGTATTGCTTCGAATTTTTAGAACAAAACAACGAAGCCATAGAATACTTAAACACATATATAGACAAAAATCCTTATTGCGAAGTTGCTTGGCATCAACTCGGAAAACAATATTATAATACAAAAGATTACAACAAAGCCATCGCTGCTTTTGATTTTGCAATAATTTCCGACGACATTTTTATTGGAGCTTATCTTGAAAAAGGAAAAACTTTGGAAAAGTTGAAACAATTTGATGAAGCTATAGAAAATTACAAAATTACTTTAGCAATAGACGATCCAACATCTTTTGCTTTATTACGTATTGGCAGGTGCTACGAAAAATTAAATCAAAATGATTTAGCTGTAAAGTATTATTATAAAACAGTAGAAGAAGATCCATTATTAGATAAAGGTTGGATAGCAATTACTAACTTTTATAATAAAAATAAGGATTATCAGAAAGCCTTGTATTACATAAACAAAGCTATAAATATAGATTCAGAAAACGGTATCTATTGGAAGTTATATGGGCAAATAAATCAGCGGTTACACTTTTTAGAGGAAGCCGAACGTGGCTATAAAAAAACCTTAGAGCTTGGTAATTACGAATTAAATACGTGGTTGGCAAGAGCAGATATTTTAATAACATTAAGCGAATATGAAGCTGCCATTTTTAGTTTAATTCAAACAACAGAATCCTATCCAGATAATGCCGAAGTAGAATATCGTTTGGCAGGAAGTTATTTTAAAACCAATCAATCTGTTAAAGGTCGCTTCCACCTTGAAAATGCTCTACATATAGACAAGGACTATATTTTTATAATTGAAGAATTATTCCCAACCGTTTTTAAGCGTAAATCGGTTAAAGAAATAGCAGCGAAATTTTAATACCGCTTAAAGCTAAAATTCCATACCTTTAACTCACCTTAATTAAAAGCTAATGCAAAGACGTTTTATCGATTACCTTATCATTTCCTTAAAAGGAATAGCAATGGGAGCAGCAGATGTTGTTCCAGGTGTTTCAGGAGGTACAATTGCTTTTATTTCTGGTATTTATGAAGAGTTAATAACATCAATCAACAATGTAAACTTATCATTATTAAGAACATTTAAAAAAAATGGCATTTCAGCAGCATGGAAACAACTGAATGGCAATTTTTTATCAGCACTTTTTGTCGGAATCATAATCAGTATTCTTTCATTATCAAAAGGAATAAAATGGTTGCTGGAGAATGAACCTATCTTACTTTGGTCCTTCTTTTTCGGATTAGTAGTTGCCAGTATATTGTTTGTGGGAAAGCAAATAACCAAATGGAATATTGCTTCAGTTTTTGGTTTTGTTGCTGGTGCATTTGTTGCGTTTTATGTAACAACATTGCCAACATTAGGTGCTAATAGCTCTGGTTGGTTTCTATTTTTAGCTGGCGCTTTGGCAATATGTGCAATGATACTTCCAGGTATTTCAGGTGCGTTTATTTTAGTATTATTAGGTGCTTACGAACCTATTTTAGAGGCCTTAAATAACAGAGATTTTAAAATGATTTTTATTTTTGCTTGTGGTGCAATAGTAGGTATTTTATCATTTTCAAAACTATTGAAATGGCTTTTCAAGAGCCATCATAACTTAACATTAGCAATCTTAACAGGTTTTATTTTTGGTTCGTTAAATAAAATTTGGCCTTGGAAAGAACCATTATCCTGGAGAACCAACTCAAAAGGTATTGAAGTCCCGTTTCTTGAGCAAAGTGTGTCTCCATTTTCTTTTGATAATGATAATCAATTCCTTTTAGCAATAGCTTTAATGGTAGTTGGATTTTTAACTATTTTAATTTTAGAGAAATTAGGATCAAAAACAAACGACTAATCTTAAGGACATCTCTAAAAACTCATTTCTTTTAAAAAACAAAGAGAATAAATGAGATGCGAAGTGTACTTTTTTTGGAATAGTCATAGCTATTTCAACAAAAAAAACACGAAGTAGATTATTTGTTATCTTTGTACCTGTTAGGTTTTCAGAGCTTTTCCAAATACTGCTTCAAAATTTTTTACATCATCTCGATAGTGTTTTAAAATTTTTAATTGTCTTAGGAAAGCTCTGAAAATTTTGATGCGAACAAGTTTTTAGAGATGCCTTTAAATGCAAAGTACAAGAACACTTTCAGATAAAATTTTTCTCCTCTTAAAAGGTTTAGGAATGGGAGCAGCAAATAAAGTTCCTGGTGTTTCAGGAGGTATTGTTGCTTTTGTAGCTGGTTTTTACGAAGAGTTTATTTATTCCTTAAAAAAAATAAATGGCAAATCTCTTAAACTACTGATTAATGGAAGGTTTAATAGTTTTTATCGCTATATAAATGGTCGGTTTTTAGTGCTTTTATTTTCAGGAATGATTATTAGTTATTTCAGCGTTTCCAAAATTCTGGATTACTTTTTTGCTCATTTCGAACTTTATGTATGGAGTGTTTTTTTTGGAATGATTATTGGCTCCATTTACTACATCAATAAAGATTTTAAAAACTGGAATATTAAAACAATCATTGGCTTATTGGTTGGAATTACTATTGGAATAAGTATTAGCTTTTTAGATCCAGCGATGGAAAATGATAACCTATGGTTTGTATTTTTTTGCGGTATTATTAGTGTTTCTGGTATGACATTGCCAGGATTCTCAGGCTCATTTATATTAATTTTATTAGGAAACTACGTGTTGCTTTTGGTAGATTCGGTAAATGCACTTTACGATACGATGTTCGACATTTTTTCTGGTAATTTTGATTTTATAGAAAATCCTGTACGTATAAGAATGTTAAAAGTGATTAGTGTTTTTACTTTAGGTTCTATTGTAGGTTTAGTTAGCTTTTCACATCTTATTAGTTATGTTTTAAAGCATTTTAAAAATATAACCTTATCTGTTATTATGGGTTTTATTATTGGTTCTCTTGGTGTGGTTTGGCCATGGAAAAAAACCATTTATAAAACACTCGAAGACGGTTCTTTTTTATTAGACTCTGCAAATGAAAAGGTAATAGAAAATTACGAACGCTATATGCCAGAATTTTCAACAGAATCATTTATAGCAATGGCTTACATTGTTTTCGGAATATTAATTGTTTTAGCTTTAGAGCTGTATGGTCAAAAAACAAGAAAAATAAATGTCTAAATTTGGTCTCATAGGAAAAGACATTGGTTATTCATTTTCAAAATCATACTTTACTGATAAGTTTGAAAGTGAAGGTTTACCACATGCATATCAAAACTTTGATATAGATTCTGTTGACGATTTTACAGATATTATTAAGAATATCAAAGACCTAAAAGGTCTAAATGTAACCATACCTTATAAAGAAACTATCCTATCTTTTTTGGATAAGTTAGATGAAAAGGCTAAAGAGATTGGTGCAGTAAACACGATTAAAATTACAGAAAATGGCAGTCTTATTGGCTACAATACAGATTATTACGGATTCATAAAATCTATTGAACCCTATCTAAAAACACATCATAAAAAAGCATTAATACTTGGTACTGGAGGCGCATCTAAAGCAATTGCGTATGCCTTAAAAAAGTTAGGCATAGAATATAATTATGTTTCAAGAACAGCTTTAAATAATGCAATATATACGTACCAAACACTTTCCGAAGAAATTATTGGGGAACATCATATAATTATTAATTGTTCACCTCTTGGGACATATCCAAATACCAATATTTGCCCTCAAATTCCGTATGATGCAATAACAAAATCGCATCTCCTATACGATTTAATTTATAATCCGGATGAAACTAAATTTTTAACTATCGGCAAACTTAAAGGTGCAACAATTTGCAATGGTTTAGAGATGTTAAAATCACAAGCCGACAGAGCTTGGAAAATTTGGAATTAGCTCTAAAAAACTTATAAATCCCCATTTACCCTTGTGTTTTTAATAGTTAATATTATCTTTAAACAATATAAAATAATTGAGAACCTAAACATTGAAAGATATGTCTGAGAAAGATAACCTGCCAAAAGCAGATGGAACTAAAGAAACAAAACCAACCGAAAATAAAAATATAACTGTAGAAGTCGAAACAGTTATAGAAAATATTTCTGAAAAAAGTACTGAAGCAGAAGAAGAAACCGTTTCAAACATTGAAGAAGAAAAAGAAGAAGCTGCATCTGAAGAAAAAGAAGAAATTGTTGATGATGTAGAACCAGAAGCAAAAGTTGAAGAAGTTATACCAGAAAACATAGAAGAAACCTCTTCTGAAATTCAAACTGAATTAGAAGAGAAAACTCCTGAAACTGATACTTCAGAAAAAGAACAATCCAAAAATCTTACCGAAAATAAAGAAGATGAAGAAGCAACTAATGACGACACTCTAAACGAAATTGAAACTGTAAATACTAAAGATGCTGAAGATGCTGAAGATGCTGAAGATGCTGATAAAGAAAAGCATCCAAAAGTTGAAACCAAAGACTACCAAGCTATGTCTATGGAAGATTTGGTAGATGAGTTTGAGAAATTATTTGAAAACGAAAAAATTCAAACTTTAAAATCTCAAATTGAGACCATAAAAAGTGTGTTTTCAACTAAATTTAGTGCGCTTTTAGAAGGAAAAAAAGCAAAATTTATTGCAGAAGGTGGTAATACAATCGACTTTTATTTCGATAGTCCCTTAAAAAAGCGTTACAATTCTATTTTTAAAACATATAGAGAAAAACGTCAGGCACATTATAAAAATTTAGAAAAAAGTCTAAAGGAAAATTTAGAAATTCGTTTAGAAATACTTGAAGAAATAAAAGGCTTAATAAATGTTGAAGAAAATATAAACACTACTTACAAACATTTTAAAGGATTACAGGAAAGTTGGAGAAATGCTGGTCCAATTCCGCGAGATAGGTATAATACAGTATGGAACAATTATCACCATCATATCGAAAATTTTTACGATTTCCTACATTTAAACAGAGACTTACGCGATTTAGATTTTAAGCATAATTTAGAACAAAAACTAAAATTAATTAATCACGCCGAAGAGTTAGCACAAGATGATGATAACAATAGGTCATTTAGAGAGTTACAAGTTTTACATAAAATTTGGAAAGAAGAACTTGGACCAGTTGACAAAGAACATCGTGAGCTTATTTGGGAACGTTTTAGTGCAGCTACAAAGACAATACACGAAAAACGATATGCTCATTTTGAAGAATTGGATAAGGTTTACGAAAAAAATCTTGAGGTAAAACATGACATTATTGCCCAAATAGATGCTGTAACAAAAGATGAAACCAATAATCATTCCATTTGGCAAAAACGAATACGAACCATCGAAGATTTACGCAACCAATTTTTTAAGGCTGGTAAAATTCCTATTAAAGTAAACGAAGCCACTTGGTCGAAATTCAAAACAGTAGTTAGGGAATTTAACCATAAGAAAAATATTTTTTATAAAGGATTAAAAAAAGACCAATACGAAAATCTACAAAAAAAGTTGGCTCTTATTAAAATAGCAGAAGAAAATAAAGACAATGAAGACTTTGATACTACTACGCCTTTAATGAAAAAAATTCAAAACGAATGGAAAAATATTGGTCATGTTCCTAGAAAAGATAGTGATAAGGTTTGGAAACAATTTAAAGATACCTGTAATCATTATTTTAACAAGTTTCATGATGTAAAAAACGAATCGAATAAAGAAGAAATTGAAGCTTTAGCTAAAAAATATGCACTGTTAGAAACGCTTAAAAGCATAAAAATTACTGATGAGGTTAAAAGTAATTTAGCGCTAATAAAAGAGTATATAGCAAGTTGGAAAACTATAGGTAGAGTACCGTATAACAAGCGTTTTATCGATGGAAAATTCAACAAAACAGTAGAAAGTCTGTACAATAAAATGGATATAAGCAAAGCTGAAACTGAACTCTTGAAATACGATAATAAATTAGAAACTTTAGCAGGAAGAGAAGATAAGCGACTTTTAGATAACGAACTAAATTATATACGCAAAAGGGTTGATGAAATTAAAGGCGAAATCAATCAATTAGAAAATAATCTTCAGTTTTTCTCTAATGTAGATGACACGAATCCATTAGTAAAAGACGTTCATAAGAGTATTGAAAATTATAAAACGGTACTAACTACTTGGGAAAGCAAACTAAGAAAAATAAAAAAATTCTATTAAAAATCAAATCCTACCTGTAACTACAAGTAGGATGTTGACTCCTAACTAAACTAAATAAAACTTAATTAAAATCTAATGTTATTAGATTAAAATTTTCTTTTAACTCAAGACGAGTTATAACATTTTATAATAGATATTAGATATACGTTACAACCTATATATTTGGATGTTTGTAGTAAAAAATATTATAAGCTTTTCGCCTCTTCCCAAAACACATCCATTTCAGATAAAGTCATTTCGTTTAAGGTTTTGTTTAACGTTTTAGCTTTACTCTCGAGGTATTGAAAGCGTTTAATAAATTTTTTATTGGTAGTTTCTAAAGCATTTTCTGGATTTATATTTAAAAATCGAGCGTAATTTATCAACGAAAACAAGACATCACCAAACTCCTGTTCAATTTGCTCCTGGTTTCCATTTTTTACTTCTTCTTTAAATTCTTGTAGTTCCTCTTCTACTTTTTCCCAAACTTGTTGAGGTTCTTCCCAATCAAATCCAACTCCAGCAACTTTTTCCTGGATTCGACTCGCTTTTACAAGTGCCGGCAAACTTTTGGGAACGCCTTCTAAAACACTTGTTTTACCTTCTTTAAGTTTTAGTTTTTCCCAATTTTGTTTTACTTCAGCTTCATCCTTAACTTTAACATCGCCATAAATATGAGGATGCCTGTTAATCAATTTCTCGCAAATAGAGTTGGCAACATCTGCAATATCAAAATCATTTGTTTCGCTACCAATTTTTGCATAAAAAACAATATGCAACAACAAATCTCCTAATTCATTTTTTACTTCCTGTAAATCGTTATCGAGAATAGCGTCACCAAGTTCATAAGTTTCTTCAATGGTTAAATGCCTTAAAGATTTTAATGTTTGTTTCTTATCCCAAGGACACTTGGATCTTAACTCGTCCATAACAGTTAATAAACGATCAAAAGCTTTGAGTTGGTCTTTTCTGGAATTCATTTTAATTATAACTATTTATATGTACAACGGATTAGATTAAAGCAAATATATGAATAGTTTTATGTTTGCTATATAAAAAACAGTTATAGTAATTTGAACCTACTATAACTGTTATATTTAATTATTAAAATGTTTTATATTTATTTCATCGGTTTAATGGGGAATTTTTTCATTAACTTCTTTACCTTTTTAGGAATTGTTTTTTCTCTTTTTGAAGGCTTTTCTTTTATAATGGTAGTGATTATTCCTTGCCATATTAACTCTTTACTTTCATTGTCATACATATCTACAACAAATGTTCCCTCTAAATAATCATTTTCACTTGTGCAAATACATTATTTGATACACTAACAAATAATAGCATTGCTCCCAAGATTGAGATTACTTTTTATTTATTCTACTGTTTCCATTTGTACTACTTGATATAAATTTTTACCAATTTGGACAAAAGGTCTATAATAGGTATAATTATAAACCACGTAGTTTTATCATTTGAAATTTATTAATAGCTGTTATAATTTATTTGAAATACAAAAAATAGCTTAATTTCTTTCGTAATAAACTATAATATACCGATTTAGTATATTCCAAAGTTAGTTTTTTTTACTTTATGAAAGAAAATATTTATAAAACATTTTCACATCCTAATAATTTCTTTTTTTGCATCCTCAAATTCAGCCAATATATCTTCAACAATATCAGCCACTAGTTTTATATCATGTATTAGTCCAGAGACTTGCCCAATTTCTAATTCGCCATTTACAAGATCTCCATCAAACATTCCCTTTTTAGCTCTTGCTCTTCCTAAAAGTTCTTTAAGTTCTTCAGGGTTTGGTGCTGTTTTATAAAGTTCCTGAATTTCACTAAAAAAATTGTTTTTTATAAGTCGTACAGGAGCAAGTTCTTTTAAGGTCAATTGTGTACCACCTTCTTTAGTATCTACTACAAGTTGCTTAAAGGCTCTATGTGATGACGATTCTTCACTTGTCACAAAACGGCTTCCAACCTGTACTCCATCTGCACCAAGAATCATAGTCGCTAACATTGCTTTTCCTGTTGCGATTCCTCCTGCAGCAATTAATGGAATATTAATCTGCTCTTTTACCATTGGAATTAGTGTAAGGGTTGTGGTTTCGTCTCTTCCATTATGCCCTCCTGCTTCAAAACCTTCAGCAACTACAGCATCCACTCCAGCTTCTTGTGCTTTTAAAGCAAACTTTACACTGCTTACAACATGAACAACTGTAATGTCTTTTTCTTTTAACCACTTGGTCCATGTCTTCGGATTACCTGCTGAAGTGAACACAATTTTCACGTCTTCTTCTACAATAATATCCAAAACGTCTTCAATGTTTGGATATAACATTGGAACATTAACACCAAAAGGTTTAGAGGTTGCTTTTTTACATTTTTGGATGTGCTCACGAAGCGTTTCAGGATACATCGATCCTGCTCCAATTAATCCAAGAATACCTGAATTACTAGAAGCTGAAGCCAATCGCCAACCACTATTCCAAACCATTCCTGCTTGAATGATTGGATATTGTATATTGAAAAGTTTGGTAATTCTGTTTTTCACAAGAGTTAAATTAAGAAATTACTCCCGAACCTACTAATTCGTCATCAAGATACCATGCTACAAACTGTCCTTCGGTTATTGCAGATTGTGGTTTTTCGAAGGCTACATACAATCCACTACTTACTTTATGAAGCGTTGCTTTTTGCAAAGGTTGACGATAGCGAATTCTTACAAAAACATCTAATGTTTGATCAATTTCTAAAGCCAAATCTTCACGAATCCAATGCAATTCTTCATTGGTTACAAACAGTACACTTTTGTATAATCCCGGATGCGATTTGCCTTGTCCTGTATAAATTACATTTTCATCTACATTTGTTTCGATAACAAATAATGGCTCTACTGTTCCACCAACAGCGAGTCCTTTACGCTGACCTTTTGTAAAATAATGTGCGCCTTGATGCTTACCAACAATTTTACCATCAGTAATTGAATATTCTAATTTACGAGATGAATACTGAAGTTTTTCTTCTTCCGAATTAAAATCAGGTAACTCTTGCTTATACATATCATTGTCTTGAGGAATCTCAACAATAAGACCTTCTTTTGGTTTTAACTGTTGCTGTAAAAAATCTGGAAGCTTTACTTTTCCTATAAAACAAAGTCCTTGGGAGTCTTTTTTATCGGCAGTTATAAGGTCTATTTTAGCAGCTATTTTTCTAACTTCCGGTTTCGTGAGTTCTCCAATTGGAAATAATGTTTTTGCTAATTGCTCCTGCGACAACTGACACAAAAAATATGATTGATCTTTATTGCTGTCTTTTCCTGCAAGTAACTGAAAAATATTTTTACCATCTTTTTCAAAACTGTTTTTTCTACAATAGTGACCTGTTGCAATATAATCTGCTCCTAATTCCATGGCAATCTTCATAAACACATCAAATTTTATTTCACGGTTACAAAGCACATCAGGATTTGGTGTTCTGCCTCTTTCATATTCGTTAAACATATAATCTACAATACGCTTTTTGTATTGTTTACTTAAATCTACTGTTTGAAAAGGAATGCCTAATTTTTCTGCAACGAGCATAGCGTCGTTACTATCGTCTAACCAAGGACATTCATCGGAAATTGTTACAGAATCGTCATGCCAATTTTTCATAAACAATCCTATGACTTCGTAACCTTGCTGCTTTAATAAATACGCTGCAACGCTAGAATCCACTCCTCCTGAAAGTCCGACAATTACTCTTTGCATTTTGCAAATTTACAAATAAAAAAATATGAATTAATGACTAAATTTTAATGGGAAAGATTCCTTCCCGATAGCTATCGGGATTAGCAGGAATAACAATATTTTATTGCTTCTTTTTATACTTTGAAACATAAGTAAAATCTTTTTGCTTCACAAGTCTGCCATTATTATAGTATTTCCAAACGCCTGTTTTTTTTCCTCTTTTATAAGAACCTTGCACAAGCATAACACCATCTTCAGCATAATATTTTGCTAACCCATGAAGTTCATTATTTTCATAAATAAATGCTTTTAACAGGACACCTTCCTTTGAATACCATTTTGAAACACCTTCAATACTTCCATCTATATAATTTGCTTCTTCAGTTAGTTTACCATTTTTATAATACACAAAACGTTTTCCGTGTAAAACACCATTATCATTATAATTCTCAACAGTCATGATTTTTTCTGAATTATTATGATAATACAGCCACTTACCTACATACAGTTTTACATTCATTTTACCTTCACTTATCACCTTGCCTCTTGAAGAAAAAAACTTTACTTCTGCACTATTATCTTTCTCATTAAATTGTTTGGTAGCGGTTAAGACACTTCTTTTTTTTATGTATTTATAAAATTTAAAGAGTCCAATTTCTTTTCCATGAAAAAACTCGCCTTGGTATCTTATTTTATCAGTCTTTTCAAAGTTTTTTTTCCAAATACCGTGTCGCTTACCATTAGCATCAAATTGATTGATGTCTTGTGCGGAAATTAAAGATGGAATAAAACCCAAAATGATTAATAAGATATACTTCATATCCTGATTAACGTGATTATTTATCTAAAATTGTTTATCCAAAAAAGCTGTCAAAATGAAAGTAATAACAGCTCAATTTAAGTATTTATTTTAAAAATATATTACTTCTTACCTTTTTGCTGCATTCTCTTTTGCTCTTCTGCCTTTTCCATCATTTCCTGCATTTTACGTTGAAACTTACTTTGCTTTTTAGGTTTTTTCTTGCTTATTTCTATTTTTGCCAATACCTTATCTTCATCTATTATATAGTTCTTAATAACTATCATAATCCCTATACTAATTAGATTAGAAATAAAAAAGTATAAGCTTAATCCACTTGCATAATTATTAAAGAAAAAGAGCATCATAATTGGTGAGAGGTAAATCATGTACTTCATCATTTTTGCCATATCGGGCATACCTTCTTGTGTTGGCTGTGCCATGACTTGTTGTCCTGTTGTCATTTTCATATAAAAGAAAATTGCAATAGACGCTAATATTGGAAATAAACTCACATGATCTCCATACATAGGAATTCTAAAAGGAAGTTCAGCTATCGTATCATACGACGATAAATCGTCTGCCCAAAGGAAACTTTTTTGGCGTAAATCGAAAGCTGTTGGAAAAAACATAAATAAGGCGTAAAACACTGGTAACTGAACTAATGCTGGTAAACAGCCTGCCATAGGACTCGCTCCTGCTTTATTTTGCAATGCCATAGTTTCTTGTTGCGCCTTCATTTTATTATTCTTATGTTTCTCTCTTATAGCATCAAGTTCTGGTTTTAATATTTTCATTTTTGCCTGTGACAAAAACTGCTTGTATTGCACAAATGACATTAATAATTTAATTAATATTGTCATTACAATAATTGCGATACCATAAGGTAAAAAGCCGCTTAAAAACCCAAATAGAGGAATAAATAAAGACTTATTAATCCAACCAAAAATTCCCCAACCAAACGGAATACTCTCTTCTAAATTTTTATCGTATTTTTTTAAAATTATACTATCTGTTGGTCCATAATACATGCTTAAAGATTCGTTCAATTCGCCTCCTTTAAGTTCTAACGGAATTGAAACAGCATAACTTTTAGTAAATACGCTATCAATTTCTTCGTCAAGAACTAAATTTTTGGATGTTAAGATTGCTGTTTTAAATGGCTTGTCTGCTATCAAAATAGAGCTAAAAAAGTGTTGTCTATATGATAACCATTCTACATCTTTCTCTACTTCTTCATCGTCTCCCATTTGACCTAGTTTGTCAATTTTTCCACCATCGTGTTGGTATGTTAAACGTGTGTAACGATTTTCGTAAGAAATGCTTTTATCATGTCTAAAGGCATCTAATTTCCAGTTTAAAGTAACATCTTGAGAGCTATTAATAACGTTATTTAGGCCTTGAGACTTTACAGAAAATCCTAACATATAATCGTTAGGTTTTAACTCGTATCGATATTCTAAAAATTGGGTTTCGGAAACTTTTAGTTTCATAGACAATATTTGATTGTCACCATTATTAGTTAACGTTGGTTGAAAATAAAGATCTTGTGTCTTTAATGTTCTATTATCGGTTGTACCAAAAGTGATATTTAAAATAGAATTCTTATCTTTTATTAAATAAATAGGAACAGAATCATAATCTGTAAATTTCTTTAATCTCACTTCAGTTAAATAACCACCTTTGTTATTTACTTTAAGGTACAATACTTCATTTTCGATAATGGTTTCTCCTTGTGTTGCATAGGATTGTGATGCCGAATATGCAAAGGCTCCAATCTTATTTTTTAAATTCA
Organism: Flavobacteriaceae bacterium PRS1; assembly: GCA_003709165.1. Lineage (GTDB taxonomy): Bacteria > Bacteroidota > Bacteroidia > Flavobacteriales > Flavobacteriaceae > PRS1. The sequence goes on from RDRZ01000008.1 coordinate 62,264, forward strand.
CTAATTGAAGTGAGTCTGATGACACTTGTGCTGAAAAATCTTCAGGTGTTGCTACAAACGTTTCAACAGCTTGTTCATTTGCTTTATTTTCAGCATCAATTTGTTCTTGTAAGGCTTTTTCTTGTTCTGCAATTTCTTCTGGTGTTGGCTGGTTTTGCCAAAGCATATACATTAAAATTCCAGCAATAAGTATAAAACCTATTATTGAATTTATGTCTAATTTCTTTTCTTCCATATTATATTTTCTCCTCCTTTTGAAGGAGGAGATTAAGAGGTGGTTATTATTTAAATTCTTGTTTTATAGCTTCTAATACTAAATCTAAGCTCTTATAAACTTCTTCATTTTTAAAAAGAAGCACTTTATAACCTAGCTTATTTAATCGTTCAGTTCTATTAAAATCGTACTCACTATTTACAAAGTTGTCATGAACTTCTCCATCAACTTCAACTATTAATTTTTCGCTCGGACAATAAAAATCAACTATAAAATTTTCAATACTTTGTTGTCTTCTAAACTTTCTGCCATCCAGCTGGTTTTTCCTTAAAGCTTGCCATAACTTGGTTTCTGCTTTTGTTGGATTATTTCTTAATTCTTTTTTGAACTCTTTTAAATACTTTCTATTATGAATTTCATTATTCATAAATCATTAAACTTTTAGGTTATCTCAGAATTAAAAATAACCACTCGGTCTAAAAAACATTCTGTTTTTCTAACCACTCCGTCTTTCAGACACCTCTCCTTAAAAATGAGAGGACAGATTTGATTACTCAAAAAGCTATCCAAAAACGTTTTATGTCATACTGACACTATTTTTAGGTAAAGAATACTTTAGTGCTGCTTTTACAAATGCCACAAATAAAGGATGTGGATTAGAAACAGTACTCTTATATTCGGGATGGTATTGTACACCAACAAACCAAGGATGCTCTGGTATTTCTATAATTTCTACCAAACCAGTTTCCGGATTTAATCCAGTAGATATCATGCCAGCAGCTTCTAATTGTTCTTTGTATTGATTATTATATTCGTATCTGTGACGATGACGTTCTTCAATATTTGTTTTATTATAAACTTCGGAAACGATACTACCTTCTTTTAATTTACAATCCCAGGCACCAAGACGCATTGTGCCTCCTTTATTAGTAACTGCCTTTTGTTCTTCCATTAAATCAATGACAGGATATCTGGTATTCTTATTCATTTCGGTGGAATTTGCATCTTCTAAACCTAAAACATTTCGGGAATATTCTATGACTGCCATTTGCATTCCGAGACAAATTCCCAGATATGGAATATTATGTTCTCGTACATATTTCACAGCTTCGATTTTACCTTCTATACCACGTACACCAAACCCTGGAGCAACCACAACACCATCGAGATGCGAAAGTTTTAGTTTAATATTATCTTTATTCAAATATTCGGAATGTATAGATTCTACATTAACCTTTACCTCGTTTGCAGCTCCTGCATGGATAAAGGATTCTAAAATAGATTTGTACGAATCTTGCAATTCTACATACTTTCCAATTAAACCAATAGTAATTTCGTTTTTAGGGTTTTTATGACGCGCTAAAAATTCGTTCCAACTCGTTAAATCCGGTGCTGACCATTTCAGTCCTAATTTATTTAATACTACTTTATCTAACCCTTCTTCCAACATCATATTTGGCACATCGTAAATGGTTGAAGCATCAATAGATTGTATAATTGCTTCCTTATGCACATTACAAAAACGTGCAAGTTTAGCACGAATGGCATCACCAATTTCATGCTCCGTTCTACATACTAAAATATCGGCTTGCACACCACTTTCCATAAGTGTTTTTACACTATGCTGTGTTGGTTTTGTTTTTAATTCTCTTGCAGCAGCCAAATATGGAATAAGCGTTAAATGCACCACTATTACATTTTGATCGCCTAAATCCCATTTTAATTGACGTACAGATTCTATGTAAGGCAAAGATTCAATATCTCCAACAGTACCACCAATTTCGGTAATTACAATTTCGTAATCGCCAGATTTACCTAAAATTTGAATGCGTTCTTTAATCTCGTTTGTAATATGTGGAATGACTTGAACTGTTTTACCGAGAAATTCGCCACGACGTTCTTTTTCTATAACACTTTGGTAAATTTTTCCAGTAGTAACATTATTAGCTTGAGATGTTGGTACATTTAAAAAACGTTCGTAATGACCCAAATCTAAATCGGTTTCGGCACCATCGTTGGTAACATAACATTCGCCATGCTCGTAAGGATTTAATGTACCCGGATCTACATTAATATAAGGGTCTAATTTTTGAATCGTTACACGATAGCCTTGTGCTTGAAGTAGTTTTGCCAAAGAGGCTGCAATAATACCTTTACCGAGTGATGAAGTTACTCCTCCTGTAACAAAAATGTATTTAGTTGTACTTGTCATGTTGCGCTTATAAACGCGGACAAATTTACAAAATTTTTACAGTTATTGGATGATTGTTAATTGTTATTTATAGACTGCGATAATTAATTTTAGATTGTGTACAAATTACGTAACGTTACGTATTGATTTTTATGTTAAAAAATGCTAACTTAGCTTCTGCCTACCGACAGGCAGGTATTGTTTGATATATTCTATCATATGCTCTTCCGATAGTTATCGGAATTGATTGAGTATAAAACTGAGCATATCACTACAGTTACAAGCAAGTTGACAATATTAATACTAACAAATAAATTTAAAATTATGATTTTAAAAAAAAAGATTTCAAGAATCGTTTAAAGCACTGTTATTATTTACTTTTTTGGGATTATTTCTATTGTTACAAAGTTGTGTAAACAAAGAAGATAAAACTAAGAATAAAACCGAAAAACCTGTCGGTGGAATTATGGAAACTGATTCAGGAGAACACTTATGGATTTTTCCTAAAAACAAAGACACACTTGGTTCGGGTGGTAAACTTCAAATATTTATGGATGCTGAAAGTCATCCGCATGCATCCGCAAGTTTTGCAAAATATGAATTAGGAGTTGGTGGAGAATTACCTGAACATAAACATAATAAAACTGAATAAATTGCTTATTTCCTATCTGGGGAAGGAATTGTTATACCGTATAAAAATGGAAAACGTATAGAAACTCCTGTGAAAGAAGGTTATGTATGGTACACTGCTCCTGGAGAATACCATTCATTTAAAAATACTGGAAACGAACCTTTAAAATTAGTTTTTGTAATTATACCTAATGATAAACATGGTTTACTATCTTTCTTTAAAAAAGTAGGGGCTGAACCCGGAAAAGATGCAACAGTTTTTAGTCCAGAAGAATTTGGTAAAATAGCAGCTGAACACGACCTAATTCTAAAACCTGCGAAAGTGGAATAATAAACAAACCCTGCTGGTAACATCGGCTATGCCAAATTGCTTAAGGGTAGACATTAGACATATTTTATAAATACAGTTCCAACTGTCCATTTAGGTAAAACGTCGTAGAACTAAACCTATACGCAATTTGATAAGGTTTTTCTGTATTTTGAATTTTTATGTAACTTCGTCACAACAATCGAAAAATCCTAAACCTCACTACGGATAACACTGTGTTGTAGGTTATTTAAAAATACATTATGCACAAAAAATCTGTTTTAGTTCTAGTCCTTTTTACAATAAGTACTGTTATATCTTTTGGTCAAGAAAAGGAAACTATCTTGATCGCCCCAGATAATTGGAAGAGTGAAATAATTCCTTTCCCTTTGAGATTTTCATAAGATATTGATTTTGTTGGATTTGAAGATTTACGTTTTGCTCCAAATTGGTCTGACGCAACCAGTGAAAATTTTTGGACCTATATGTTTGTTTGGTACATTGAAAAGGATGATGCCTTGACAGAAAGTAAACTTACTACATATTTTAAGAGCTACTACGATGGATTAATGGGAGTAAATTTAAAAAATAAAGAAGGTGTTATTAATCCCAATAAATTGGATAAAACAATCTGTCTGTTCATAAAAACTAACGAAGGCTTCACAGGAAAAATGAGAGTGTATGATAAGTTTTTCAGCAAGGATTATATGATACTAAATATAAAAGTTAGAGAGTCTTTTTGCCCTAAAACCAATAAACAAATTATTTTATGTGAAATATCTCAAAAAATATTTGATCATAAGGTATGGGAAATATTTAATGACGTTAAGCTAAAAGTAAATTGTGATTAAATAAACAACCTACAACAGCTGTAATCGTTGTACAAACCAATAATAAAGAGTAAAATCAACTAATTTTGACCATTATATTGACCTTTAGTGTTTTTAATTATAGATTATTGTCCAATTTTTGGAGTGCTTAAAACGGCGTATTTAAACCCTCTCAATTTTTGCTCCAATAGCGCGAAGTCGTTCATCAATACGCTCGTAACCACGATCTATTTGTTCTATATTATGAATGATTGAAGTTCCTTCAGCTGAAAGTGCTGCAATAAGCAAAGAAATACCTGCTCTAATATCTGGCGAAGTCATGGTTGTAGCTTTTAAACTGGATTTAAAATCGTGACCAATTATTGTTGCTCGATGTGGATCGCATAAAATAATTTTTGCACCCATATCAATCAATTTATCTACAAAAAACAGACGGCTTTCAAACATTTTTTGATGCACCAATACTTCGCCTTTTGCTTGTGTAGCAATCACTAAAATAACACTCAATAAATCGGGAGTAAATCCTGGCCAAGGTGCATCTGAAACCGTAAGTATAGAACCATCAATATAGTTTTGTATCTGGTAACCATTTGTGTGTTCAGGTATAAAAATATCTTCACCTTTACGTTCAATGGTAATACCCAATTTTTTAAATACATCAGGAATCTGTCCGAGATTGTCCCAGCTCACATTTTTAATAGTAAGTGCGCTTTTGGTCATTGCTGCCAAACCTATCCAACTACCAATTTCTACCATATCTGGTAATATTGTGTGTTCAGTTCCTATTAGAGAAGTAACACCTTCAATAGTTAACATATTAGAGCCAATTCCAGATATTTTTGCTCCCATTCGGTTAAGCATTTTACAGAGTTGCTGTAAATAGGGTTCACAAGCTGCATTGTAAATGGTTGTCTTGCCTTCTGCTAAAACTGCTGCCATTACAATATTGGCTGTTCCTGTTACTGAAGCTTCATCAAGTAACATATAAGCTCCTTTGAGTTTTTTGGATTCAACTCCGAAGAAATAATCTTCTTTATTGTATCTAAATGTAGCACCTAATTTTATAAACCCATCAAAATGTGTATCCAATCGTCTTCGTCCTATTTTATCGCCTCCCGGTTTTGGAATATATCCCTTACCAAAACGGGTTAATAATGGTCCGATTATCATAATAGAACCTCTTAATCTGCTGCCATCTTCTTTAAAAGCTGAAGACTCTAAATATTCTAAATCTACTTCATCGGCTTGAAAAACATAAGAACCATGAGCTAATTTTTCAGTTTTTACTCCAAGATTTCCTAAAAGTGTAATGAGTTTATTAACATCTATAATATCCGGAATGTTATGAATGGTAATTTTTTCGGAAGATAAAAGTACAGCACACAATACTTGTAAGGCTTCATTTTTTGCACCTTGTGGTTGAATTTTACCACGAAGCTTATGGCCTCCTTCTATTTTAAAAATTCCCATAAGAAGAATTTAGTAACGCTTTCTATTACGATTGCTAGTAGGTTTTTTACTTTTTTTAGGATTATTGGAATATTTCTTTTTAGAGCGCATTAAACTTAAAGAATCGCTTAAAACTTCATCGCTATCCTTTAAATTTATTTTTCCATCTGAAAGTTCAAACAAATGATTAAATATTACTGAATCATCTACGGTATCTTTATTCCATATTAAAAAACATTTCTTCATGTGGTTAGCTATAGTATATACTAAAGCTTCTTTCATTTCGCCTTCTTCCCAGGTGTTGGAAACATCGATCATTGTTTTAATGTTATTGCCATAAAATAGATATTTTGGATAATTTTGAGGGTATTCTAATGGCTTAGGGCGAGCTTCTAACACTTCTCTTGATGGTTTATCGTAAGGGAAATCAGCATCGAAACCAAAATCGGACATTATATAAAGTTGATCCCATAATTTATGCTGAAAATCTGGGACATCTCGTAAATGTGGTTGTAAATTTCCCATTATTGCAATAATTGCTTTAGCTAACTTATTGCGTTCTTCTTTTGTTTCTTTGGATTTGGCATAATTAATCATTTTTTGCATATGTCGTCCATATTCTGGAATGATTAAATGCTCTCGTTCGGTATTGTACTGTAATTGGTCTATCAAAATTAAAATGCGTGTAGTATTAATATTATTCTATGAAGCTTTCAATAAAGCGCAAAATACAAAAAAATATAATGACAGTTGTATTTTAAAGTTTATTAATAAATATGCTCAATATAAGCTACAATAATTATAACGATATAACTCCCTCAATAGTGTTTGTTACTTCAATATATTTTGAGACAACTGCTTCCGGATTTTTCATTATCAGGTTTATGGAAATACTCGTGTACTTTCCGTTTTTGGATTTGGTTGTATGAATTACTGCTCCTACACCGTTAAAAAGTGATTCAAGTGCTTCGATTTTATGTACATCCGTTTTTAGAATAAATTTATATAAATATTCTGAAGGCCACGTTGAAGTTTCTTTTAACTGGTCTTTTAGTTTTTTGTAAAACTCTTCAGCTTTAGGAGAACTGCTCATAACTATTGTTTATTGAATTGCAAATATAAATTTTTTAGTTGGAAGAACGAAAGCTGAAGACTGAAGGCTGAACACTTTTTTATTCCCTTTTTAATTCCGATTTTTACAATTAAAATCTTGCCACATTGAAACCAAAAAGAATCATAATAACTGGTGGTCCAGGAAAAGGAAAAACTTCAATCATCAATGAATTGTCAAGCAGAAACTATTCGTGTTTACAAGAAATTTCGCGAAAAGTTACTTTAGAAGCAAGAGGAAAAGGAATAGAACAACTATTTTTAATAAAGCCTTTATTATTTAGCGAACTACTTTTAAAAGGAAGAAAGTACCAATTTGATGAAGCAGCAACAATAACCAGCAACTTTGTTTTTTTGGACAGAGGCATTCCGGATATATTGGCCTATATGGATTATAGTGGTGATGAATATCCTCAATTCTTCAACGAAGAATGTAAAAATAATATTTATGACCACATATTTATTTTGGCACCTTGGAAGAAAATTTATATTAGCGATAATGAACGTTATGAAAATTTTAATCAAGCTAAAAAAATTCATCATCAGCTTGTAAAAATTTATGAAAAGTTTAATTATAAACTTATTGATGTTCCCTTCTACTCCATTAAAAAACGTACCGATTATATCTTAAATATTCTAGAGAATTTATAATGCAGCATCCAATACAAATATTAGAACGTTATTGGAATTTTACCAGTTTTAAGCCTTTACAAGAAGACATTATCAATGCAGTACTTGAAGGCGAAGATACTTTTGCTTTATTACCAACAGGAGGCGGAAAATCTATGTGTTTTCAAATTCCTGCACTTGCAAAAGAAGGCATCTGCATTGTAGTTTCTCCATTAATAGCTTTAATGAAAAATCAAGTAAACACCTTAACAGAAAAAGGTATTAAAGCAATGGCACTTACTAACGAATATAAATACAATGAAATAGATACAATGCTCGATAATTGCATATACGGTAATTATAAATTTTTATATCTCTCGCCCGAACGTTTACAGCAAGACATTGTACAAAACCGAATACAACAAATGAATATAAATCTTATTGCTGTTGACGAAGCACATTGTATTTCGCAATGGGGAAATGATTTTCGCCCGGCATATAAAAATATTATTTTACTTCGGAAACTATTGCCAACTGTTAATGTCATTGCGTTAACAGCTTCGGCGACACCAAAAGTTGTAGAAGATATTGTTGCCGAATTAGATTTTATCAATCCGAAAATCTTTAAGCAATCCTTTAAAAGAGAACATTTAGCATATATGGTTTTTGAAGAAGACGATAAATATTTTAGAATGGAGCAGATTCTAAAAAAGAACCCGAATTCCTCAATTATATATGTTAGAAGCCGAAAAAACACCTTCGAGATTAGTAATCATCTTGAACAAAAAGGGTATACAAGTACGTTTTATCATGGAGGATTATCTAATTCTGAAAAAGAGAAACACTTTTCGCAATGGTTAAACAACCAAAAACAAGTTATGGTTGCTACCAATGCTTTTGGAATGGGAATTGACAAAGCTGATGTAAAAACGGTTATTCATATTAATCTGCCAGAAAGTATGGAAAGTTATTTTCAGGAAGCTGGTCGTGCAGGACGAAATAATAAAAAAGCTTATGCAGTAATTTTAAAAAACAAAGGCGACGAGCAACATGTTAAAAACCAGTTCTTAAGTGTTTTACCTTCAGTAGATTTTATAAAACAAGTGTATAGAAAACTGTGTAATTATTTTCAGATATCTTATGGTGAAGGTGAGTTTACAACTCACGAATTTAATTTAAACACATTTTGCAAAACTTATAGTTTTAACACAATACATACTTATAATGCGTTAAAAGCCTTAGACAGAACAAGTGTAATTACACTATCGCAGCAGTTTTATAATAGTTCAAGTATAAAAGTATTGGTTACCAGCAACAAACTATTTGAATATTTAGAGAATCAGGAAGAAACCAATACTATAGTTAAAACAATTTTAAGAACTTATGGTGGAATTTTTGATCAGGACGTGAAGGTAAACATCAATTTAATAGCAGATAAGGCTTCTACTAATGAAGATAAGATTATACAAACATTGCTTAAATTACAAAAAGACGAAGTCATTTCATTAAAACTAACCAAAACAGATTCTCAAATTGTATTCCTTCAACCAAGAGAGGATGATAAAACCATTAACCGAATTGCTAAAACTATAGAGCAACAGAACAATCTTAAAAAAAACCAAGTCGCTTCTATTTTAAACTATGTAAATAATAATGATATTTGTAAAAGTGTGCAATTGCTTTCCTATTTTGGGGAAAGTAAGCTTGAAGATTGCGGAATTTGTTCTGTTTGTATAAAAACCAATGAATCACTATCTAAATCAGATATTGATGAAAGTATAACAGCCATAATTTTGGCATTAAAAATGAAACCATTATCATCAAGAGATTTATTGGCTCATACAAAAATAAAGGAAAGACATCTATCTACTTTATTAAAGATAATGTTAGAAAAAGATATTATTACAATTACTAGTGCAAATACTTATAAGATAAAATGAAAAATGATTTAAAAATTGTTTTTATGGGTACGCCCAATTTTGCTGTAGCATCATTAAAGGCATTAATTGATGCTGATTATAACATTGTTGGCATTATTACTGCTCCAGATAAACCAGCAGGCAGAGGTAGAAAGCTAAATGAATCTGCCGTAAAACAATATGCAAAATCCATAGGTTTAAATATATTACAACCAAGCAATCTAAAAAGTGAAATCTTTATAAAAGAGTTAGAATCTCTTAAAGCAAATCTACACATTGTTGTTGCTTTTAGGATGCTGCCAAAAGTAGTTTGGCAAATGCCAGAGTATGGTACTTTTAATCTTCATGCTTCATTATTACCCAACTATCGCGGTGCAGCTCCAATAAATTGGGCAATAATAAATGGGGAAACCAAAACTGGTGTGTCCACTTTTTTTATAGATGAAAAAATTGATACAGGAGCAATGATTTTTCAACAAGAAGTAGAAATTCTTACAAATGAAACCGCAGGAAAATTGCACGATAAACTTATGTTAATTGGTAGTGTTTTAGTATTAAAAACTACCAAAAATATTGAGCAAGGTAAAGTAAAAACTACACAGCAATCTGAAAATTCAACAATTGAATTAGCACAAAAGCTAACTAAAGAAAATTGTTTTATTGATTGGAACGATAAGCCAAGTAATATCTATAATTTGGTAAGAGGTTTAAACCCTTATCCTGCAGCTTGGTGTTTACTAAAAAACAAAAATGAAGAACTCAATGTCAAGATTTATGATGTTCAGATAAGTCTTCAAAAACATAATCTCGAAATCGGAAAAATTTTAAGTACAAAAAATGAAGTTAAGGTAGTTGTTCGTAAAGGTTTTATAAAACTAATTGAAATAAAAATGCCTGGGAAGAGGAGAATGGATATAAAATCTCTCTTAAATGGTTATCATTTTGATGAAGATGCAAAAATGCTGTAAACCCTTATTATCATTGACACAATAAGAATTTTAATAAAATCTTTCCTTTATTAACAATAAGTTCAAGTTATTAACAAAAGCTGCCATTTCACTTGCTATTGCTTGTGTAAGTGGATATTCCGTATAATTTTGTATAGGATTTAACAAAGTCGTTAACCCAAATAATAACAATTAAAATTAAAATTTATGAACAAAACAGATTTAATCAATGTAATGGCGGAAAATGCTGGTATTACCAAAGCAGCAGCTAAAAAAGCATTAAACGGGTTATTAATTGATATTGGAGGTGCATTACAAAAAGGAAATAGAGTTACTTTAGTAGGATTTGGTTCTTGGTCAGTTACCAGAAGAGCTGCCAGAGAAGGAAGAAACCCTAAAACAGGAGCACCAATACAAATAAAAGCTAAAAATGTGGTTAAATTTAAAGCTGGTTCAGATTTAAGTAGTTCTGTAAACTAATTTATATAGAAATTATTCATTAAAGGCTCGTTATACAACGAGTTTTTTGTTTTTACAAAAAATTTTCATTAGATTTAAATATTTAAATCATTAATTTGTGAATAATCTAAACCCTGAAAAAGGTTATTTACTTATTTCCGAGCCTTCAATACTTGGTGATGAGTCTTTTAACAGGTCTGTAATTTTATTAGCAGATTATTCAGATGAAGGGTCAGTAGGGTTTATCTTAAATAAACCACTGGATTATACAATCAGGGATTTAATTCCTGAAATAGATGCCTCTTTTAGAATTTATAATGGAGGTCCTGTAGAACAAGACAACCTATATTTTATTCATAAAATACCAGAATTAATTCCTAACAGTATTGAAATATCTTACGGGATTTATTGGGGAGGAGATTTTAACAGTGTTAAAATCCTTATCGATCAAAAAAAAATAAAGAACGATGATATCCGTTTTTTTTTGGGGTATTCTGGTTGGGAAACTAATCAATTGGTTAGTGAACTCATTTCAAATTCATGGGTTATTACTAAAAACATATATAAGTCATCTATTCTTGAAAAAAATGACCCTTCGTTCTGGAAGGAAAAAATGTTAGAATTTGGTGGAGATTATACTATTTGGTCTAATGCTCCTGAAGATCCTTCTTATAATTAAAACAATTTAACTTTCAAATTTAATTCGGTCAATATTTTTTTTGATACTTCTTTTGAAAACCTTTTCCTCCTATATTGTGTTATTGGTTGTATTCCTGAAATAATATTTGTTAAAAACAACTCGTCTGCTTTTTGAAGTTCGAAAGGTGAGATTGATGATTCTTCAATAGTATATTCTGGTAATAATTTAACTATCTCAATAATTTGTTTTCTCATAATTCCTTTAATACAACCATCTTGAAGTGGTGGTGTTTTAACACTTTTATCTTTAACCAAAAATATATTAGCATTCAACGCTTCAACAATATGCTTGTTGGTATTTAAAATTAAGCAATTATTAAAGTTGTTTTCTTTAGCATAAATACTGCCTACAACATTAATGATTCGATTATTTGTTTTTAAGGTGGAAATTAAACCTGGAGACGTATAATTGTCTTTATATAAATCCACAGTATAATTCTCATTGCTTATCTCGTAAAGTTCGGTATATAATTGCTCTGCAATGACTAAATATTCTATAGCATTAGTTTCAGGCATAAACAAACCACCTTCACTCCTGTATACAATAAACTTTACGCGAACAGACAATGAATTCAAATTGCTGATTTTAATAAGTTTAAGAATTTCATTTTCAAAAAATTCCATAGTAAAATTCATTGGGATTTCCATCCTCAAAATACGCAGTGATGCCATTAACCTGAAATAATGATCTTCTAAAAACAGCACCTTGTTTTGCAATACTTTTATAGTTTCAAAAACTATATCGCCATAGGTAAAGCCTCGATTATTTATCGATATTGATGCTTGTGTTTTTTTTATAATATTTCCGTTACTATTAATCATAAAAAATCCCGAATCCTTTAACTATCGGAACGGGAGATATTTCATTAAATTAAAATATAATTTAAGTTGAACCTAAAACTTGCTTTAAACTCGAAATTTGGTTTTCCCATAGCATTTTTGATTCTTCGACTTCATCTTCATCAGCAAAATCTGTAACTATTAGAGACACATCTTTGGTTATTTCATCAACTTGAATTCTAATTTCAAAAAAAACAGGAGCATCTTCATCTTCTAACCATTTAAATTTAATACGTTCTGCATTTTTTTTGATTATCAACTTTGCATCTTCTTCACTATCATCCCAAATAAAAGTAAAAATCTCGCCACGAGAATTTACATCATCTGCAAACCATTCAGATAGTCCTGAAGGCGTTGATATATATTGAAACAATAACTGTGGTGAAGCTTGAATTGGGAATTCTATTTCAAATTTAACTTTATCGTCCATTTACTCTTAAAATTAGAGTGGTCAATATATACAATAATTACGTAGTTTTAAAAATAAATTTAATAATAATTTATTCTTGGAATATTTGCTGCCAGTAATTTTGTTTTTATATTTGCAGCCGCATAAAGTTGGCGAGGTAGCTCAGTTGGTTAGAGCGTTGGATTCATAACCCAGAGGTCACGAGTTCAAATCTCGTTCTCGCTACTAAGTAAAAACGGTTTAGAAAATTCTAAACCGTTTTATTATACTTGTTTTTAAGAAAAATTTTGTTCAATCTAATACTAAAATGTTATTACAGAAAAAAATCAGATTTCTTAATGTTGGACTAAAACTTTCTTATTAATGGATTTTTTGTTTGTTTCAACTCTAATAATATAGACTCCATTTGAAACATTATTAACTGGAATTTTAAATTCATAAGAAGAATTAGTATTTAAAATATTCCATGAATTTTCAATCTGACCTAATATATTAATTAGATAAACTTGATTAATCTTAACAGTATTTGGTGTCTTAATATAAATTTAGTTAGTATTATTTAAATAATTAACAGTGGTGTTTTCTACCTCAACAATTGGAGATGTTTCTATTTCATCATCAATTGGAGAGTCAATAACATCATCAACTCCCTT
>RDRZ01000009.1 GCA_003709165.1 Flavobacteriaceae bacterium PRS1
ATATTATCTCTAACTGCAATGTCGTGTAAAGACAACAAAAAAGAGCATAACAATGAAGATGGTCATCATACCGAAATGACGGTCGATAATGAAAACCATTCAGATATGAACCACGATAATAGTGATGGTCATCACGAAGAGTCTTCAGAAAAAGCAGATAGAAATGTTGAAACAAGCACCCTAAAAAATGCAGCAACTACTCTAATAATTGATGCTTACATTCAAATAAAAAATGGCCTGGTAGCAGATAGTAAAGAAAATGCTGCTCAAGGAGGCGAAGCATTGCTTACTGCATTTACAAGTTTTGATATGAGCAAATTATCTGGAGAAATCCATAGGGAATATATGGGAATTTATGAAAGCGCAAAAGAACAGGCAGAACATATTGTAAAAAGCCCAATAGACCATCAGAGAGAATATTTTGAAGTATTAAGTTCAGATATCAACGACCTAATCGCATTATTAGGAACAGAAAAAACATTGTATCAGGATTTTTGTCCAATGGCTAATAGAGGAAAAGGTGCTATTTGGCTAAGTGAAACCAAAGAAATCAAAAACCCATATTTTGGGAGTAAAATGATGACCTGCGGTAAAATGCAAAAACAAATCAATTAATAGTTTATTAAGACCTGCAGGCTTAAAAATCTTGCAGGTCTAATAATAAAATTAATATGAGGGTTTTAAAAAAAATAGCAATAATGCCAGTTATAGTTTTGATAGGTATTCAATTTGTACCAACAACATACAATACAAGTGATAATGTTTCAGAAACTGATTTTGTAAATATTTTTAATGTTCCTCATGATATTAAAAACTTACTAAAAACATCCTGTTACGATTGCCACAGCAATAACACACACTACCCATGGTACAGTAAAATTCAACCTGGCGCATGGATAATGAAAGGGCATATTAATGACGGAAAAAAAGAATTAAATTTTAGCACTTTTGGAGACTATTCAGGTCGAAGAAAAAAAAGCAAATTAAAATCAATCATTAGTCAAATTAGAGATGATGAAATGCCTATTTCATCTTATACTTTTATTCCTAGAAACGCAAATCTTTCTGAAAAAGATAAATTCATGCTCGATAAATGGCTAAATAATTTAAGAGACAGTCTTTAATAAAATGAAGCAAAAAAATATTGAAATAGCAGTTAAAAATATGGTTTGTAACCGCTGTATTAAAGTAGTTAGAGAAGAACTGACTAAAAAAAACATTGATTATACACACGTAGATTTAGGAACTATTTATTTTAATCATTTAATTTCAGAAAAAGAAAAAGAAATACTTAAACGTACTCTTGAAAAAGAGGGCTTTACATTGGTTGAAGATCAAGAAGCAAAGGTCATAAATCAGATTAAATCTTTAATTATAGAAAATATTCATCACGGAAAGGAAAAATCATCAGATCAAAATTTTTCGAGTTTTCTAACTTCAAATATTGGAATTAAGTATTCACAAATGAGTAAATTATTTTCAGAAATAGAAGGAAAAACCATAGAACATTATACTATTCAGCAAAGAATTAAACGTGCAAAAGAACTCTTAATTTACAATGAATTAACATTAAGTCAAATTTCATACGAACTTAATTATAGTAGTCCTCAGCATTTGTCAAGACAGTTCAAACAGATAACAGGATTAACACCAACAGATTTTAAAAAAACAGGAAGACGAATAAAATTAGATACAATTTAACCAAAATTATGCACAAACAAATTCTGAAGTAAAAGGAAATTTGACGATTAAAACAAATAGAATTTTATTAAGAAAAAATTATGAAACACACGTATAAAATATCTGGAATGACTTGTGTTGGTTGTAAAACTAATGTTGAGAGTGCATTGGGTAATTTAAAAGAAATTAGACAAGTAACAGCATATTTAAAGAAAGGAGAGGTAGAAATTGAAATGACATTACACATTTCTATCGAAAAATTACAAGAAACCTTATTAAAAGAAGGATTGCATTACACTATTGATTTACCGGGTCACAAAAATATGCATTCACACGACCATCATATACATCAACAAGTAAAAGATGGTAACGGCATTTTTTATTGCCCAATGCATTGCGAAGGTGATAAAACATATGACGAGGCAGGAAGATGCCCTGTCTGTGGAATGGATTTAATTGAGCAACCAAAATTAGTTATAGCTTCACAATATACCTGCCCGATGCACCCGGAGATTATTAAAGAAGAAATGGGTTCTTGTCCAATTTGTGGAATGGATCTGATTCCTATGGAACCTGTCGAAAGTGAGGAAAATAAAACCTATCAAAAACTACTTACAAAAATGAAAATATCCGTTTTATTTACGGTTCCGATTTTCATAATTGCTATGGCAGATTTAATTCCGGGTAATCCTTTGGGTCAAACGTTTTCACAGCAGTCTTTGAATTGGGTACAATTACTATTATCCCTTCCAATCGTGTTTTACACGTGCTGGATGTTTTTTGAACGTGCCTGGAAATCTATTATAACCTGGAACCTGAATATGTTTACCCTTATAGGAATAGGTGCTGGTATAGCTTTTCTTTTTAGTGTCGTCGCATTATTATTTCCAGATATATTTCCTAATCAATTTAAAACCGAAAGTGGTACTGTTTTTGTATATTTTGAGGCTGTAACCGTAATTTTAACTTTGGTTTTATTAGGGCAACTTTTAGAAGCCAAAGCACATAGTCAAACCAGTGGCGCTATTAAAGAGTTACTAAAATTAGCCCCTACTGAAGCTACTTTGGTAACACCGGCTGGCGACAAAGTAATTTCAATTCACGATATAAAAAAAAGAGATTTATTGCGTGTAAAACCCGGTGATAAAATTCCGGTTGACGGGATAATCACACAAGGGCAAAGTAGTATCGATGAATCTATGATAACCGGAGAGCCTATTCCTGTAGATAAGGGGGTGAGTGATACAGTAAGTTCGGGAACTATAAACGGCAACACATCATTTGTAATGAAAGCTGAAAAAGTAGGTTCAGAAACTTTGCTTTCTCAAATCATACAAATGGTAAATACTGCAAGTAGGTCAAGAGCTCCAATTCAAAAATTGGCAGATAAGATCTCAAAATATTTTGTACCTATTGTAATTGTTGTAGCAATTATCACTTTTATTATCTGGTATACCTTTGGTCCCGACCCTTCTATGGTATACGCCTTTGTAAATGCTATTGCTGTGCTGATTATTGCTTGTCCCTGTGCTTTAGGACTGGCAACACCAATGTCTGTAATGGTAGGAGTTGGAAAAGGAGCACAAAATGGCATATTGATAAAAAATGCAGAAGCTTTGGAGAATCTAAACAAGATTGATGTTTTAATTACCGATAAAACTGGAACAATTACCGAAGGAAAACCATCGGTAGAGAAAGTAGTTGATTTGTCGAATAATAATTATGAAATGCTATTACAATATATAGCTTCATTAAATCAATACAGTGAACACCCTTTGGCAGAAGCTGTTGTAAAACATGGAAAAAACAAAAATGTAGAACTGGTACCAGTTGATGATTTTGAAGCTGTTTCCGGAAAAGGAGTACTAGGTACAGTTGCAAGTAAAAAGATTGGTTTAGGAAATAAAAAACTTATGGAGCAGATAGATTCGCATGTTTCAGAGCACATAGAAAATGAAATTATCACCGAGCAAAAGTTGGGTAAAACAGTATCTTATATTTCCATAAACGGAAAAGTTGAAGGCTATGTCTCTATTACCGATGCTATCAAAGAATCAAGCAAGCAAGCAATAGCAAAAATTCAACAAGAAGGAATAGAAGTGATTATGCTTACCGGTGATAATAATAATACCGCTAAAACGGTAGCCAATCAACTAAACCTTGCTAATTTTAAGGCAGAGTATTTACCAGAAGATAAGTTAAACTTTATTAAGGAGCTACAAGAAAGAGGTAAGGTTGTTGCTATGGCAGGAGATGGAATAAACGATGCACCTGCATTGGCTCAGGCAAATATTGGGATCGCTATGGGAACCGGAACTGATGTGGCTATTGAAAGTGCCGAGGTAACTTTAGTTAAAGGTGATTTATTAGGTATTGTAAAAGCAATAAAATTGGGTAAAAAAGTAATGAAAAATATTAAACAAAATTTGTTTTTCGCCTTTATATATAACGTATTGGGAGTACCTATTGCAGCAGGAGCTTTATACCCTGCTTTTGGTCTATTGCTTTCACCTATGATTGCTGCAGCGGCTATGAGTTTTAGTTCTGTTTCGGTGATAGTAAATTCCTTGAGATTAAGAAATGTAAAATTAAATATACAGTAATAATTAAATAAATTAAAATGAAGTATTTAAAAATAGTAAGTATCGTAGTAATCCTTATAGCTTTTGGATGTAAATCTAAAACCAAGGAAAAAATGGATTCTAAAATGAATCATGAAGAACATCAAGTAGAAAAAACAGAAGATTCTACCAAGAAAAAGCCTTTAAGTCCACACACGGCAACTATGAATATGATTGGCGTCGCTCATATACATATCGATTATTCTTCGCCGGGTGTTAGAGATAGAATTATATTTGGAGGCTTAGTACGTTATGACAGTATATGGCAATCCGGAGCACATATGGCAACATGGTTAGAAACCAATAAAGATTTACTAATAGATGGCATAACACTTCCGGCAGGAAAATACGGTTTCTTTACTATACCATCAAAAGGAGATTGGACCGTTATACTTAATAAAAATTGGGAGCAACATGGAAAAGACGAATACGACCAAAACGATGATGTCTTAAGATTTGTCGTAAGTCCGGAATTGTCTGAAAACATTCAAGAGCATTTAGAATATAAAGTCATAAAAAATACAGATACTAGTGGTAGTATAACATTAACTTGGGAAAAAGTTAGTATTAGCTTTCCATTTGAAGTTAAACATTAGCACCATTATAGAATAGTTATTATTATAACATATAGAAAAAATTATATCATGAAAAAATATAGTATTTACATCGGAATTTTAACAATTGGTCTCCTATTGGGATGGCTGATTTTTGGTAGTTCAAACACAGTAGAAGAACATAATCATGAGACTACAGAAGCTACTACCGAAAATTGGACCTGCTCCATGCATCCACAAATAGATTTGCCGGAATTTGGTGCTTGTCCTATTTGTGGTATGGATTTAATCCCAGCCGAAGCCGGAGTAGAAGGCCTTTCTGCAAACCAATTTAAAATGACCGAAAACGCAATGGCATTGGCAAATATAGAAACGTCTGTTGTTGGTAAAAATAAGGTTGAACATAGTGTTATAAAACTTTCAGGTAAAATAATGGAAAATGAAGAGGAAAATACCGTACAAGTAAGTTATTTTTCAGGAAGAATAGAACAACTTAATATCAACTTCACAGGAGAAAAAGTGCGTAAAGGACAATTACTGGCAACTATTTATTCACCCGAATTGTTTGCGGCACAACAAGAGTTATTAACTGCTGCTTCTTTAAAGGAATCACAACCAGCATTATATAAAGCAGTGAGAAACAAACTAAAATTATGGAAGTTATCTGAAAGTCAAATTAATCAAATTGAAACGTCCGGTAAGATAAAAGAAAATTTTCCTGTTTATGCAACAGTTTCAGGAACGGTTTCAGAAAAATTAGTCGAGCAAGGAGATTACATCAAGCAAGGAGAACCCTTACTAAAAATTGCAAATCTAAATACAGTTTGGGGAATGTTTGATGTTTATGAAAATCAATTAAATTTATTTAAAATAGGTCAAGAGGTGTCTATTACTACTAATGCATATCCAAATAAGGAATTTAAAGCTAAAGTGTCTTTTATAAGCCCTGTTCTTGACACAAAAACAAGAACTGTAAAATTGAGGGTAGTTTTGGATAATAAAAATGACACGTTTAAACCAGGAATGTTTGTTGAAGGTAAAGTTAAAGGAATTAAAACGAGCAAAGAACAAGCATTAATTATACCATCAACAGCTATTTTATGGACAGGAGAGCGATCAGTTGTTTACCTTAAAACAAATCCTAACGAACCTTTTTTTGAAATGAGAGAAGTAACCTTAGGAAATAAACTCGGTGAAAATTATGAGGTGTTAGACGGTTTAAATAATGGTGACGAAATTGTAACTAACGGAACTTTTACAATAGATGCTGCTGCACAATTGCAAGGAAAAAAATCTATGATGAATTCTAACGGTAAAAAAACAATGACCGGACATGAAGGACATATTGGAATGAATACTAATACAAATACAGATATAAGTTTTGGTGTAAGAGGCAATTGTAGTATGTGTAAAAGCGCCATCGAAACAGCAGCAATTAATATTGATGGCGTGCAAATAGCCGTATGGGATGTTGATAAAAAGAAGATAGAAGTGACTTATGATACTTCTAAAATTAAAGAAATAGATATACACAATGCTATAGCTTCTTCTGGTTATGATACCGAAAAAATAAAAGGAGATTTATCGGCATACAAAAAGTTACCTGAATGCTGTCAATATGACCATATGATGGAAATGAATATAGATGGTTTAGTAAAATCTTTTGATTAATAATTTGGTAACTATATGATAGTAAATATTTTAAATTTAGATTTTTAGTTTAGTTCAAAGAAGTATTTTAGATAAATAAAAACGGAATATCAATTTTAAATGCAAAATTTATAAATAAATATATGGCAAATGTAATATTTAAGATACCGAGTCGATAACTAAAGAAAAACAATCTGAAGAAGATGCTATTGAAGAATTAGAATCGCTGGAAATTGATGATTTACATTTTTTTTACTTTTATACCCAAACCAAATAGCTTCACGTATTTTTAATTGCGTTCTTTTTTCTTTTTATCTTCGTTAAAATTTTAACCGTAGGCTTGCTATTCTTAAAATTTTTGCCTTGCTAAAAGAAAAAATAATTCTACCTAAAAACCGAAAAGCTATTTGGTTTGGGTATATTTGCTTGTTTTTAATTACTCCTTTTGTGAAAATATTTTTGTTTACTACAGCATTATCGTTTGTTGGTTCATGTGCAACGCTTAGCCACAACGAAAAAATTCAAAACATTAAAGACAATATTGTAATTGAGCAACCGGCTAAAATAATGGCTTATGCCAATACTATTACTGGAAAAGAATTAGAAGAGCATTTATACACCTTTTCGTCTGATGAGTTTCAAGGTAGAAAAGTAGGTAGTCCAGGTCAAAAACTTGCTGTCAATTTCCTTAAAAACTATTATATTAACGAAGGTATTCCTTCAGCAAAGGGAGAAAGAAATTACTTTCAAACTGTACCAAAATCGTATTTGGTAAGTGATTATAACGTTTCTGAAAATGTTTTAGCTTTTATTAAAGGTTCCGAAAAACCTGAAGAAGTTATTATTATTTCGGCACACCTTGACCATGTAGGTATTACAGAAGAAGGCAAAATTAATAATGGTGCAGATGATAATGGTTCTGGAACAGTTGCACTTTTAGAAATGGCTCAGGCCTTTAAAAAGGCACAAAACGAAGGTTTTGGACCAAAACGAAGCATTTTATTTTTACATGTAACTGCTGAAGAAATTGGACTCCAAGGCTCTTTATATTATACACAAAATCCAGTATTTCCATTAAAAAACACAATCGCTAACCTAAATATTGATATGATAGGTCGTGTCGATAAATACCATAAAGACAATACTAATTATGTATATCTTATTGGTGCAGACCGTTTAAGTACTGAGTTACATTATATTTCTGAAGCTGTAAATACTGAATTTTTTAATTTAGAATTAAATTATAAATATAATGCCGAAGGCGAAAGTCATCGTTATTATTATAGATCTGACCATTACAACTTTGCAAAAAATGGGATTCCTATTATTTTTTATTTTAATGGTGAGCATGAAGACTATCATCAACCAACTGATACAGCCGACAAAATAGATTATCCATTATTGGAAAAACGTACACGATTTATCTTTGCAACTGCCTGGCAACTTGCCAATCAAGAAAAAGCCATTATTGCAGATAAATATTAATATGAAAAAATGTTAAATAAGAGCGTAACAAATTTTATCCTCTTTCTTTTTTGTAATATCGCACTACTTTTAAATCCATAATTTTATAGAATGAAAAAAACATTATTTATTTTAGGAATCATTGCAGTTATTTACTCATGTGGAACTTCTAAAAACACCAATACTACTCAATCCAAAATTATTCCTCCTGCAAATGTTTCGGAATTTGCAAGCACAATTACTTCAGTTGAGTTAAAAGAGATGCTTTACACCTATGCTTCCGATGAGTTTGAAGGTCGCGAAACTGCTCAATCCGGACAGAAAAAAGCAGTAGAATACATAAAAAATCATTATGTAAATCTTGGAATACCTTCTCCAATTTCAAAAGGAGATTACTTTCAGGAAGTGCCATTACAAATAGTTAAAACCCCAATAACTACATTGACTGTAAATAGAGTTATGTTTAATTATTTCGATGATTATATTTCGTTAACTGCAGCACCAACCGCTGAAATTATTGAAAATCAAATAATATATTTGGGTTATGGCATCGATCATGAAAATTATAGCGATTATAATAATATAGATGTAACAGGAAAAATAGTCGTCCTAAAAAGTGGTGAACCAAAAAATGAAGATGGTACTTATAAAATAAGTGGAACAACCGAGATTTCTAAGTGGTCTAACGGAAGACAAGCCCTTTCCACAAAAAGAGATGCCGCTAAAAAAAGAGGTGCTAAAGCAATATTTTTTATGGATAATACTCTTTTTTCAAGATATTCTGGCTTTTTTAAAAGGATTGCAAACAATGGTGGAAGTAATCGTTTGACTTTAATAAGTCCGGAAAAAGAAATTTATTTTTTCTTAATTAGTGAAACATTAGGAAAAGCTTTAGTAAACAATATTAATGAAAGCGAAACAACTACAGTAATAGAAAATAATATAGAAGTAAAATACGAAAGTGTTTCAGAAACAACATCGTCCGAAAATGTAGTGGCTTATATAGAAGGTAGTGAAAAACCTAATGAATATATTGTTATTTCGGCACATTTAGATCATATAGGAGTCCATGATGGTGTTGTAAACAATGGTGCCGACGACGATGGCTCAGGAACGGTTGCTGTATTAGAAATTGCCGAAGCTTTTAAAGAAGCATTAAATAGGGGTTACAGACCAAAACGATCTATTTTATTTTTGCATGTTACAGGTGAAGAGAAAGGACTATTAGGTTCAAAATATTATACCGATTACGACCCTATTGTACCTTTGAAAAATACTATTGTTGACTTAAATATCGATATGATTGGCCGAACAGACCCAAAACGTGAAGGTGGAAACCGAAATTATATTTATTTAATAGGAAGCGATATATTGAGTACCGAATTGCACAACATTTCAGAAGAGGTAAACACTAAATGTTGTAATATAGATTTAGATTATAAATACAATGACATAAACGACCCGAACCGTTTTTATTACCGTTCAGACCATTACAATTTTGCAAAAAATAATATTCCTGTTATCTTTTATTTTAATGGCACACATGCCGATTATCATAAACCAACAGATACTCCCGATAAAATTGAATACGATTTATTGGAAAACAGAGCACGATTAGTATTTTATACTGCCTGGGAGCTTGCAAATCGTGATAAAAGAATTGTATTAGATAAAGTTACAAACTAAATTTATCAAGAATTAAGTTTTCTAAAAAAAGCCTTTCAGAATTACTGAAAGGCTTTAATTTTGGGTGGAAGATGGGGCTCGAACCCACGACCCTTGGTACCACAAACCAATGCTCTAACCAACTGAGCTACAACCACCATGTAATTGCGATTGCAAATGTAATTTATTTCGGTTTTTCTACAAAGATTTTTGGTAATATTATCGCAATTTATTTTATACTAAAAAGGGAGTCAACCGTAACATATCTCTCAACAGTAAAACCTTCGCCATGCTCTACTCCTACCAAACGCCCTAAATCTCGTGCACGATACTCGATACTGTTTGTAAAATTTTTACTGGATATTGGAGTTTCTGGCTCTTTGCTGTTTGCATCATAAAATTGTGTTTTATAGGCTAAAACCGCTTGCATTTTTTTATCCATAAATCCGGAAACATCAACTACAAAATCAGGCTCTAAATTTTTCCATTGTATATAATGATAGACGTGTTTTGGTCGCCAAAGCTCTTGCCATTTTTCTTCATCTTCATATTTTGTTTCAACTTTAAGCAAACCACTTAAAAAACAGGCATCGCTTACCAAATCACTTCCTTTGACATGATCTATATGTCTGTCTTCTATGGCATTGCAAAGCACAATTTCTGGTTTAAACTTACGTATCATTTTAATGATCTCCATTTGGTGTTGCTTATCATTAACAAAAAATCCGTCGCCAAATTTCATATTTTTTCGCATAGCTAAGCCAATAATTTTTGTGGCAACTTCTGCTTCTTTATCCCGAGATTCAGCAGTACCACGTGTTCCTAATTCTCCTCTGGTAAGGTCAATAATTCCAACTTTTTTTCCATTGGAAATTTCTTTGGCTAATGTTGCACCACAACCTAATTCTACATCGTCAGGGTGTGCACCAATGGCAAGTATATCTAATTTCATAAATTTCTAATTTATTATTACTTTTAAAGATACTTTTGTAAGTGCCTGTTCTATATCCTTAATAATATCTTTTTTATCTTCTATCCCAACCGAAAACCGTATCAAACTATCGCTTATTCCTTGTGCCTCTCTTTCTTGTGGAGTTAACAATGCATGTGAAGAAACAGCTGGTAAAATCATTGTACTTTCTATTCCTGCCAAGCTCATTGAAGGTTTTATAAGTTGTAATGCTTGCAAAAATAGTTCAGCATCTATACCTTTTGTTAAATCAAAAGATAGTATTGCTCCAAATCCTTTCATTTGCTTTTTAGCCAATTCATAATCTGGATGACTCTTAAGTCCTGGATAGTACACATTACTTACTGCATCATGCACATCTAAATATTTAGCTAACTTTTTTGCATTTCGTTGTTGTGCTTTTACACGAATCCCGAGAGTTTTCATACTACGCTCTAACATCCAAACCGTAAAATCGCTCAGGCTTCCTCCTAAACTCTTGGCGAGATTACAAATAGTATCAATATGTCCTTGTGAAGTTGCAACTGCTCCTGCACAAATATCACTATGCCCACTAAAATATTTTGTAGCACTATGAATAACGATATCGATACCAAAATCAATTGGTTTTTGAATTATTGGAGTAGCAAACGTATTATCGATAACAGATAAAAACTCTTTTGCCTTCGCTAAATTTGCTATTGCTTTTAAATCAACAAGTTTTAGTAATGGATTTGAAGGTGTCTCTATATAAATTATTTTTGTATTTGGTTTTATGCATGCTTCAAAATCGTCAATAGATAAACCGTCTGTAAATGAATATTCTATATTATATCTATGAAACTGTGCTTCAACTAAATTACGTGTGCCACCATAAATATCTTTTTGCAAAATAATATGATCTCCGGCTTTTAAAAAGGCTAACAATGTAGTACTTATTGCTGCCATTCCCGATCCAAAAATCATTGCACTTTCAGCATTTTCTAAAGCAGCAATTTTTTTTGAAAGATATTCCTGATTTGGCGTGTTAAAATATCGTGGATATCGCTTCACATCGACGTTCATAAACTCATACGAGGTTGATAAAAATATTGGCGAAACAGCTCCTTTAAATTGTTCATCCTTAATTTCACCAACATGAGTACAAATGGTATTTAAACCTAATTTTTCTCTTGCCATATTTAATACTGTTTTTACAATCACTAAATTACAAAAATTTGATGTTAAAATTTTGTTTGATTTTAGTATTTTTTTCTATTCAGTTATCAATATATTGCAAAACAAATATTATGAATGTCAAAAGGTTATTCACATAGTCATTTTATCCTTCATAAACCTTATGGTTATTTGAGCCAGTTTATTAATAACCAAAACCGGAGAAAAAACAAACGTCTTTTAGGTGAATTATACGATTTCCAAAAAAGTACTATGGCTATAGGCCGTTTGGACGAAACTTCGGAAGGATTGTTATTTTTAACTTCCGATGGCGAAATGAGTGAGTACATACGAAGCCGAAATGTAGAAAAGGAATACTATGTACAAGTAGATGGTATCATAACAAATGAAGCCATCATAAAACTTCAAAAAGGTGTTGAAATTGGTTTTAATGGACAAAAATATACAACCAAACCTTGTAAAGTGCATCTTGTAAATTCTGTTAGCCATTTGCCATTAGAAAACAGAAAGGTTAGAGACGAACGACATGGACCAAAAAGCTGGGCATCTATTACAGTTACCGAAGGCAAATTTAGGCAAGTACGTAAAATGACTGCTGCTGTAGGCTTTCCAACCTTGCGATTAGTTAGAGTTAGAATTGGAGATATTCATTTAACAATCAGATCTGGAGAGGTTATAGAGGTTGAAGCATTCTTAAACAACCTGCAGCAGAAGTAGCTCATAAGATGCATATTTGCAATTCAATGTCACTCAAAAGATAGACTATACTACCTTATTCTGGTTAAATAAGCTTCCGCGGCAATATATCCAAATCCAGCCCAATTTCCATGTTCTATGAGATGTTCGAAAATTGCTTTTGCCTGTTCGGGATTTTCATTATAGGCATACCAATTTCCTAAACCAAAACGAATGGCTTCACTTGCTCCTAA
Organism: Flavobacteriaceae bacterium PRS1; assembly: GCA_003709165.1. Classification (GTDB taxonomy): domain Bacteria; phylum Bacteroidota; class Bacteroidia; order Flavobacteriales; family Flavobacteriaceae; genus PRS1. Next base: position 12,689 of record RDRZ01000009.1, read on the forward strand.
AGAATCATCAGTAGTTAATTGATCTTCTGTAAGCAATTCTTTATAAAATAATAAGAGCTTGTAATAGGATATGTTCTCAATAATGTTCATGTCTTCATGTATAGGTGACAATATGTTTTTTGCATCATCATCCTTATTCATTTGTCGTAAGATCATATACAACCAATGGGAAGCTGCCACGATCATATCATCATTTTTCGAAGCCAACAAGCAGTCTTGAAATGCAGACAAGGCATTCTTCATATCATCCTGTAAATAATAGGCTAATCCCAAATGATACCAAATATTGGTATGCAGGCTGGACACAGGAGTATTTAATCTATTAGGAATACCATCAGGTTCTATCACGTCGTCACTATTTTTTATAAGTTCTACTGCTTTGGTGAAATCTACAATAGCTTTATCTAATTTTCTAATGCTAATAAAGCGATGTCCGCGATGTCTGTAAAACCTTGCGTCTTCCGGAAATGTTTTAATCCCTTTAGTATATATATCAATGGCTTTTTTGTAATCCACAAGATAGGCAGTACGTCGTCCAAACCAAATTATATTATCTGCCGTAGGATCACTAATATAGTTGCTTCTTGCTGTATTATAATTTGATATTCGAACTGAATCTGCTTTTGCATCTAATTGTTTTATGGTTAGGGCTACTCCTGAAAATGATATACCCTGAAGTGTATCTAGGTGTACAGGATCATTTTTCGTTGTTTTAAGGTTTTGGTTACAGCTACATAATAGTGTAAGCGCAATAATGACGGTTGGTATTTTTTTCATTCTTAAATATAGTTATTTTGTTAACTATAGCATTATAGCAAGCCCTGTTTTTTAGAGTTACAATTCATTATTCCACTTTTTTTGTTGGTCTTCAGTTAGAAATGTCCAGGCAACAATGCGCGATGTTTTATTGCCTAATTGCATTGGTATGGTTTTAATTTCTGTCGCTCCTAGTTTGTTTAGAGAGACGTATATGGATTTTACATTTTCTTTTTTTGATACTAATGTGGTGTACCAAAAGCATGTTGTTTTAAATAATGAACTTTCGTACAAATAGGTATGCACAAAGGCTTTTTCTCCTCCTTTATAACACAACTCATTGAATTTTCCACTAAAATTCCTAAGACTTTCTCCATTCTTTCCTAATCCTTTTAATTTTTTAGACGTTGCTTGCATCATTTCGGCTTCCGACCTAAAAAAAGGAGGATTACATATACTTGCCGAAAATGTATCGGTTGGTTTTAAAATACCTTTAAAAATTTGAGATTTATCTTCTTGATATCTTAACTGTATTTTAGCATAAAGCTCATTTTTATCTATGTTTTTCTCTGCTTGTTCTATAGATCCGGTATCAATATCTGTAGCTATAAAGTTCCAATCATAGACTTGATGTCCTAACAGCGGATAAATACAGGTTGCTCCGGTCCCAATATCTAAAACAGTTATGTTATTATTTATTCCGGAAGATTTAAGCAGGTTTTCTAACTGATGAATGTATTCTACTCTACCTGGAATTGGCGGACACAAATTAGCTTCAGGAAATTCCCAATACTTAATATTATAATGTGTAAATAGTAATGCCGTATTTAAATTTTTAACGGCTTCCGGATTGGCAAAATCTATAGTTTGTGTTTTGTATTTGTTTTCAAATACAAATGCTTTTAACTGTGGATATACTTCACATAGTTTTAAAAAGTCGTAACCCGAATTGTGGATATTGTTTTTATACATTGCCTCTAGATATAATTAGTTTTGTGATGCTCAACTTTATTACTCATAATTAAATAAAATATGTATTGAATTCATGAATCTTCTATTTCGACTTCCACCTTCAATTCCTGGTGGATCGCCAAATTTTATTCACTAAAACTGTTTATTTACTGTATTGCATCCACAAAATAATACAAATGCATTCAATTTTTTATTAAAAGCACTGTGTAATTGTTTATTTTGGTTTAAATCCTTTTTCATACCAAATCCGTTCACAATAAAAACATCTTTGCTGGTTTAATAAAACCCTTCCGACTTATTAAAATTATAACCAATATAACTATTATGAAAAATCTTGTACTATTTCAACTTATTATTTTTAGTTTTAATACAATATCTGCTCAAGATATGGATAATGCTACTTTAGATGAAATCTTTACTACTATGAGTGATACTATACAAGGAGAGTCTGGCAGATGGCAATTTAACATTAAAGATGTCCTGTTTGTTTGTATAACCGATACCAATCATAACCGAATGCGTATTATTTCTCCAATTACTGAAAGCAACAATTTACGTGAAGATGAAAAAACCTTACTGTTATTAGCAAACTTTCATACTGCTTTAGATGTTAAATATGCTATTTCAGATGATGTGCTATGGTCTGTATTTATCCATCCATTAAAAGAACTTACTTATGCACAAGTAGAAGATGCTGTGAGTCAGGTGTATTATGCAAATATAACTTTTGGTTTGTCGTACTCAAGTACCGATTTAGTGTTTTCGAAAAAAACAAAAAAACAGGCGAAACAAAAAAAGAAAAGCAATTTCAAAAAGAAAACCTAAATTAAAACTGCCTCATTGGGAATTGAGACAGTTCTAATTAAAATGTGGTTAAGTACATAATATTAGTAAATGTTTCTTTTTAGCGACATGTTTCCATGTTTATTTTATGTTTCATTTATATAGTATTTAAACCTATTTTAGTTATTACAAAATTTATGCCAATTTTATATTTTCATGTCAAAAAATCTGTATTTTAGTCAAAATATACAAAGAATTTAAACTAATGAGTTGGATTAAAGTCATACCTTTTGAAGAGGCTAAGGGAAAGTTAAAGCAAATCTATAAAAAGATAAAAGGACCAAACAACCAAATAGATAATGTGTTGAGCATTCATAGTTTACGACCTCATACGTTAACCGGACACATGAGTTTGTATAAGAATACATTACACCATAACAACAATACATTTCCGAATTGGTTTTTAGAATTTTTAGGAACTTATACAAGTTATCTTAATGGTTGTGATTATTGTTATTTACATCACTTTACAGGAATGAAACGCTTTTTAAATGATGATGAAAAAGCAAGTAAATTAAAATTTAGTATTGAAAACAATTCATTATCTAAAATACTGAACAAAAAAGAATTAGCCTTAATTAATTATACTAAAAAATTAACTTTTAACGCTAGTGCTATAACTGAAGATGATATTCTAAATTTACGTCATTTAGGTATTAGTGATGGAGAAATTTTAGAAGTAAATCAAGTCGTTGCCTATTTTAATTATGCAAATAGAACCGTTTTAGGGCTTGGTGTAAATACAGACAATGAAATATTAGGATTATCGCCAAAAAACAAGGATGATGAATCTGCCTGGAATCACAAGTAAGTAGTTTGGTAATTTGGTATTTGGTATTTGGAAATTAAGTGTATTCCAGAACTTTGCCAATAGCATCTTTAAAAAAATCTTTCATGAATTTAAAATCGGCTTCTTTATCGTCAGTAGGATAAAACGGTTCAGAAATTTTATTTTCTTTCTTTCCGAAATCTAGTGTAAACATAAAAATTGGCACTTTTGCAACTTTAGCAATATAATAAAATCCTGTTCGCCACTCTTCTACTTTTTTCCGAGTGCCTTCCGGAGCCATTGCCATTCTAAATTCGTCTCTATCTTCGAATAGTTTGGCTATTGCCTGTACTTTGTTTTCTTTGGTATGTCTATCTATTGGAGCACCCCCAAGTGCTCTGAAAATCCAACCTATGGGAAAAACAAACAACTCTTTTTTGCCAACAAAATTTGTTTTCAAATTAATTGCGGAACGCAAAAGCACACCAATAAAAAAATCATGCCAACTCGTGTGAGGCACTACTATTATCACTGCTTTTTTTACGGTGTCCATAGACATATTGGTGTTGCCTACTACTTTCCATCCTAAAATTTTAAAATATATAAATCTTGCTAGCCAACTCATAATTATATTTTTCGGAAATCATTCAGTGCCTAAAATAAAAAATATTTATAGTGCACTAAAGTGAGTATTTTTTAACTAAAATTAAACTTTAGAGCTTACTCAATAATCTGCTCTCGATTTTTTTATATTTGAATAACTTTAAGTACTTATAACTTTAGAGCACTTTAAGTAATTAACAGTTACATTTTTTTGTACAAGTCTTTGAGTTTTTGTTTGGTAATAGATTTTCTCCAATCTTTACCAATGGCATTTTCCCAAAGCGGTTCCATACTTAATGCTACAGTAATCATAATATCAAATTGGTCATCACTTAAATCGGCACAAATCCCTTTTGGCAATTCAATGTTATGTATATCCAACATTTCTTTAAATAACTTTACACCTTCTGGATAAAACGCTTTCAACTGATTAAACACAATACAGTTTCCGATGCCATGCTTTGTGCCTAATAAAAAAGACAGTCCATAACTCATAGCATGTGCAACACCAACTTGAGAATAAGCAATGCTCATTCCTCCATGCCAGGAAGCCATCATTAGTTTATCCTGAGCATCCTTTATTGATAATTTATTATCGACAAAAATCTCTTTACATAAATCGAATGCTTTCTCTCCGTAACTTTGACTAAAAGTATTTAAATAAGTACTATTAAGTGATTCTATACAATGAATATAACAATCCATTCCTGTATAAAACCACTGTGTTTTAGGAACGTTTTTTGTTAATTCAGGATCTAAAACTACTTGGTCAAAAGGAGTAAAATCACTATTTATACCTAATTTTAGTTTTGGTCCTGTAAGTACTGTTGTTCTTGAAACTTCGGCTCCTGTTCCTGAAATAGTTGGAATACCTACATGATAAATAGCTGAGTTTATTACCAAATCCCAACCTTGATAATCACTTGTATCTCCTTTGTTTGTCAGCATTATAGAGACTGCTTTAGCAAGATCTAAAATGGTTCCACCTCCAATACCTATAATACCTGAAGGTCTCTCGTTCGTTGTTAAAATAATATGCTCTACCAACTCATCAACTTGCTCTGTTTTGGGCTCTTCATTTACAGAAACATATATAATTTCATCATCATAAGACAATGGAATTCTTGAAGCAAGCCAAGACTTACCTTTGAAAACATCATCCACAATAAAAATAAAAGGGGCTTTTATATTCAATCGTTTTGGGGAGAGAATCTCACTTAATTGGTTAAAGCAACCTCTGCCAAAAATTACTCTTGGCACCATTGGGACATTTTTATGACTCATTTAATATATTCATTTAAAAAAATAAAAGTAATCTTATTTTTAGTTTATTCTAAAAGGTTCAAAACTTCAGTTAAATTAGCAATTGTTTTATAAATCTTTCCATTGGTTTCTTCATCATTAACTTGTTCGTGTTTCCAAGTTGTATGATATGGCACATGAATTGCTCTGGCTTTAATATTTATTAATGGTAACACGTCAGACTTTAAGGAATTTCCAATCATTAAAAATTCAGAAGGATCTATATCTAAATGATTTAACATCTGTAAATAGTTAGCTTCTTTTTTATCGCTTAACACTTCTATGTGATGAAAATACTTGGCTAACACAGATTTTTTCAATTTACGTTCCTGATCCAACAAATCGCCTTTGGTTGCCATAATTAATCGGTATTTTGGGAATAAGGATTTTAAAACTTCTTCAGCACCTTCTAACATTTCAACAGGTTTATTAATCATTTTTTTACCAATATTTATAATGTCCTGTATTGCTTTACTTGAAATTGAATTGTTCGAAACCTCAATTGCTGTTTCAATCATAGACAACACAAAACTCTTCACGCCATAACCATACAAATGTAGGTCTTCCATTTCTTTTTTAAAGAGCTCTTGGTTTGTTTTATTTGGAGTTTCATAGGCACTCAAAAGTTTAGTGAACTCATCTTCGGCTTCTCTATAGTAAGTTTCGTTAACCCAAAGTGTGTCGTCGGCATCAAAGCCTATGACCTTAATGTTTTTATATTCTTTGTTCAATTTCTTTCTTTTTTAAAAGTTGCTGAAACAATCCCGATAATTATCGGGACAGCACAAGCTATTTCAAAAGTTTTTTAGCCTTTTCTAAATCTTTAGGTGTATCAATTTCTACACCTTCAATATTGGTTTCAACCATTTTTATTTTTTTGCCATATTCTAAATAGCGAATACATTCAATTTTTTCGGAAGCTTCAATAGGTCGCATCGGAAGATTATAGAAATCTAACAGAGCTTGTTTTCTAAAGGCATAAATACCTTTGTGCTTAAAATATTTAACGCCTGCTTTTTTATCTCTTGGATATGGAATTGGGCTTCTGGAAAAATACAAAGCAAAATGGTTTTTATCTACAATAACCTTAACCGTATTTGGGTTATTAATTTCATCCCAATCTTTAATTTCTACCATTAAAGATGCTAAATCTATCTCATTTGAATCATCATTTTTAAAAACATTCAACACCTTTTCAAGGCTTTCTCTTTCTGTAAAAGGCTCATCACCTTGAACATTAACAACAATATCTACGTCTAAATCCTGAACGGCTTCTGCAATACGATCGCTTCCAGACTCGTGTACCTTCTTACTCATTATTGCTTTTCCTCCATGACTCACAATTTCATTGTAGATAATCTCGCTATCTGTAACAACGTAAACAGCGTCAAACAAATTTGTAGCAACTGTAGCTTCATAAGTTCTACGGATTACTGTTTTACCATTTAGGTCTTGCATAAGTTTTCCCGGAAAACGGGAGGCACTATAGCGTGCAGGAATCATTGAAATTATTTTCATTGGGTTAACTTCTTTTCAAAATCAAAAATACAGCTTTTTAAGAATTTACAGTCTATCATGCTTCAAAAAAATCATCTTTAAAACCTATAAGATATAACTTTTCTTTGGCTCTAGTAACTGCTGTATACAACCAACGTAAATACTCTTTATCTATTCCATTTGGTAAATAGGGTTGTTCTACAAAAACAGTGTGCCACTGTCCTCCTTGAGATTTATGACATGTCATTGCATAAGCGAATTTTACCTGCAAGGCATTAAAAAATGTGTTGTTTTTCACTTTAAGAAATTTTCTGTATTTGGAGGTTTCATTTTCGTAATCTTTTAAAACTTCCTGGTAAAGTCTGTTAGAATCCTCGAAAGGTAACGAAGGCGCTTCAACGTTAATTGTATCTAATAGTAAGGTAACTTCAAAAGGACGCATTTTTGGATAATCTACCATTCGTACATTTACTTCAGCAAATCGAAAGCCATATAATTCTTTAATATGAAATATTTCTAACACTTCTATAATATCACCATTGGCGATAAATCCAGCTTCGGTTGTAGGTTTTAACCAAAAATAATTATTCTTAACGACCATTAAATAATCTCCAGCAGTAAGCTCATGGTCGTTAAACAAAATTCTGGAGCGTATTTGCTGATTGTACAAATTTGCACGTTTGTTGGAACGCACAATAATAGCTGTTTCTTCGTTTCCTAAATTACTATAAGATTCGTTTATTGCATCCATTATTTCATAACCATCTACCAAACGAACAATATCCTTAAAGCCTTTTAAATTAAACTTAAAACTATCGAAAAATGAATGTTCAATGGCTTCTCTTATTGAAGTTGCATTGATTAGTATTCCAGAATTTTGTTCTTGCCTTACCACTTCGTCAAGTTCCATTTTGGTCACTTCTTTATTGTAATTTAATTCAAGACTTCTTTCATCCAACGCAGGACTTAAATCTAATTTTACAGGTGGCAATTGTGCTGTATCACCTATTAACAGTAACTTACACTGATATCCGGAATACACATACTGCATTAGGTCGTCTAACAGAGAACTGTTTTCGAACAGTTTAGATTCTCCGGGGATATCTGGAATCATTGATGCTTCATCTACTATAAAAATCGTTTTTTTATGTTTGTTCGGTTGAAGTATAAATTTTATGGCACCGCTTTTTTCTTTTTTTGGGAAATATATTTTTTTATGGATTGTAAAAGCCTCCTTTCCAGAATAATTAGAAATAACTTTTGCAGCTCTTCCAGTAGGAGCCATAAGTACTGCGCTTTTTGTTACTTTCCACAAATTTGCAACTATAGTTCCTATAATTGTTGTTTTTCCTGTTCCTGCGTATCCTTTAAGTACATATATGGAATTAGGGTTGTTATCAAAAATAAAATCCGAAAGCTGCTGCAACACAATATCTTGCTTAAGTGTTGGCTCAAAAGGAAACTGATTTTTAATTAAAGAATAAAATTCTGATGAATTCATTAAATTTGTTTACAAAATATAAATTTATCAAAGATAAAAATGATTTTTATTAACAATAACTTTCGTGAATAAAAAAAATTGTAGATTTGCGTTAGACCTTTAATTAAATTAATAAACTCACTATGATAAAAATATTCCTTGCAATAGTAATAATAATTGGACTTACAATTGGTATCGTTTATGTTATCGATAAGTATTTACCAAAAAAATTAAAACCAGCTATCATGTTGGTACTTTGGATACTAATTGGCTATTTTGGTTATATAACTATCATGTCTGTTTATGGCGAAATTAAATTTAATAAGTTAAAAATAGAACGTTATAAAATTGTTATTGAATCTTTAAAAGATATTAGAGATGCCGAATTAGCGCATAGAACAGTTACTGGAAAATTTCAAGGCAATTGGGATAATTTAATTAAATTTATCGATACGGCTCAATTTACAATTACCCAGCGTCGTGATTCAACTATATTAGACAAAGAAGCAACACGCCGTTTTGGAGGTGTTGAAACATTTATAGAAATTGTAATTATAGACACTTTAGGTTATGTGTCTGTAAAAGATTCTTTATTTGGAATTGATGACAGGTATAAAACCATGATGAACATTCCTATTGGAAAAGCAGGTGAGAAATTTGAATTACAAGCAGGTTTTATCGAGCAAAGTGGATTTCAAATTGCAGTATTTGAAGCAAAAGCTCTAAAATCTATTATTTTAGATGGGCAAGATAAAGACCTGATTCTTCAAGAAAATCAGGTACTATCGGTTGAAGCTGTAAATGGCGATGCCATAAAAGTTGGATCAATGGAAGAAGTAAGTACAAATGGAAACTGGCCAAAAAATTATTCAAGCGAACAATAAAATTAACCAGAATATGTATAATATATTGTCCATTCAAGTAAGCTTGAGTGGACTTTCTTTTTGTATTTTAAATACAGAGTCTAATACAATAGTTTTTTTTAAACACTTTAAGTTTGATAAAAAGCTAACCCCTCAAGATGTTTTAGACAAACTTATTCATTGCTTTAATACAGAAGATGTACTGCAACAGAGTTTTAAATCTGTAAAAATTATTTATGAAAACGAATTGTCAACTCTTGTGCCAAAACCGCTTTTTAACGAAGACTGTATGGCAGATTACTTAAAGTTTAATACAAAAATTTTAAGATCAGATTATATTACATTCGATACCATTTTAGCAAACGATAGCATTAATGTATATGTGCCTTATGTAAATATAAACAATTATATATATGACCGTTTTGGAACTTTCGGGTTCAAACATTTTTCTACTATTTTAATAGAAACCATTTTAGCTTCAGAAAAGCATTCTTCTTCCACTAAAATGTATGCAAACGTTTGTGACTATCATTTTGAAATTCTTGTTACTGAAAACAACCGACTAAAACTCTATAATACGTTTCAATATAGCTCCAAAGAAGACTTTATTTACTATATCCTTTTTACTGCCGAACAGCTTAAGCTTAATCCCGAAGAGTTTCTACTCCTTTTAATTGGAGATATAAATAAAGATGACGATTTATACAAAATAGCTTATAACTATGTTCGTAATACCGAAATATATATTCCAGAGTTTAGTTTCTCTTCAAATGAAGACATAAAATCTGATTTGCTAAAAAATTTCATTCTTTTAAATAGTTTTTAAATGCGCATAATATCCGGGACATTTAAAGGCCGAAGAATAACTGCTCCAAAAAAATTGCCTGTTCGTCCAACAACTGATATGGCTAAAGAAGCCTTATTTAATATCTTAAACAATTATTTTTATTTTGATGACATATCAGTAATCGATTTATTTGCAGGCACAGGAAGTATAAGTTATGAATTTTCATCAAGAGGAACCAAACAAATCACAGCTGTGGATCAAGATTATAGTTGTATTAAATTTATTAATAAAACTGCTGAAGCATTTGAAATGAACATACAAACCTTTAAAAGTGATGTCTTTAAATTTTTAGAAAAAACAAAACTAAAAGCAACTGTCATTTTTGCAGATCCACCATATTCGTTTACAGATGAGCAATTTTCGAAAATTCCAACATTAATATTTCAGAATGATTTATTAGAAGAAAACGGACTTTTAATAGTAGAACATTCCAAGCATACCAAATTATCTCATTTGGAAAACTATAGTTATTCCAAACATTATGGAGGTAATGTGTTTAGCTTTTTTAAAAAGGAGCAGGCTTAATCTTTTACAAGTTATTTTTTGAGTCCCTTTTTTTCAGTACTTTTAAACTCACTTAAATAATAATATATATGAAAAAATTAATTTTATTAGGATTAACCATTATCCTGTTTGCTTCTTGTCAACAAACTGAACAACGTTATTTTGACGACTCTGCCGAAATTGAAACAGTCAAACTGTTGTATAAGAACATAGAATCTGGAAACTATGATGACATAAGAGCTATGTACAATGATACTGCAACAGTAAAAAGAAATACAACTAAAGCAATATCAATAGACGAATTAATTGCTGAAAACAAAAAAGGCAGAGGAGACTTTTCTTCTTTTAAGTTTAGAGATTCAATCTACACAGAAATGGTAATTACAAAAAGCGGAAATACTTGGGTAAACTCTTGGGCAACTTGGGTTGGAAAGGTTCAAGGCAATGATAATGAAATTGTTGTGCCTTTGCATCTTTCTTTTAGATTTGTAGATGGATTAATTGTTGAAGATGAAGGTTATTGGAATTCTTTACCAATTTATCTTGCTATGGAAAAAGCAAAAGCCGATAAAGCTGCTGCTGAAATGGAAGCCATTGAAGAGTAAATAAAATAATATAAATCAACTTAAAACATTAATTATGAAAACTTTAAAAAACACATTAATATTAACATTTCTTTTATGCTTAACATCTAATTTATTTCAGGCACAAAATAATTCATACTGAATACATCAAGACAATGTTAAACCATCTATGGTTGGTGAATATGAAAAAATTGCAAATGAGTTTATTGCGGCCTGTAAAAAGCATAATGCTCAAACAAGCTGGCTTACTGCAACTACTTCTGATTTTAGATATATGTATGTTACACCAATTGAAAATATGGCGGAGTTAGATAAAGATCCATATACTGAAATGGCTAAAGCAATGGGTGATGATTTTGGAGACATGTTTAATCGATTTAATAAATGTTATGACTCTCATGGTAGCTATATAATTACAATGGATGAAGAACTTACTTATATGCCAGATGGTATTTCTCAAACTCAAGAGGGTCAAAACTATCGTAAATATATTTACTTGTATTATACACCAGAGAATCATGCCAAGTTGAAAGAAGGGATGAAAGCTGTTAAGGAGATGTTTGCAAGTAAAGAGTCTAAAGAACATTATCGTATATATCGCAGCGGATTTGACATTATGTAAAGCTATTATATGGTTGCAATTTCGGCTAAAAATGAAATAGATTCTGCAACTAGAGGTAAAGCCAATGACGAACTTTTAGGCGATGGTCGCCATGAGGTATTTGCTAACCTTATGAAATATGTGTCAAGATTTGAAGAATTTTCAGGAGAAATTCGACCGGATTTAAGGTATTCTCCAAAAGAAGAATAGCTAAAAATTAACCCAATAAATAAAACAAAAAGTGCGGTATTTAATACCGCACTTTCGTTTTATTAAGCAAATCTATAAGCCGAATTCTGTATATCCTGAATTCATTTCAGGATTTCTCCTTCTTAAAATCAAAACATCCTTATCATTTATCTACGTTTACTGTTACCAGCAAACTTTAGCTGCCTACCCTCCAACATTAGGCGTGCAGCCCTCAACGCTGGTTTACATGGCATTGCACCACATAGAGTTTACCTGATTTCACTACAGCTTAACCTGTACATTCTTTCTGTTGCACTTTTCCTAATCTCACGATTGGTGGCCGTTAACCACTATGTTGCACTATGGTGTTCGGACTTTCCTCCCAAGTGTTAAAACAATCCCGATAATTATCGGGACAGCACAAGAGCGATAAGGCAATTTACTTAACGACAAAATTACAATAAACTAATTCAAAATTATGAATTCTGAATTGTTAATAACTCAAGCCAAATTCTGAATTCTGAATTAAGAATTCAGAATTGATTTTTTAACTTTGTTATTCAAGAAATTTCAATGGAACACTTTATAGTATCTGCCAGAAAATACAGACCACAAACATTTAGCGATGTTATTGGGCAGAAGGCTATTACCAATACTTTGCAAAGTGCCATAGAAAATAATCATCTCGCGCAAGCCTTGTTATTTACAGGCCCTCGTGGTGTTGGAAAAACAACTTGTGCTCGTATTTTGGCTAAAATGATCAATCAAAATGGAGACGAAATACAAGATGAAGATTATGCTTTTAATATTTTTGAATTAGATGCTGCCTCTAATAATTCGGTAGATGATATAAGAAATTTAACTGACCAGGTTCGCATTCCGCCACAAGTTGGAAAATATAAAGTGTATATTATTGATGAAGTACACATGCTGTCTCAATCGGCATTTAATGCCTTTTTAAAAACACTGGAAGAGCCTCCAAAACACTGTATTTTTATTCTCGCTACGACAGAAAAACACAAAATTATACCCACAATTTTATCGCGATGCCAGATTTTCGATTTTAAACGCATTACGGTTAAAGATACTAAAGACTATTTAAAGTACATCGCAAAAGAACAAGGTGTCACTGCCGACGATGATGCTTTGCATATTATCGCTCAAAAAGCAGATGGTGCCATGCGTGATGCACTTTCAATTTTTGATCGTGTAGTAAGCTTTTCGGGTAAAAAATTAACGCGACACGCAGTAACCGAAAATTTGAACGTACTGGATTACGAAACCTATTTTACAAGTACCAATTTAATATTAGAAAACAATATTCCTGAATTGTTAATACAATTCAATAACACATTATCAAAAGGATTTGACGGTCATCATTATATCGCAGGATTAGCATCTCATTTTAGAGATTTATTGGTAAGTAAAACTCCTGAAACTATTGAGTTGTTAGAAGTTGGTGAGCAGACAAAAGCAAAGTATTTAGAACAATCACAAAAAACATCGCAAGAATTTCTTCTGAAAGGTATTGAATTGTCCAACGATTGCGATTTGAAATACAAAACAAGCCGAAACCAACGGTTACTTGTTGAGTTATGCCTTATGCAATTGGCATCGATTACTTTTGATGCTGAAAAAAAAAACAATAAACCCTTCATAATTCCGGCATCCTATTTCAAGAACAATGGCATAGAACCTGTTGCTATTAATCCATCTGTTTTAGATGCGGTAAATGAGCGAAAAGAAGAATATCCAACTGAAGTTTCTAAAGAATTAGATTCAGAAAAAACTATCGAAACAGCAGCTGATGTTATTGAAGAACAGTTAAAAGTTGCTAAAAAAATTGCCATTAAACGCCCAGAAATTATTCTGAATACACAAAAAAAATCGTCTGGACTTTCTTTAAGTAGCATTAAAAAGAAAAAAGAGCATCTTATTAAGAAAATGGATGTTATTCTTGAAGAAGAAGATTTGCCTAAAGAAGATTTTACCGAAACCCAAATGCGTAAAGTTTGGGGAAATTTTGTGTCACAAATTGAAAATAAAGGCAAATATAATTTTGCTTCAATATTACAAATTGATACTCCAAAATTAGTAGGCACGACTATTCATTTAGAGTTTCAGAATACAACAAATAAAATAGAAGTAGAACGTGAGAAACACGATTTATTAAGGTACTTAAAACAAGAACTAAATAACTTCGATATAAGCTTGCGTATAACTGTTAACGAAGATTTAGAAAAAAATTATGCATACAGTCCGACAGAAAAATATGAAAAGCTAAAAGAGAAAAATAATAGAATTGAGCTTTTACGCAAAACGTTTGATTTAGATATTTAACAATTATAGAATTAAAGTATGCTTGGCTTAAAACTTCCTACCGATCCGCGTTGGGTAAATATTGTAGAAAAAAATATTGAAGAAATACTTACAGACCATGCCTTTTGTGAACAAAAAGCAACAAGCACTGCTATTTCTCTTATAGTAAGTTTTCCTGAATATACCGAATTGGTACAGGAAATGACAGCTTTAGTAAAAGAAGAAATGAGTCATTTTAAAATGGTACATGATATCATTATTAAACGAGGCTGGATTTTAGGAAGAAACCGAAAAGATGACTATGTGTTGCAGCTCATAAAATTCTTTCCAAAAGGCGGAAGCCGAACTACACACTTAATACATCGTTTGTTATATGCAGCTTTAATTGAAGCCAGAAGCTGTGAACGTTTCAGGTTATTATCGGAAGAATTAAAAGATAAAGAATTGGCACAGTTTTATAAAAGTTTAATGGTAAGCGAAGCGAATCACTACACCATGTTTTTAGGATTTGCAAGGCAATATGGAGACAGAAAAGAAGTTGATAAAAAATGGCAAGAGCTTTTAGTTTTTGAAGCAGAAATTATGAAAGGTTTGGGAACTTCTGAAACAATACATGGTTAAATTGGTATAATAAAAAGCTCCAAATACAAAACCGTTTCGATGTTTGTTTTCAAACGTAGGATCTGGGCTAAAATCCAAATTAGAGATGTTAAATCCAGCTCTTACTCCCCATTTTATTTCAGGAGCATCCTCAATAGTTGATTTTTTGTCTTGGTCTTTAGTAGCATCTTTGTTAACTTCTTGTGAGAAAGAAAATGAAGTTACACTAACAAATAATAAAGTAAGTAAAAATGATTTCATCTGTATAATATTTTAATTATTAAATGTTTACAAATTTTTATTGAGACAATTAAAATTATATCAACACTTTACAGTAAACTTGAGATTGTAAATATTTAATGAAAAATGTGAGTTTCCAATAAATAATAGACGTGTAATAAGAAAAAGAAGTTGAACTGTCTAATTATTGAATATTATTAAGTTTTACAGAACAATTTGATAATCATTATGATGATTTATAAAAACAGAATAACAACTTGTTAGTTTTTAAAATAATTAGAAACAATTAAAGTTATTCGTAGTAATAAATTAAATCCAACTTGTTTAAGCACCAACAAATTCCATCACATTCTTTTTAAATATCTTCACAGAAATTATAGTCATTACCACGCCTATTCTCAATTAAATTAATATTTTACTTGAAACAGTATTGTTGTAGATACTTTTTATAATTCCGTCGGAAAGTCCAATTTTAGGCACATACAAATGCTTGGCGCCACTCCATTTCATTGCAGAGAGATAAATACGTGTAGCAGGAATAATAACATCCGCTCTATCTTGATTTAAATCCATTTCTGTAATACGTTCTTCATAAGTATAAGAACCCAGCTTATGGTATAAAGAACTTAAATAAAAATATGTTAAAGGTTCGCCAAAGGCTTTATCAGACATCTTGAATATCTTGTTTATGTTTCCGCCAGAACCGATAACTTCAATTTTTTCGTATTCTTTAATATTACCTTTAATCCATTGCTCTAACTCTACCCAAATGTTATTCTTGACTACATTATTTAACAATCTAACAGTCCCAATTTTAAAGGATTTAGAAGCCTTTTTTACACCATTATCGATTACTGTAAACTCTGTACTTCCACCACCAACATCTACATATAGATAGATTTTTCCTTTTTCAATAAACTCACGCAAATCTGTTGCAGCTATGATAGTTGCTTCTTCTTCACCATTAATAATATCTATTTCAATTTTAGATACTTTATAAATATCATTAACAACTTCATTTCGGTTATCTGCTTCTCGCATTGCTGAAGTTGCACAAGCTTTATAACGAACTACATTATGCGATTTCATTAATAACTTAAAAGCAAGTATTGTGTCTTGAAGTCTTCCTATATTTTTAGAAGATATTGTGTTTTTTAAGAACACATCAGCACCAAGTCGAATTGGGACACGTACCAAAGAACTTTTTTTAAACCTAACTGTTTTATCTTTTTCTTCAATAATATTTGAAATTAAAAGCCTAACAGCATTAGAACCAATATCTATGGCAGCATATTTTTTTATTGATAGCATTTAATTCTCCAATTTATTCAAGTAATAATTATAGGTTTCAAGTTGAGATTGTACTTTTAAAAGGTTGTTTCTTTTATACTGATTATTTTGATCTTTATTTATAATTCGTGCTTTTACATTATCGTTCCAACAAATATGAAAAGTATCAATCAGCTCTTGCTTAATATCACTATCATAAATAGGACAGGTTACTTCTACTCTATTATCAATATTACGTGTCATTAAATCGGCTGAAGATATAAATACTTTCGGTTCATCATCGTTAGCGAAAATAAAAAGACGTGTGTGCTCTAAAAATCTATCTACAACACTAATCACTTCAATATTCTCACTCATCTTTGGTATTCCGGGAATTAAACAGCAAATCCCACGAACTATCATTTGTATGTTCACTCCTGCATTACTGGCTTTATATAGTTTGTCAATCATTTTATAATTGGAAATACTATTCATTTTCAGCTTAATATATGCTTGTTTTCCTAATTTTACATTTTCAATTTCGGTATCTATTAGTTTAAATAAAGTGGATTGTGTATAATGTGGTGACGTTATTAGATGTTTATACCTGAATATTTTATAGTTTGTATTGAAGAAATCGAATACTTTATTAACATCTTTCAAAATCCTTTGATCTGAAGTAAATAAGGTATAATCGGTATAAATTCTAGCAGTAGATTCATTAAAATTACCAGTACTTACAAAACCATAACGTTTTAATTTTCCACCTTCAGTTCGTTCTATAACACACATTTTACTATGCACTTTTAATCCTTTTACCCCGAAAAGCAAGTTGATGCCTTCTTCTTCCATTTGTTCAGCGTAATTTATATTTGCTTCTTCATCAAATCGTGCTTGCAGTTCTATAGACACTGTTACTTTTTTTCCGTTTTTAGCAGCATTCATTAAGGAACTTACCACATGAGATATTTTTGCCAATCTGTAAATTGTAATTTTTATAGTCTTGACCTTTGGATCTATAGCTGCTTCTCTTAAAAACTTTACGATATAAGAAAAGTTATGATAAGGCACATACAATAAATAATCCTTTTTTGAAATGGCTTGAAAAATACTGCTTTGCAAACTCAAGCCAATAATTGGTAAAGGGTTAATTTTAGGATACAACAAATCTTGTCCTCCTAAACTTGGAAACTTCATATAATCTCTTCTGTTATGATAACGACCTCCGGGAATTAGGCTATCTGTATAGTCAATTCCCATTTTAGACATAATATATGTTAAAGTGTCTTCGTCTATGGTTTTGTCATACACTAAACGTAAAGGTGCACCAATTTGCCTGTGTTTGACACTATCAGAAATTTTCTTTAAAAAACTTGTGCTTAAATCACTATCAAAATCTAATTCGCCATCTCTGGTCATTTTAATCATGTGTGCTGAGATGGAATGGTAATCGAAAATACTAAAAATATCATGCATAAAATAACGCAGAAGATCATCAAGCATTATAATATAATCTTTACCTTTTTCGTTTGGTAGAACAACAAATCTATCTAATGTTCGGGGAATTTCCATTAAAGCATATTGATTATCGCCATTTTCAATCGTCATTTTAACTGCTAAATAAGAAGCACTATCCTTTAATAGCGAAAGATCTACATCATCACTTAATATAATGGTAACTAAAGCAGGACTAACATATTGATAGAAATATTCTCTCAGGTAAGTACTTTGACTATTTGTAATCTCTGATTCATCAATAATAAAAATATTCTTTTCTTTTAATTTAACTTTAATACCATCAAGAATTTTTAAACTTTGACTTTGTTGTTCGATGACAATTTTAGTAATAACTTCGAGTAATTCGGAAGCTTTTATTCCGCCTAATTGGCTCTTCCCTTCTTTTCCGACTTGTTCAATACGTTTTATTGTAGCATATCGTACTTTAAAAAACTCGTCTAAATTATTAGAAAATATTCCCAAAAACCGTAATCGTTCAATTAAAGGTACTGTTTGGTCTTCAGCTTCTTGCAATACTCTTGCATTAAATTGTAGCCAACTTAACTCTCGGTTTAAATAATTGTTTAATTGAATTGATTTAGCCATCTAATTTTAATTAATTCTGTACAAAGATATTCTATTTAAAAATTATCTATACAGTAATAAAAACTTATTAAACATATTTTTTGTAAGAATATATTTACTATATATTACATTTTATCGATTTTATTGTACTTTCATGGAATATATTTTTATATTAGTCGCGTATTTAGAGCAAAAAAAATTGCCCTAAATAGATAATAACCAATAATTTAAAATTAAAAAAATTAGTCCCAAATCTAATTTAAAGGAATGAAAACTAAATCTACTTTATTTTTTTTACTGGTATTGGTGTTTGTCAAGATCAATTATGGTCAGGAAGTTGTTTGTGAAGGTTCATCTTGTTCAGCAAATGATTATACGCTTGATAATTTTTTCTTGGGAGATGAAAATGGTGTGGAATTTGGACCAGGTTATTGTGAACCTGGAACTACAGTAAATGCACATATTTGGACGATTTTTACTGCCAATAGTGCTGCAAATAGATATACTTTATATTTGCATTATAATTTATACGTTGATGGTGTTTACATAGCTACAGTAGATGAGTGTTATTTTGAAGGACAGGCCATACCAACAAATGTAACTTTAGATATTTACTCTTTTCAATGGGATTGTGGTTCCCAAATTGTACTCCAAGATTTTTATATGTCATGGCAACCTAATGCTAATAAAGCCTGTGGTTGTAGTAATGCAAAATGCTATTCGGAAGCATCGATTCTTGTTCGGGCACCACTAATTGCAAATTTTGAATTCAACCCAAGTTGCGAAAGTGAATATGCTTTAAACTTTTACTCTACAACAAGTGGCGGAGCACCTCCATACACATTTTTATGGGATTTTGGTGACGGAACTACAAGTACACTTGAGAACCCCACATACCTATACATCAAACGGACCTTATACTGTAACATTAACTGTTCAGGATACCGAAAACACAGATTCTTACGAATTTGAAATTGTAAATTTTCAACCCAACAGACCTCCAGAAATATATGCACCTCCAAATGAAAATATTGAAGGTTGTGGAGTTATAGATATTCCTATGCTACCATATAGTTCAACTGCTGTTAGTATTACCGAAGCTCAATTTAATGTAGTTGGCGGAAGTTTAGTGCTCACAAGTAATCTGGTATCTCTTACTTATATAGATGTTGCATCTGGAGCTTGCCCAACAACAATAACGAGAACTTTTACAGTTGTAGATGGTTGTGCTAACGTTGGTTACAGACTTACAAGTGTTTGTAATTAATGACACGACCTTGCCAACAGCTAGTAATCCCGCTCCTATAAATGAACAATGTATTACAGATGTTCCTGCACCAGATATTAATATAATTACTGATGCTGCCGATAATTGCGCTGCTCCTGTTGTTGCATTTGTTTCTGATGTTTCTAACAATAATACCTGTCCGGAAATTATTACCAGAACTTATAGTGTAACTGATGCTTGTGGTAACTCTATAAATCTTACTCAGGTTATTACAATAAATGATGATATTGCTCCTACAGCTTCAAATTCTGTATCAATAAGTGTAGAATGCTTAAGCGATGTTCCAGCTGTAGATATATCAATTATAACTGACGCTGCAGATAATTGCTCTATTCCAGTTGTTGCTTTTGTTTCAGAAACTTCTGACGGAAACACCTGTCCTATTACTATAACCAGAACTTATAGTGTAACTGACGACTGTAATAATTCGATTCTTCTAATACATATAATAACTGTTAACGATACTCAAGTTCCTACAGCTACTAGTCCTGCAGATATAAGTGTTGAATGTAGTAGTGCAGTACCAGCTCCAGACATTTCAGTTATTACAGATGCTGCCGATAATTGTTCGATTCCACTAGTAATCTTTGTTTCGGATGTATCTAATAGTAGCTCATGTCCAGAGGTTATTACAAGAACCTATAGCTTAATTGAAGATTGTGGCAACGAAACACTCATTACTCAAACTATTACAATTATAGATACTACTACTCCTACTGCAAGTGTTCCTTCTCCAATAAATGTACAATGTATTGAAGATGTTCCTCCACCAGACATTACAATAATTTCGGATGCAACCGATAATTGTTCAGCTCCGGTAGTTTCGTTTGTTTCGGATGTTTCAACAGGAACGTGTCCTCAACTTATTATAAGAACATATCGTATAGAAGATGGCTGCGGAAACACCATAGATATTTTACAGGCTATAAATGTAAATGACAATATATTACCAACTGCCTCAAATCCGGCTCCAATTAATATTGATTGTGCTGATGGAATTCCTGTTCCGGATATTTCGGTAGTAACAGATGCAGCTGATAACTGCTCTACTCCTACAGTTGCATTTGTGTCTGACGTTTCCAATGGGATGTGTCCTGAAATTATTACAAGAACCTATAGTGTTACTGACGAATGTGGAAATTCCATTAACGTAACTCAAGATATTATTTCAAACGATATTGATGCGCCAACAGTTGATGCGCCAACAGTTGATGTTACAGCAGATTGTGACGCGATTCCGCCTCCTCCAAGTTTAACTTTTACTGATAATTGTTCTGTAAATTTAACAGTGGTATTTAGTCAAACGGATACTAACCTTGATAACACAGTGGATTATGTTATAACCAGAATATGGACGGTAACAGACAATTGTGGTAACAGCAGTACATTTACACAACTAATTAATGTGCAGATTATAAACTGTTTTGTTCCTGTATGTGCTTCCGATTGTGGTGCACCTTCAGATACAACTCCTCCAACGGCAGATATTGCTCCTGACCTTAATGTAACCTGCGAAAGCGATATTCCACCACCAGATATTAGTGTAATTACTAATGCTATGGATAATTGTAGTGCAACTGTAACGATCGCTTTTGTTGACGAAACTATAAATTTAGGTTGTTTTGAAAAAATTGTACGTACCTATAGTGTGACCGACAAATGTGGAAATGTTCTTTTATTAACACGTAGAATTAGTGTTGTAGATAATACTCCGCCAACAGCAAGTAATCCTGCATCAATTGATGTATCGTGTACAGATGATATTCCAGCACCAGATATTAATGTAGTTACTGACGAAGCAGATAACTGTTCGTCACCAATAATTGTAACTTTTGTTTCGGATGTTTCAAATAATGCATCCTGTAATCAACGAGTGATAAGAACATATAGTGTTACCGATGGTTGTGGAAATACTATTTACGTTACTCAAGACATTAATGTACTAGATATGGTTCCGCCAACTGCTGATACGCCTTCAGATATAAACATAGCTTGTGTAAACGATATTCCTATTCCAGATACAAATATTATAACTAATGTAACTGATAATTGTTCTACAACAACGGTTAGTTTTATTTCGGATGTTTCCGATAATAATATTTGTCCGGAAACAATTACTAGAACATATAGAGTTTCTGACGATTGTGGAAACATTACAGATATCATTCAACTTATAATTATATCAGATACGATTGATCCTACAGCAAGTAACCCTACGACTTTAAATGTACAATGTATTGGCGATGTTCCAGATCCGGATATAAGTGTGGTTACAGACGAAGCCGATAATTGCTCTATTACAACAGTTGCTTTTGTTTCGGATGTTTCAGATAATCAAACCTGCCCTGAAACCATTATAAGAACTTATAGTGTAACGGATGGTTGTGGCAATTCAATAAATGTATCACAAACTATAATAGTGAATGACACAATTAATCCAACTGCGAGTAATCCTATTACTATTCAGGTGTCTCAATCATCTCAAGTTCCTAATCCAGATGTATTAGTTGTAACCGATGAAGCTGATAATTGTTCGATACCAACCGTAACATTTTTATCTGAAGCTTCGGATAATCAAAACTGTCCTGAAACCATTACTAGAATATATCGTGTAACTGACGATTGCGGTAACTTTATTGATGTTGTTCAAAATATAATAATAAGCGATAATGTTGCGCCAACAGCAAGTGTCCCAAATCCTATTGCAGTTCAGTGTATTGGAGATATTCCAGCTGTGGATATTAATGTAGTTACAGATGCAACTGATAACGATTCGACACCAACGGTTTCTTTTATTTCAGAAACATCTAATTCAGCAACTTGTCCTGAAGTTATTACAAGAATTTATCGTGTAACCGATAATTGTACCATAAATCCTTTGGTTGCATTTGTTTCAGAAATATCTAACAACGATACCTGTCAGGTCATTATAACACGAACTTATAGCGTTACTGACGACTGTGGAAATTCAATAAATGTAAATCAAGAAATCATACTAATTGATGATGTTTCGCCTACAGCAAGTAATCCGAGTCCGATGACATTTAGCTGTAACGAAGCAATTCCTGATCCAGATATTAATGTTGTAATTGATGCTTCCGATAATTTTTCGGCAACAACTGTAGTTTTTATTGATGAAAATTCAGATAATCAAACCTGCCCGGAAACCATTACAAGAATTTACAGAGTGTTAGATGCTTGTGGTAACTTTATAGATGTTACTCAAGAGATTATTATTAATGATGTAATACCTCCAACAGCATCTAATCCAGCAACAATAAATATAAATTGTGGCGATGCAATTCCTGATCCAGATATTTCTGTAGTAACCGATGCTTTAGATAATTGTTCTACACCAATAGTCGCTTTTGTTTCGGATGTATCTGACAATCAATCGTGTTCAGAAATTATTACGCGAACTTATAGTGTTACTGATGACTGTGGAAATACCATAAATGTAACTCAAGACATAATAATTACTGATAATTCTGCTCCAACTTTAGTATCAAGTCCAAATGCAGAAATAACATTACTCTGCCAACCTTTTCCAGCAGAAGATACAGTTACATTTACTGATGAATGTTCAGCAGTTGTTACTGTAGTTTTTGATGAAGAAATTATTGTTATAGATTCAGAAAATTACGATATCGTTAGAACCTGGACTGCATTAGACGATTGTGATAATGAAGCAAGTTTCACACAAACTATACACATGCAATCTACTGCTGAAACATTTACAAACGAATTAGTATTCTGTATTGAAGATAGTACTGTAGATTTAGCAGAATTAATTGGCGTAGATAGTGACGGAACTTGGGAAAGTGATTTTCTGTATTTACTTGAAGGAAATACATTCAACCCATTATTAACCCCAATCGGAAGCTACGATTTTATTTATACTACTACTGATAATGATTGTTCACGAATACATCTAATCACGATAGATGTAAATGATGATTGTGTCGAATATCCGTGTATCAAATCGATTTACGATGTAAACATTTCAAAACTTGTTACTCCTAATGGTGACTCAAAAAATGAAACTTTTGATGTTTCATATATATTAAATGAGGAAGTAGATGACCAAAGCACTTGCGACATAATAACAACCGTAAAAATGTTTAGTCGCTGGGGAAATAAAGTATTCGAATCGGATGAATACCATAACGACTGGAAAGGTGGTTCACCATCAACCGCTTTTGGGAAAGCAGATAAATTACCAGCAGGAACCTATTATTATGTAATTAACTTAATTAATAGTGGTTTAAAACCCATTCAAGGCTATATATATCTAGGCACAGATAGATAACAAACATGTATTTAAAAAAGAAAACATACTAT
The DNA here is from genome assembly GCA_003709165.1 of Flavobacteriaceae bacterium PRS1. GTDB lineage: Bacteria > Bacteroidota > Bacteroidia > Flavobacteriales > Flavobacteriaceae > PRS1. The sequence continues at coordinate 36,638 of RDRZ01000009.1, forward strand.
TTAATTTTACTTTGCTTTATTCCTTTGCTAAGCATGGCACAGCAGTTACAACAATTTAGTCAATATATGTATAATACCGTTGCAGTAAATCCTGCCTATGCCGGAAGTCGGGAACGCTTAAACATAACGTTATTAAACAGAAACCAATGGGTAGGTGTAAATGGAGCGCCGATCACACAAATGTTTTCAGTACATTCTTCTATTCCAGGCACAAATCTAGGTGTTGGACTCTCTTTTATTAACGACAAATTAGGTTATGAAAACTCAACTTATATTTTCGCTGATGCTTCATATACAATCAAATTAAATGATGATTATAGACTTTCTTTGGGCATGAAATTCGGAATGAGCAGATATGGATTAAAGGCTGATTTGTTAAGTGATCCAAGCGCAATTGGTGATCAGTATCTTGATAAAATATTTAATAAATGGAAGACAAATATTGGTGCAGGTTTGTATTTAAGATCAGATAAATGGTACTTAGGTATTTCAGCACCCAGACTTTTTAATTATGACAATCCAACTGATATTGAATATGTTGCAATCGATAGAGTGAGCTCTTATTTAATTGGAGGGTATATGTATAAAATGAATCCTCGTCTTAAATTTAAACCTACTTTTTTAGTAAAATACACCAATGGTGCGCCTGTATCAGTTGATCTTACAGCAAATTTTTTACTTAACAACAAATTATGGTTAGGCGTAGCATATAGAGTTACCGAATCTTTTGGAGCATTAATGAGTCTGAATGTGAGCGATAATTTTAAATTTGGTTATTCTTATGAATTTAATACATCAACATTAAACGCTTATACATCAGGCTCACATGAACTATTTGTTAGCTACGAATTCGACTTCCCAAAACCGAGGTGTAATTGTGAAAATGTATTTTAAACTTTTAACGTAAATCTTTAGGAAGTAAAAGTGTAATCGTTTTTCCATGTTTTAAATCCTTCCAATGTTCAATATCAAATTCAAAAACAGCTAAACCGCTTGTAGGTAAATTATCAATAAACATATCGCCATAAGTATTTACAAAATTCGTCATAGCATAATTATGCCCAAAAATCATAACATGTTGATACTTATCGTCTATAGATTTAACAAAATTAATAAGATTATTACCAGCAAAATCATACAATTGTTGGAAAACTTTCACTTTAATATAAGAAAATTCCTTACTATTTAAAAAAATATTACAGGTTTCAAAAGCTCTTTTTGCCGGGCTTGAAAATACAGTTTCCGGAATTAACCCAAGAGACACATATTCTTTTGAAACCCTTATAACATCAACAATACCGCGTTTTTTTAAAGGCCTGTCCAAATCATTTACATCATGGTTCCATGATGATTTTCCATGTCTGACTATGGTTAATATTTTCATTTCATATCGTTTAAATACAAAATATGTCGATAAAAGGTTGTGTTTTTCCGTCTTAACGAATATATTTGTCCTTTAACATTTTTATTTGTGTAAGCGTTAACATATGAGGCAACAATTTAGGTAATTTCATCGTAGGTATATTAGATTTGGTGCAGTAAACATAGCTACCAAGTCCGAAATACTCTGTTAACAAAATGTTAAAATCGATAAAATACATGTATTTCATCGAATTTAATGACATATAATCGACGAAATGCATCTTAAACTGATTTTTTTGACTTTTATCGGTGAAAAATCAAGTTGAATTTCAATTATGGAGATAATCTATTAATTTCCCAATTATAATCGGAAAGTAATCGATAACGAATTCTATCATGGAGTCTATTAGCACGTCCTTGCCAAAATTCGATTTCTATTGGTTTTACTATAAAACCACCCCAAAATTTTGGTCTTTGTATTTCTTTGCCCTCCAACTCTTGTTCCAATACTTTGAGTTCATTTTCTAAAACGGTTCTGTTTTTTATAACTTCACTTTGATTAGATACAATAGCACTTAACTGGCTTCCTCTAGGACGAGACTCGAAATAACCATCACTTAAATTTTCAGCAATTTTTTCAGCAGTTCCTTTAATAATAATTTGACGTTCGGCACTTTGCCAAAAAAAAGATAAACAGACATTTGGATTTTTAGCAATTGCTTTTCCTTTTTCGCTTTTGTAGTTTGTATAAAAAATAAACCCTTCATAAGTATATTTTTTAAGTAGTACTACTCTACTCTTTGGATATCCATCTAATCCAATAGTTGCAATGGTCATTGCATTGTTTTCGTCTTTGGGAAAAAACTGATCTACCTCATAAAACCACTTTTGGAATAATTCCATAGGATTTTCAGGCACATTTTTTAATAACAGTTCGTGCTTTTCATAAGATTTTCTATAATTGCTTAAATCTTTTTCCATAATACTAATGCAAGTTACAAGAAAATACTAAATCATGAACGTCTTGCCATCATCAGCTAATTCAATATTGTTAAAAACCTCAAGAGCTTCTTCTTTAAAATCGTTTACATTGTCATAACGTGTAGAATAGTGACCTAAAATCAAGGTTTTTACTTTAGCTTGTTTGGCAATCCTTGCTGCTTGTTTTGCTGTACTATGTTTTGTAGATAAAGCCAATTTTGAATTTTTCTCTAAAAAAGTAGATTCGTGATAGAGTACATCTACCTCTTTAATTATAGGAATTATATCTTCAAAATACGCAGTATCACTGCAAAATGCATAGCTTTTTGGTTTAGACCCAGAAAATGTAACATCTTGATTTTTTATCAATTTCCCCTCTTCATTTTCTACATCAAAACCTTGCTTTAATTTTCTGTAATAAGCGACATCTATTTTAGCATCTTCAACTTTACAAATATTTAGCTTTCGCTCTTTTTCTTTTTCTTTGAATAGAAACCCATTGGTATAGATACGATGGTCTAACGGAATGGTATACACTTCTACTTTGTCATCTTCAAATATTATTTCAGTCTTCTTTGATACTAACTCATGAAAAATAAGTTTGTAATTTGTCCATGAACCCGATAGTTTCATATGAAGCGTAATGACTTCTTTTAATCCTTTCGGTGCATAAATATGCAAATCGGCTTCTCTGGTTAACAATCTAAATGTTGAAATTAATCCTACCAAACCAAAATAATGGTCACCATGCAGATGCGAAATAAAAATATGTTTTATACGTGAAAATTTTATTTTGTTTTTTCGAAGTTGAACCTGAGTTCCTTCACCACAATCTATTAAAAAAATATGATTACAGATTTCTAAAACCTGTGCTGTAGGATTGGTATTTATTCTTGGTGTTGCACTATTACAACCTAAAATAGTGAGTTTCATAATTAAAATCCTAAATCGCGTTCTATTTCTTCCATTTCTATTATATCGTAAGCTTCATGAAGTGTTGGTACTATAAATGAGTTCGTCAGGAATGTCATCAATATCAATTTTATCAGTTACTAAAACAAAAGAATGTTTAGCATTTCGATGCCGATTAGATATTTGTAAAAATTCAACAACATCTTGTATAATTAAAGGTCTTAAGCTCGTAAGATTAACAATAATATTATCGTTTTTAAATCGACTATAAAGTATTTGTAACTTTTTAGCAAGTTCGGTAATTGAAGCTCGTTCTTGAGTAATAATAGATATATTTCCGTCTCTATCAAAAATCATTTACTACTGTTTAATTTTTGAAGCTAATAAATAAATAACAGCCATTCGTATTGCTACACCATTTTCTACCTGATTAAGAATTATGGCTTGATTAGAATCGGCAACATCGCTTGTAATTTCTACACCACGATTTATAGGTCCTGGATGCATGATAACAATTTCCTTGTCCAACGACTCTAAAAGTGCTTTATTTACTCCAAATTGCTGTGTGTATTCTCTGGTTGAAGGGAAATAACTTATATCCATACGCTCATTTTGAACACGAAGCATATTAGCAACATCACACCAATTTAGTGCTTTACGCAAGTTAGTTTCAACTTTTACTCCCAGTTTTTCAATGTATTTGGGAATCAATGTTTTTGGTCCGCAAACCATCACATCTGCACCTTGTAGTTGTAGTGCAAAAATATTTGACAGTGCAACACGACTGTGTAATATATCTCCAACAATTACAACGTTCTTACCCTTAACTTCGCCTAATCTTTCTCTTATGGAATATGTATCCAATAATGCCTGTGTTGGGTGCTCATGCGTTCCATCTCCTGCATTAATAATACTGGCTTTAATATGTTTAGACAAAAATACTCCTGCTCCAGCATTTGGATGTCTTATAACAACCATATCAACTTTCATTGATAGAATATTGTTTACTGTATCAATTAAAGTTTCTCCTTTTTTTACAGAAGATTGTGATGCTGAAAAGTTAATTACATCGGCCGATAAGCGTTTCTCTGCCAACTCAAAAGAGAGTTTTGTTCGTGTAGAATTTTCGAAAAATAAGTTTGCTATTGTAATATCACGGAGCGAAGGTACTTTTTTTATGGATCGGTTTATAACTTCTTTAAAGTGATCGGTAGTCTCAAAAATAAGCTGAATATCTTGTTTGTTAAGATATTTAATTCCTAATAAGTGATTGACACTTAATTCGCTCATATTCTTTAGTATTCAGTTTGCAGTTTTCAGTTTACAGTTGACAATTATTTATTTTTCTTATTTAATTTAAATTCAAGTTCTGAAACAATTTTATCATTCTTTGTGAATTCTAAACAAACATCTGCATCATTCAGGAACTCAAATTCATTTAAAATTGGCTGCATAGTTTTAAATAACACTTCGGCATTGTTACCATAGGCAAATAACCTTCCATCAGTATCATCCATATTTACTTCATGACCATCAAAATAACCAATATCTTCAGGTATGGTCTCGAATAATTTCATATCAACTTTATGAATTTCATCTAACCCATTAAACTTTCCAAAACTAATGATTACACTATCCTGTAAATCAGGTTTTTCAAAATTAAGTTTATAAAACTCTTCTAAAGTCATTTTTAATTATTCATTATTAATTAAATACACTGTATCTTCGCCTTCATTTTCTATCCAATTCACTTTTACTTTTTCGTTATTAATAGCATCTACTTGTCTTCCTCTATAATCTGGTTGTATAGGTAAATGTCTGCTAAAACGTCTGTCAATAAGCGTTAAGAGTTCAATTTCGCTTGGTCTTCCAAAAGATTGTATTGCTGTTAATGCAGCTCTAATACTTCGTCCTGTATATAAAACATCGTCTATAAATACTACATTTTTATTTTCAATAATAAAATCTATCTCAGTAGTATTTGCTTCTAATGGTTTGTCTCCACGTCTAAAATCATCTCTAAAAAATGTAATATCAAGATGTCCAAGTTGAATGTTTTTTATTTTATAATCGTCTTTTAGCATTTTAGCCAAGCGATCAGCAAGGTATTTACCACGAGGCTGAATACCTATAAGTACTGTATTTGTAAAGTCGTTGTGATTTTCAATAAGTTGACAAGCCAATCGATGAAGAATGATGTTTACCTCTTTTGCGTTAAGTAACACTTTTTGACTCATAACGTATTTGGAATGCAAAGATAATGTAAAATTTTAAAAGTATAGATGTTTAACTTTAAATAAAAAAGACTGCCTTTTCAGACAGCCTCTTTATAATAATAAATATGAATAGAAAAACTTAAGCCTTTCCGTCCATTTTATCTTTAAGTGTTTGTAAAGTTTCATTGGCATCACCTAGAGTAGGTTTAGCTTCAGCGGCAGCCACTTTAGCTTTTTTAACTTGGGCTTTAACATTTTTAGCTTCTTCTGCTTTAAAAACTGCTGTATGTGAAGCTACAACGCGTTTAAATTCTTTATTAAATTCAATAATTTTAAACTCGGCTGTATCTCCCTTTTTAAGTTTCTTACCATCTTCTTTTTCAAGATGACGAGAAGGAATAAAAGCTGCGATGTCGTCATTAAAGTTAACAATAGCTCCTTTGTCTACAATTTCAGAAATCTCTGCTTCATGAGTTGTATCGAGAGCGAATTCTTTTTCGTATTTGTCCCAAGGATTATCTGTTGTTTGCTTATGACCTAAACTTAATTTACGTCCTTCAACATCCAACTCTAACACAACAACATCTAATGTGTCTCCAACCGAACAAAATTCACTTGGGTGCTTAATCTTTTTAGTCCAAGATAAGTCTGAAATATAAATTAAACCGTTAATACCTTCTTCTAATTCAACAAATACACCAAAGTTCGTAAAGTTTCTTACAATGCCTTTATGCTTAGATCCTTTAGGATATTTAGTTGTAATATCAGTCCAAGGATCTGGAGTTAATTGCTTGATACCAAGCGACATTTTACGATCTTCTCTGTCTAAAGTTAAAATTTGAGCTTCAATCTTGTCACCAACGGTAACAAAATCTTGTGCTGAACGTAAGTGCGTTGACCATGACATTTCTGAAACGTGAATTAATCCTTCAACACCTTCAGCAACTTCAATAAATGCACCATAATCTGCAATTACAACCACTCTGCCTAATATTTTATCTCCAATTTTTATGTCTTCGCTTAAAGATTCCCAAGGGTGTTTGCTTAATTGTTTAAGGCCTAATTGAATTCTGGACTTATTCTCATCAAAATCAAGGATTACAACATTAATTTTCTCATCCAATTCTACAATTTCGCTAGGATGATTAATACGTGACCAAGATAAATCTGTAATATGAATTAAACCATCTACTCCACCTAAATCCATAAATACTCCATAAGAAGTAATATTTTTAACAGAGCCTTCTAACACCTGACCTTTTTCTAATTTACTGATGATTTCTTTCTTTTGAAGCTCAATATCGGCTTCAATAAGTGCTTTATGAGAAACAACTACATTTTTGAATTCGTGGTTTATTTTCACCACTTTAAACTCCATGGTTTTGTTTACATAAGCATCGTAATCTCTAATTGGCTTCACGTCTATTTGAGAACCTGGCAAGAATGCTTCAATTCCAAATACATCTACGATCATTCCACCTTTAGTACGACATTTAATAAAACCATTAACTATTTCTCCGGTATCATGAGCTGCATTAACACGTTCCCAAGCTTTAATAACTTTGGCTTTTCTGTGAGACAATACTAATTGTCCTGTTTCGTCTTCACGTACATCAATTAGTACTTCTACTTTGTCGCCAATTTTTAAGTCCGAATTGTAACGAAATTCATTTAATGAAATTACACCTTCAGATTTTGCATTGATATCTATAATTACATCTCTATCCGAAATATGAATTACTACACCATCGACAACTTGATTATTAAGAGTATCTACAAAGTTTTCAGATACTAATTTTTCAAATTCTTTTAATTGTGCATCATCAACAGGATCAATTCCTTCTTCGTAATTGTGCCAATTAAAGTCCTTTAAAAATTTGTCTGGATTTGCTTGTGCTTCAGAGAGTACTGGAGCTTCTACGGTTACAGCTTCTGTAGTTTGCGGTGTTTCTACTTTAGCTTTTTTTACTTTTTTTACTTTTTTTTCAGCCATTGCTGATTAAAATTTGTATTCTGCATGTATTCAGAAGATTTAAGCAAGTTACACACAGAAGTGTTAGAGTTTGTTTTCAGTTCCTTTTATCTTTCTGAATATTGCTAAAAGGAGCGCAAAGATAAACACATTTTATGGAATTGCCTAATTTGATTTGAAGTAAATCCCAAAAATTAAAAACTATTATTCTAATTTTAAAATCTTATTAATCAACAGCATGATTTGAGTAAATTGTTCTTTTAATGAAAGATTAGAATTATCAATTTCTATGGCATCTTTAGCTTTTTTTAAAGGTGAACTTTTACGATGAGAATCAATATAATCACGTTTGTTTACATTTTTCAATACTTTTTCAAAAGATATATTTTCGCCTCTTTTTATTAACTCATCATAACGTCGTTGTGCACGAATTTTTGGTGAGGCATTCATAAAGATTTTTAATTCTGCATTTGGAAAAACAACAGTACCAATGTCTCGACCATCCATAACTACAGCACTACTTTTTCCTATTTCTTGCTGTTGCTTTACCAGTCGATTACGCACTTCAGGAACTGCAGAAACTACACTTACAAAATTAGAAACTTTCATAGTTCTAATTTCTTTTTCAACATTTTTTCCGTTTAAATACATTTCAGAAAATCCTAATGATGGATTAAATTTAAACTGGAGATTTATATTATTCAACTTCAAAATTAAATCGTTGCTATGAAATTTTTCATCAGAAATAAAATCGTTTTGCATCGCATATAGAGTTACAGCACGATACATTGCTCCTGTATCTACATATATATAATCTAGTGTTTTAGCCAATTGTTTTGCAATGGTACTTTTACCAGTTGATGAAAAACCGTCTATGGCTATAGTAATTTTATTCATGTGTATATATTCATTGTTTTTTAACTGTCATCCCGATAGTTATCAGGACTGTTCGCTATTAATCATTTTCCATGAGTGATAAACTTTTAGCATGCTCGTTTCATCTTATTGTAGGTCTATTTGTAATCCGAAAAAACTGGCGTTTCCAGCACCTGAATATCTTGCATGTGTATAACTAAATCTCATTTTTTTAAGTTTTATTCCAAACCCAAAAGACAACCCTGAAAAGTTTCGTTGATCTAATATTCTTAGTTCTTCAGCTCTTCTAAAATTGTATCCTACTCTAACATTAAATCCTTTATCTGGAAATAATTCTGCTCCTAAAATTAAATGTCTTAACGTTTCGTTTAAAAATCCTATTTCCTCTTCTGTTTGATTTCCATCTAAATCACTTGTAGTTCTTGCAGGATTTGGTTTTGCAATTGGCCACTTTTGCAAATTTTCGAATGTTACATGCCAACGCAAAGGTACATTTTCTAAAGTTTGAGACATCCCAAAATCTACCTCAAAAGGCAAAGGTTCATTCAATCCAGCATAAGTTGTTATTTGTGATCCTAAATTTCTAACAACTATTGCAGCATTAAAATTAATATCTTTATTTATGTATAACAATCCGAAATCGGCAGCAACTCCAAAAGATGTGTATTGTTCAAGTTTCGAGGTAATTATTTTTAGATTAGCACCAAAATAAAAATCGGTGTATCCAATTTGCAATGCATAACCTAATGATATCGCAGATTCGGCACCTGTAAAAGATCCTGTTGAAATTCCATTTTCGTCATAACCATCAAAATCTCCATAATTTATATAAGTAATTCCTATATGAAAAGTTTGCGTTCTTCGGTCCCAAGTATAAGCATAAGCAGCTGTTCCATAACCTATTCCACCCAAATAACTAGAATAATTAAGTGCTAACTGATTATTCATTTCAACATTAATCGTAGCCGGATTATAAAGTCCTTGTGTTACATCGTAATCCACATTAGTAAGTACTTTTCCTCCTAAAGCAGCTTGTCGAGGAGAAGATACCAAATTTAAGAATTGGTAAGTCGCTTCTCCTCCTACTTGAGAAAGCAAAGAAGTAACAAGAAACAAAAAAAACAGAGTGATAATCGTTCTTATCATAAAGTCGCAAAATAACTAAATCTAACTTAAAACGATTTTATGAATAATTTATTTTTGAATCTCAAAAAAATCAACATCAAAATTAGCTCTTTGTCGTTTGTATTGGGTGAATTTATGGGGTATTATTATTTTTTAAACTCCACAAAACAAATTCCAAATTCCAAAAAAATCCAAATAACTATCCTTAGGCATCAAATTTAGTGTTATTATACATTTATTATAAGCATACTTTTTTTTGATACAAAGTTTGTGTTTTGAACATTGAAATTTTGAATCTGAATATTGTTTGATATTTGTGTTTTGATATTTGTAATTTCAATTTTCAACCACAATTTGGCATAGAGTTTTAAAATTTAAGCATGATATTACAGCTTTTTTGCGTTTTTAACCTTTTCCTGCGTTAATGCCAATTTAATAACATCGCTCATATCCGAAACATAATGAAAGGTTAATCCTTTAAGATATTCTGCTTTTATTTCTAAAATATCGCTTTTATTTTCTTTACAAAGCAATATTTCTTTAATCCTGGCACGTTTTGCTGCAAGGATTTTTTCTTTAATACCACCTACAGGAAGTACTTTTCCGCGAAGTGTAATCTCACCAGTCATAGCAAGGCTTTTCTTTACTTTATGCTGTGTAAACAATGAAACTAAAGAGGTTAACATTGTAACTCCAGCACTTGGACCATCTTTTGGTGTTGCACCTTCAGGAACATGTATATGCACATTATACTTATTGAAAATATCAGGACTAATTCCAAAAGTATCCGCGTTAGCTTTAATATATTCCATAGCAATTGTAGCAGATTCTTTCATGACTTTTCCCAAATTTCCGGTAATTGACATATTCCCTTTTCCTTTAGACAAGATAGATTCGATAAACAATATATCGCCTCCTACACGAGTCCACGCCAATCCAGTAACTACTCCAGCGACATTATTGTTTTCGTACTTATCACGTTCTAATTTTGGGCTTCCGAGTACTTCAATTATATCTTCATTAGATATTTTTATGTTGTACTCTTCTTCCATTGCAATATTTTTTGCAGCGTAACGCACCATTTTAGCAAGTTGTTTTTCTAAACCACGAACACCTGATTCTCTGGTATAACCTTCAACTATTTTTTCTAATTGTGGCATTGCAATTTTTAAATGTTTTTTAGATAAACCATGTTCTTTTAATTGCTTTGGCAATAAATGCCGTTTACCAATTTCTACTTTCTCTTCGATAGTGTAACCAGTAACATTAATAATTTCCATTCTATCGAGCAGTGCAGGTTGAATAGTTGATAAACTATTGGCAGTTGCTATAAACATTACTTTAGACAGATCGTAACCCATTTCGAGGAAGTTATCATAAAACTCAGAGTTTTGTTCTGGGTCTAATACCTCAAGCATTGCTGATGATGGATCTCCTTGGTGAGAATTAGACAGTTTATCTATTTCGTCTAAAACAAAAACCGGGTTAGAAGTTCCTGCCTTTTTTATACTTTGTAAAATCCGTCCAGGCATGGCGCCAATATACGTTTTGCGATGTCCTCTTATTTCAGCTTCATCTCGTAAACCACCGAGAGATACTCGTATGTATTCTCTTCCTAAAGCTTCAGCTATGGATTTACCTAATGATGTTTTACCGACTCCTGGAGGTCCATATAAGCACAAAATTGGGGACTTCATGTCGTTACGAATTTTCAGTACTGCGAGATATTCAATAATTCTTCGCTTCACATCATCCAAACCATAATGGTCTCTATCAAGAATTCTTTTTGCCCGCTTTAAATCGAATTTATCTTTACTAAATTTATTCCAAGGCAAGTCTAAAATTAAATCCAAATAATTACGCTGTATCGAATACTCAGCAACTTGAGGATTCATACGTTGCATTTTTGAAATTTCCTTGTCAAAATGTTTCGCTACATCGTTATTCCATTTTTTCTTTTTAGCTCGAGTTTTCATCTCTTCAACCTCTTCTTCATAACTCACGCCACCAAGTTCTTCCTGAATGGTTTTCATTTGCTGGTGCAAAAAATACTCACGTTGCTGCTGGTTTAAATCGCTCTGTACTTTGGATTGAATATCATTTTTTAGTTCTAACTTCTGAAACTCTACATTCATATTCTTTAGTGTAACCAATGCACGTTCTTGTAAATCGTTTATTTCTAAAAGTTCTTGTTTTTCTTTAACTGAAAGATTCATATTAGAAGACACAAAATTTACTAAAAACGAACTGCTTTCAATATTTTTTATAGCAAAAGAGGCTTCGTTTGGAATATTGGGACTATGCTTTATAATTTCTATAGCCAAATCTTTTATAGAATCTATAATAGCGGAAAATTTCTTGTCATTTTTTGCTGGCGAACTTTCAGGAACTTCGAGAACAGTAGCATTCATATAAGGCTCTTCAGTAATTATTTCGGCTACTCGAAAGCGTTTTTTTCCTTGTATAATAACTGTTATATTTCCGTCAGGCATTTTAAGCACTCTTAAAATTCGAGCAACCGTTCCTGTATGATGGATGTCTTTTGCTGATGGATCTTCTACCGTTTCATCTTTTTGAGACACCACGCCAATGACTTTATTTCCTTTATTGGCATCGTTAATTAACTTTATTGATTTATCTCTTCCTGCTGTTATTGGAATAACAACTCCAGGAAATAAAACCGTATTTCGCAATGATAATATTGGTAAGGTTTCTGGTAATGATTCGCTATTTATTTCTTTCTCATCTTCAGTGGTCATTAACGGAATTAACTCTGAATCTTCGTCAAACTCCAGAAATGACAAACTGTCAAGACTTACAAATTTAGATTTTGCCATACTATATTTTAAGTCATTCTGTCACTTAAACAGAATTGTTTTACTTTTATAATTAATTAATTACAAAAAGATTAGCTTTAAAATCTAATGTTTTACAAGGTTTTTAAAGTCTATATCGCATCTTTAAGTTCAATTGTTATGCCATAGTAATCATAATATTCTTAAATAAAAAACAATCTTTTTTAAATAAAACTGTAACAATCATGTATTATTTTAATCATTCCTATAAACAATTTGTTTTTTGACGCTTACTAACCACAATATTGAACAACTTGTACAGCTATGTAAATCTGAAAACCAAAATGCGCAATTGGAAGTTTACAACCGATATTACAAAGCAATGTATAACATAGCTTACAGAATTGTAAAAGATAGTTTTGAAGCCGAAGATATTATGCAAGACTCTTTTTTGACTGCATTTACAAAGTTAGAGAGTCTAAAAGACTCAATGACTTTTGGATCATGGTTAAAGCGAATTGTAACGAATAACAGTATTTACCATTATAAAAAAAATAGTAAATACGAAGAAGTTAATTTAGATGATGTACTGTATAAGGTTGAAAATAATGATGGTGTAACCAGCGATTATGAATTTACAAACTTAAAAGCAAGACAAGTATTAGAAACTATGAAATCTTTAAAAGACAATTATAGAATTTTGCTAACTCTACATCTTATTGAGGGCTACGACTACGAAGAAATTAGCGAAATTATGAATATTTCGTATGCTAATTGCAGGACTACAATTTCTCGTGTAAAAGAGAGTTTAAGGCATAAATTACAGCTTATAGCTGGATATTAAAATTTTGATTATGACTAAAAATACTTTAAATAATTTGTTTGAAAACCTAAAAGAGGATTTCGATATTAAAGAACCAAAATTGGGTCATCAACAACGTTTTTTAGACAAATTAAATAATAAAAAAGAAACAATTATAGATGTACCAAAACCAGTTAGGAAGCTTTGGAGACCTTTACTTGGTGTTGCCGCATCAATAGTATTATTAATTTCAATATTTGTGGGAATTCAACAAAACAGTAATTCAAAAGAGCTTGTGAGCATTTCTCCTGAAATGGCAAATACACAAGATTTTTTTACCAATGCAATTATCAGTGAACTTGAAAAATTAAACAGTGAAGAAACACCGGAATTTCAAGATTTAATTGTTGATGCATTATTTCAAATTAAAATACTTGAAGAAAACTACTCCCAATTAAAAATAGACTTAAGCGAAAGCGGTGACGATAAACGTGTTATATATGCTATGATTAGCAATTTTCAAAAGAGAATAGACTTACTACAAAATGTAGTTGAACAAATAGATAATTTAAAACAACAAAATATTAAACAAAATAAAAACAGCACTATTATATAAAGCACTCGTTGCTTTTTTACTTATTCCTACTTTAATGATTGCCAGTAACGGTAAAAACTGGAAAGGAAGATACACCAAAGAAAAAACCATCAACAAAGTGTTTACTGTAAATCCTGATGCTACTTTTAAAGTAGATAACAGTTATGGCAATATTGATATCATAACATGGAATGAAAATCGCATAGAAATAGAAGTACATATCACTACCAGTAGTAATAATGAAGATAAAGCACAAAAGAAACTAGATGAAATTACAGTAGAATTCAGTAATTCTTCAAGTTACGTTTCTGCGAAAACAAGATTTAATAAAAGTAGATCTTGGTGGAATTGGAATTGGGGCAACAATAATGTAAACATGAAAATTAATTACATCGTTAAAATACCTATTACCAATAATGTTGATATCAGCAATGACTACGGAAACATCAACCTCTATAAATTGGAAAGTCATGCAAAAATTAGTTGCGATTATGGTAAAATAACTACCAAAGAACTAATGGCAGATAATAACATGATAAGTTTTGATTATACCAACAACAGTTATTTTGAATACATTAAAAGTGGCAAAATAAACGCAGATTATAGTGAGTTTACTGTTGGAAAAACTAATGATTTAAAAATTGTAGCAGATTATTCCAAATCTAAAGTCGAAATAGCAGAAGATGTTTCTTATAATTGTGACTATGGTTCAATAACAATTGAAAAGTGAATAATGTTAATGGAAATGGAGATTATTTAACAGTTCGCATTGGTGATGTTTATAAAAATGTAAGCATTGAGGCAAATTATGGCTCTCTAAAAATTGATAACATGACTGACAATGCAGGAGATGTAACCATTAATTCAGACTACATGAAAATTACTATTGGTTATTCTGCTAACTACAGTTTTAATTTTGAAATCGATTTAGAATATGCTTCATTAAGAGGAAAAGAAGATTTAGAATTTACCAAACAAATTATCAAATCTAGAGAGAAATATTATGCTGGTTATTATGGAAATAATAATTCGGGAAACACAATAAAAATAAAGTCGGAATACGGAAGTGTATCCTTTAAAAAAAATTAATAACAATCAAAAAACAACAATTATGAACAAATCAATCTTATTATTAGCCGCTTTAATGCTTACTACTTTAACACACGCACAATGGTGGTCGGAAAATGAAAAAGTAAAAGGAAATGGTAACACAACTACCATAACAAGAACAACAGGTGATTATGACGGCATTAAATGTGCTGGTTCTATGGACTACATTTTAGTAGCAAGTACAGAAGGAAATATTAAACTTGAAGGTGAAGAAAATTTGCTCAAACATATTATTACCGAAGTTAAAGGGAATAATCTAATTGTAAAAGTTGAAAAAGGTATCAACCTAAGACCAAGTTGGGGCAAAACAATAAAAATCGCCATTCCATTTAAGGATATTTCCAGCGTTTCGTTAGCAGGTTCGGGAGATGTAATTTTAAATATAGAAGCATCTTCTATCGAAGGAAGTTTAGCAGGTTCAGGAGATATTACATTAAAAGGGAATACAAACAACTTAACAATAAAATTAGCTGGTTCTGGCGATATTCATGCTTTTGGTTTACAATCTAACCATACTGTAGTTTCGGTTGCAGGTTCTGGAGATATACAAGTAGTAAGCAATAAAAGCTTAAAATCCAGAGTTTCTGGTTCAGGGGATATTGAATACAGAGGCAATCCAAGTAAAGAAGATACTAAAGTTTCAGGTTCTGGAATGGAAGTATTAGTAATTAACCAATCTAATTAAATTAAAAGAAGCAGATTTCTTTGGTTTTCAACTTAGAATTCTGCCTCTTTTATATTCATTTTTTCTTAATTAGCTGAAGCTTTTTTAGGAACTCTAAATAATAAAATAATTCCTAATAAAAAGAAAACAAACAAAAACAAAAACGCATTTCGCATACTACCGGTAATCTGGTCTATTGTAGCAAAAATTACCATGCCAATTACGATTCCTATTTTTTCGGCAACATCAAAAAAACTAAAATATGATGTTGTATCTTCAGTTTCTGGTAAAAATTTTGAATATGTTGAGCGTGATAGAGCCTGTATTCCTCCCATAACCAAACCAACAAAAAAAGCAATAGCGTAAAATTGCATAGGAGTTTCGACAAAATAACCATAAAAGCATAAAACCATCCAGATAAAATTAATAACTATTAAAGTTTTAATGTTACCAAATTTTGCTGATGCTCTCGATGTTAATACTGCTCCTAATATGGCGATAACTTGAATAATTAATATACTTCCTATTAAACCCAAGGTTTTATTACTATCGCTTCCCCAATCAATTTCTTCTTCACCAAAATAAACAGCCACCAACATAATGGTTTGTACTGCCATACTATACACAAAAAACGCTCTTAAATATAGTTTTAGTCTTAAATTACTTTGCATTTGTTTCCAAACTAATTTTAATTC
Organism: Flavobacteriaceae bacterium PRS1; assembly: GCA_003709165.1. Classification (GTDB taxonomy): domain Bacteria; phylum Bacteroidota; class Bacteroidia; order Flavobacteriales; family Flavobacteriaceae; genus PRS1. The sequence continues at coordinate 52,743 of RDRZ01000009.1, forward strand.
TCTAAATCCGTTAAAAACTACATCTTTAGTGACTTTATGTCCCGAAGAAACACCTTTAGGTAAATAATAAAATGAATATTGACTAAATACAATCCACCAAACTCCAACCATTACAAAAGAATAACGCATCATTTGCAGTTTAGCATCTGCATCTTCCTGACTCATTACCATTACTAAATTTACGACTAACAATAAAACGCTTCCTATATAACCCATTGAAAACCCTTTAGCACTAATCCTATCTTGTTGTTCAGTAAAAGCAATATCTGGTAAATACGAATTATAAAATACCAAACTTCCCCAATATCCAATTAAACCCATAAAATAAAAAAACAAACTTATATAGATATGGTCTAAACTAAACCAATATAAGCCTATACAACCAATACCGCCAACGTAACAGAAAAACCTCATGAATGCTTTTTTGTTACCTACATAATCTGCAATTCCAGAAAGTAAAGGCGATGTAAAAACAACTACTAAAAATGTAAATGCAGTAACAAATGTAATTAAGGCAGTACTTTTAAATTCGAACCCAAAGGCTTGAACGGTTTTTATATCACTTAAAAATAATGCTGAATAAAATATAGGAAATATTGAAGATGCTATTGTTAATGTATAAACCGAGTTTGCCCAATCGTAAAATGCCCAAGCGTTTAGTAATTTTTTACTTCCTTTTTTTAATTCTACCATAACAAAAAAACTGCCCTTTTTTGAGCAACTTCTAAAATAAACATTTTTTTTAATGAAACTTGTGTATTTCTATAAACGATGTAACTCCAAACTTTTTAGCTTCAAGTTTCGCATTAAAAGACCATTTAGAAAGGTTAGATATTCTTGTGTCGTTTGAAGGATGCGTACTTAAAAATTCCGGAGGTGCTTTTCCGCCGCTATTTGCTTTCATACGTTTCCACAATTCGGAAGCTTCATCAGGATTATATCCGGCAATCGCCATTAAAGTCAATCCTATTTTATCGGCTTCAGTTTCGTGTTTTCTGCTAAACGGAAGCATAACACCAACTGTAGTTCCAACACCATACGCCTGATTAAACATCTCTCTTGATTTATCGTCTTTAATAGCTACGTTACCTGCTACTTCTCCTATCTGCTGTAACATTCCCGCACTCATTCGTTGTTGCCCATGATTTGCGAGTGCATGTGAAACTTCGTGTCCCATAATTGCTGCTACTCCTGTTTCACTTTGAGCAATAGGAAGTATTCCCGTATAAAACACAATTTTTCCTCCTGGCATACACCACGCATTTACAGTTTTATCGTTAACAAGATTATATTCCCATTTGTATTCTTTTAAATAGCCATTATATCCATTGGCATCTAACCACTGTTTCGAAGCAGCTGCTATTCGTTGACCAACTCTCTTAATCATTTCAGCATCATTAGTTCCTGTTATTACTTTGTTTTCGGTCAAAAATTCATCATATTGAGCAAAAGAAGTAGGAAAAAGTTGAGAATTTGAAACTAATGCTAAAGTTTTCTTTCCTGAAAATGGATTTGTTGCACAGGATAAAAACAATAATATTGTTCCATATATAACGACACTGTTTTTAAATTTCATTTTGTTTGAAGTTTTAATTTACTCTAAAATTACAAAAATCGTTCCTATGTCTTAATTGAATGTCAAAAAAAATTGGAATTTGTTATCATTTAAAATTTCTTGCGACTATATTATAAATTCTTTTTAAATTGAGTTACTTATGAAACGAGCATGCTAAAAGGCTTATCACTCAAGGAAATGATTAATAGTGAACAGTCCCGATAGTTATCGGGATGACCCTTAAAAAAGCAATAAATATAAACACATGAAAAAAATAATTCTTTGTTTAAGTCTAATCACTTTTTTTAATTGCAATACCTCAGCTCAAAAAAAGGAAACCAAGCAATATGAAGTTTCAAAAACCGAAGTCGAATGGAAAGCTCAACTTTCTGAACAAGAATATTATGTGCTTCGAAAATCAGGAACCGAACGCCCATTTTCAAGTCCATTAGATAAAAATTACGATGAAGGTGTTTATGTTTGTGCTGCTTGTAATACAGCACTTTTTAAAAGCGAACACAAATTCGATTCTGGCACTGGCTGGCCAAGCTTTGATAGAATTATTGAAGGTAATGTAGCTTATGGCACAGATAACGATTTAGGATATTCACGAGACGAAGAACATTGTGCAACTTGTGGAGGTCATCTCGGACATGTATTTAATGATGGCCCAAAAGAAACAACAGGTAAACGCCATTGCATCAATGGTGTTGCTCTTAAATTTATTCCAAAAAAGAATGAGTAAATACAATATTGAAAAAACAGAGAGCGAATGGAGTACTGAACTTTCAGACGAACAATTTAGAGTTTTAAGAACGAAAGGAACAGAAGCTCCTCATACAGGAAAATATAACCTTCATTTTGAAAAAGGCATCTACCAATGTGCTGCTTGTAAACAACAACTTTTTGAAAGTAATAGTAAATTTAATGCCCATTGTGGTTGGCCAAGTTTTGATGATGCCATTGAAAGAACAGTAGATCGCATTCCTGATAAAACTCTAGGTATGCTACGTACAGAAATTGTATGCTCTAACTGCGGAAGTCATCTCGGTCATGTGTTTAACGATGGTCCAACGGAAACTGGGGAACGTTTTTGTGTGAATTCTGCAAGCATTAATTTTGACAACAATGAATAGTTTTTCTATCAATATTTTCAGCAATACAAATATTTTATTAATAAAATTTCAATTTTTAAATACCAAATTCCAAAGCTTAAATAATTAATATTGAAATAAAATTAGAATTTGTCCCGATAGCTATCGGGATTGCATTTGGAATTTCTTAAATTTGTATCTTCAAATAAAGATTAAAAAATTACAAATGAGTAAATACGATATTATAGTTCTTGGTAGTGGTCCTGGAGGTTATGTTACTGCAATTAGAGCATCTCAATTAGGATTTAAAACTGCTGTTATAGAAAAAGAAAGTCTTGGTGGCGTTTGTTTAAATTGGGGTTGTATTCCAACCAAAGCTCTTTTAAAATCGGCACAAGTTTTTGAATATTTAAAACATGCTGAAGATTATGGCTTATCTGTAAAAGAATACGATAAAGATTTTGAAGCTGTTGTAAAACGTAGTCGCAATATTGCCGACGGAATGAGTAAAGGTGTGCAGTTTTTATTTAAGAAAAACAAAATTGATGTTATTAACGGTTATGGTAAACTAAAAACTGAAAAAAAGATTGATGTCGATGGTACAGAATACAGTGCAGACCATATCATTATTGCAACAGGAGCGCGTTCACGCGAATTACCAAGTTTACCACAAGATGGTAAAAAAGTTATTGATTACAGGGAAGCAATGACCTTGCCAAAACAACCCAAAAAGATGATTGTTGTTGGTTCTGGTGCCATTGGTGTTGAGTTTGCTTATTTCTATAATTCTATGGGAACTGAAGTTACCATAGTTGAATTTTTACCTAGTGTTGTTCCTGTTGAAGATGCTGAGGTATCTAAACAATTAGAACGTTCTTTCAAGAAAAGCGGTATAAAAATTATGACGTCTGCTGAAGTAACTTCGGTTGATACATCTGGTAAAGGTGTTAAAGCCACAGTAAAAACAAAAAAAGGAGACCAAATTCTGGAAGCAGATATTATTCTTTCGGCTATTGGTATAAAATCGAATATTGAAAATATTGGATTAGAAGATGTTGGTATTGCTGTTGACAGAGATAAAATTATAGTAAACGATTATTACCAAACCAATATTCCAGGATATTATGCCATTGGCGATGTCACTTCCGGGCAAGCATTAGCTCATGTAGCATCTGCTGAAGGCATTTTATGTGTTGAAAAAATTGCAGGGCAACATATAGAAGCCTTAGATTATGGCAATATTCCGGGTTGTACGTATTGCTCACCTGAAATTGCAAGTGTAGGTTTAACCGAAGCGCAAGCAAAAGAACAAGGTTTAGATATTAAAGTTGGTAAGTTTCCATTTTCGGCATCAGGAAAAGCAAGTGCCGGAGGACATAAAGAGGGTTTTGTAAAAGTAATCTTTGACGCTAAATATGGCGAATGGTTGGGTTGCCACATGATTGGTGCTGGAGTGACTGATATGATTGCTGAAGTTGTTTTAGGTCGTAAACTTGAAACCACAGGACACGAAGTTTTAAAAGCCGTACATCCACATCCAACGATGAGTGAAGCAGTTATGGAAGCCGTAGCAGATGCTTATGGCGAAGTGATTCATCTTTAAAGAAAAAAGAGAATAGAGTATAGAAAATAGACGCAAATTATTCGTGAAAATTAGTGAAATTCGTGTCTATAAAAAACTTTGAATAGCCAATTCATAACTCTGCAACCCAAAACCTATAATGACACCTTTTGCATGTGCTGAAATATAAGATTTATGTCTAAACTTTTCTCTGGAAAATGTGTTAGAAATATGAACTTCTATAACGGGAGTTTCGATGGCTTTTACAGCATCACCAATGCCTACCGAAGTATGTGTATAAGCAGCCGAATTTAAAATAATTCCATAATAAGTAAAACCAACCTCATGCAATTTATCTATAAGTTCGCCTTCGATATTCGATTGAAAATAATCAATTTGAAAGTTTGAGTATTTTTCTTTTACCACACTTAAAAATTCTATAAAAGACAAACTCCCATAAATTTTTGGTTCACGTTTACTTAATAAATTTAAGTTTGGTCCATTAATGATGATGAGTTTTTTCATGTGTTGACATTTTATTTTTTTAACAGTCATCCCTATAACTATCGGGATTGTTCGCTATTAATCATTCTCTTGGATGAGAAAAATTTTAACATGCTCGTTTCTTAATGTAAAAGTATTAAAAATAAACAAAAGACTGCCTTTTCAGACAGCCTCTTATAAATTTGCAATTTTAATTTCAGAACCTAAACCCAACAGAAAACTGAAATACACCATTTTGATTTTTTAAACTACTTGAATCAGGCAGATTATTAATATTTGATAGTCCAATATTATAACGTGCTCCAAAATTCAGACCGCTTATAAATTGATATCCAAGACCAATATTTGCGCTAAAATCGATTTTATTATAATTTTCTAAAATGTCCTCTTCACCAGAGTTTCCGACAGAACTAAATTCATCTTTTGCAGATAACAAAAATCCTATTTGAGGTCCAGCTTGTATATAGAGTTCATCAACTATTTTAATTTTTGCCATTATTAGGAAGGTTTAAATAATCTAATTTAAGTGTTCCGTCAAAACCATCTACTTGTGTATATTTTGCACCTTGCATAGAATATAAAAGTTCTGGCTGGATGGCAAAATCGTTAGTTAGACACAATTCAGCAAATCCACCAAAAAACATACTTGTTCTGGCATCAAAATTATCTGTGTCATCTCCATTTAATGTTGCTACATTTAATCCAGCTTTTAATCCTAAATTATGGCAAACACAACTTGATAAAAATATGGCAGAATCTATAGAAATAAGCAGTACTTTTTTCATAACATATTAATTTTAAGTAGGTTAATAATATTAAAAATAGCCTTTTATTATCTAAAAAACAAGATTTATCAGTATTATTTATAAAATATCTAATAATTTGGTATTACTTATACTTCAAAATAATAATGAAATTATACTATTTTTGTGACTATGAATTGGCAACAAGCAATTAAAGATTATATCCATTATTTAAAGATAGAACGTGGTCTATCTCAAAATTCAATAAATAGTTATAACCAAGACGTAAAAAAGCTAATTAAATATCTTCAAGAAAATAGTATAGATATTTCTCCCATTAAAATAGATGCTGAAATAGTCCAACAATTTATTTATACCATTGCCAAAAAATTAAATGCAAGAAGTCAATCGCGATTAATTTCAGGTTTACGAAGCTTTTTTGATTATTTGATTTTTGAAGGTTATCGAGAAACTAATCCTCTTGAACTTATTGAATCTCCAAAGATTGGACGAAAACTCCCTGATACCTTATCTATTCAAGAAATTGATAAAATTGTAGCTGCAATCGATTTAAGTAATCCACAAGGTGAGCGCAATCGTGCCATTATCGAAACACTTTACAGTTGTGGATTACGTGTAAGCGAATTAACCAATCTTAAGATATCCGATTTATTTTTCGACGAAGGCTTTATTAAAGTTACTGGCAAAGGCGATAAACAACGCTTTGTTCCTATTGGAAATTCAACGCAAAAATACATTACCATTTATAAGAATGAAGTGAGACCACATATTCCATTTGTTGAAGCATTTAGTGATACTTTATTTTTAAACAGAAGAGGGAAACAGTTATCTCGTGCCATGATCTTTTCAATAATCAAACAATTAGCAGAAAAAGCAGGAATTCATAAAACAATATCGCCACATACTTTTAGACATTCTTTTGCTACTCACTTATTAGAAAATGGTGCCGATTTAAGAGCTATACAACTTATGTTAGGTCATGAAAGTATTACAACTACCGAAATTTATATGCACGTAGATAAAAGTCATTTAAAGGAGGTTGTTAATAAATTTCATCCAAGGAAATAATATTTAGTGTTCAGTATTCAGTTTGCAGTATTCAGTCAATGTTTTTTAAATAGAGCAATTAGAGTTCTAATAATCAAATTTTATCATAAAAATAAGCGTTATCAGCGTTCTATTCAGTTGGGAATCTTCAGTAAAAAAATAATATTCGTGTATCACTTGAAATCTAAACAACTTAACAACAAACAACTCTACAACTACTTCGCAATATTTACAGCTCTGGTTTCTCTAATTACAGTAACCTTAACTTGTCCAGGATACGTCATATCTGTTTGTACTTTTTGAGAAATCTCAAACGATAAATTAGCAGCTTTATCATCGCTAACCTTTTCGCTCTCAACAATAACACGTAACTCTCTTCCTGCCTGAATAGCATACGCTTTTTGAACTCCAGGAAAACCGAATGCAATATCCTCTAAATCTTTTAAACGCTGAATATAAGAATCTAACACTTGACGTCTTGCTCCAGGTCTTGCTCCAGAAATAGCGTCACAAACCTGTACAATTGGAGAGAGTAAAAACTTCATTTCTATTTCATCATGATGTGCTCCAATGGCGTTACAAACTTCAGCTTTTTCGCCAAATTTTTCTGCCCATTGCATTCCGAGAATTGCATGAGGCGTTTCCGTATCTGCTTCTGCATCAGGTACTTTACCAATATCATGCAAAAGTCCTGCACGCTTGGCTATTTTTGAGTTCAGTCCTAATTCGGCAGCCATGATACCGCAAAGTTTAGCAACTTCACGCGAATGCTGTAATAAATTTTGTCCGTAAGACGAACGGTATTTCATGCGTCCAACAACTTTAATCAATTCAGGATGCAAGCCATGAATTCCTAAATCTATAACTGTGCGTTTACCTACTTCTATGATTTCCTGTTCAATTTGATTTTGGGTTTTTTTTACGACCTCCTCTATTCTTGCTGGATGTATTCTTCCGTCGGTTACCAGTTTGTGAAGCGACAAACGTGCGATTTCTCTTCTAACTGAATCAAAACAAGATAAAATAATAGCTTCGGGAGTGTCATCAACAATAATCTCTACTCCTGTTGCAGCTTCAATAGCTCTGATATTTCGTCCTTCTCTGCCTATAATACGACCTTTAATATCGTCGGATTCTATGTTAAAAACTGACACACAATTATCTATGGATTCTTCGGTGCCAACACGTTGTATAGTATTAATAATGATTTTTCTTGCATCTTGTTGTGCTGTGAGTTTAGCTTCCTCCATTTTTTCCTGAACATAGGCCATCGCATCACTTTTAGCTTCGTTTTTTAAAGATTCAATAAGCTGTAATTTAGCATCTTCAGCAGATAAGCTCGAAATAACCTCAAGCTGTTGAATCTGACTCTTATGAACTTTTTCGACCTCATCATTGCGCTTCTCTAAAAATTCTATACGATGATTATAATCCTTGATTTTAACTTCAATGTCGTCATTGAGCTTTTTGCCTTTATGAAATTCTGAAGATATTTGTGACTCTTTATCTCTAATACGCTTTTCTGCTTCAGACATTTTCTTTTCGCGCGAAAAAATTACTTTTTCATGTTCTGACTTTAGCTCAAAAAATCGTTCTTTTGCTTGAAAAATTTTATCTTTTTTTACAGCTTCGCCATCTTGGTTTGCATCTTTTATAATAGTTGCTGCATTGCGTTTTGCATTCTTTATTATTTTTGATGCGTTGTTTTTTTGAAGCGTTTTAGAAATAATAAAACCTATTACGATTCCTGTTATAGTTGCTCCTACAATTAATAAAATTGTGTTAGTATCCATCTTTAATATTTAGTTATTCTTTTATAATGCCTTAGTTGATAAAAAAAGCCTGCATCAGTTTTGGTTTTGTATAAACTCCTTAAAAACAAGTTTAGGGTTAACAAGCTGATCAAGTATCTGCTCAAGGCAGCACGCTTTTACAACTTAAACTCACCCTTTTTAAAGAATTAACGTTGAGTTTATCAAAAAAAATAACTAATGCAGGCAGTAACCTTTATTTATTTTAAAGAACTTAAGAACTTAAATGTTCTTTTAACAGTTGATCTAAAGCATTGAGCTTAAATTCAACTTCTTCACTTAAATTTTCTTTATCTATAGTTTTCTGTTCTGTTTGAGATGCAAACTGTAAAGCACACATCGCTAATACATCTTGCTTATCTCTCACAGAATAACTTTTCTCAAACTGTTTAATCATTACACTAATCTTCAAAGCTGCTTTTCGTAATCCTTCTTCTTGTTCTGGTTCTACTGTTAGAGGATATACTCTGTTAGCTATAGATAGCTTTATTTTAAACTTCTTTGACATTAAATACTATGTTGCATTATTCAGATAATTGAGATATACAATAATCTATTTCCCTAATTAATGCATTTATTTTGAGCTTTGTTTCTTTTTTACTCTCATTACTGCCAAGTATGGAATTTGCAAATTTGAGTGTTTCATATTTTTCTTCCCAAGAACCAATTAATTCTTCTTGTTGAGATATTTTGTTTTGAGATAATGTAACATCTTCTTTTAGTTTTGCATTTGTTTGCTTTAAACCATCTAATTTATGCAACACTTTGGTAATTCTGTCCTCTAAAGAATCAACAATAGTCTCAATATTACTCATTTAATTAATTCAATACTTATTACACAAAGTTAAGATTTCAAATTATATATAACAATTGTTTTCAACAATATTTTAAAAGAACTTAACAACCTATTACAATAATATAATTCTGTACCTGATATTCACTTTGTATATTACTTACAAATTTATACTTTAGCAGTAACAACTTATCTATGCGAAACAGCCTCTTAATCTTTTTATTAATTTTTATGCAGTTTATCACTGCTCAAAATCCTTACCCACAAGATTATTTTCGTAATCCTTTAGAAATTCCTTTAGTGCTTGCCAGCACTTTTGCCGAATTGCGTTCTAATCATTTTCATTCTGGTTTAGATATAAAAACACAGCAGCAAGAAGGTTTAAATGTATTTGCAGCTGCAAAAGGATATGTAAGTCGTATAAAAATTTCACACTGGGGTTATGGCAAAGCATTATATATTACTCATCCAAATGGTTACACAACTGTTTATGCACATTTGAAAAAATTTTCTCCAAAAATTGAAACTTTTGTAAAAAAAGCACAGTACAAACAAGAAACTTTTGAAATAGAACTTTTTCCTGCTATTGATGAATTGCTGATAGAAACTGATGAAATTGTTGCTTTTAGTGGAAATACAGGAAGCTCAAATAGTGCTCATCTTCATTTTGAGATTAGAGATAAAAGTGAAAGACCTATAAACCCGATGCTTTTCGGAATCGAAATTAAAGATACTAGAAAACCCACTATTTTAAGTGTTTATGCTTATCCGATTAATGAGAATTCACAGGTAAATAAAACCAACGAAAAAACAAAACTTCGGTTAATTCCTTTACCTGACGGAAATTATACTGTTGAAGGTATTAAAGCTTTCGGTAAAATTGGATTCGGAATTAACACCTACGACCGTCAAGATAATGCTCCTAATAAAAATGGCGTGAGTAATATTCAAACTTTTTTTAATGGCAATAAAAATTTTGAAATAGATTTTAAGCGATTTTCATTTACCGAAACCAAACACCTAAATCGTTTAATAGATTATGCTCATTTTAAGGATCATAAATCGCGTATTCAAAAACTGTTCGTGCAAACTAACAATCCATTAAGTTTATATAAAAACCTTAACGAAAACGGTTATATAAACATTGCAGACAGCACAGCATCTATTTATAAAGTAAGCGTGAAAGATTACAAAGGGAATGAAACCTGGTTGACAATTTCTATTATTGGGGAGCAAAATGATTCGATAACACCAAGAAATATTGAAGTTACAGATTATTTTATTTATGCTGATCAAGCTACTAATTTAGAAGATGAAAACGTTTCAGTGTACTTTCCATCAAATACTTTTTATGATGATTTTTACATAAATTTTAATGTGAATTGTGATACACTTACTTTACACAAACCTAGTGTGTCTGCACAAAAATACTTCACTATTAATTATGATATTAGTAATTATGAAGACGACGATAAAGACATACTTTTTATTGCAAGGCTTGTAGGTTATTATAAAAATTATCTGTCATATAATCCAACTACCAGAAAAGGGAATATATTAAGTGCCAGAACTAAAATTTTAGATACTTATGTTTTAGGAGTTGATGCTGAAAATCCGGAAATTAAACCAATTAACTTCCAAAAAAATAAATGGTTAAGCAAGTCGCGTTATTTAAAAGTGAAAGTGAAAGATGAAATTTCAGGCATTCGAAATTACAGGGCTACAATTAATGGGAACTGGATTTTAATGGAATATGATGCGAAGAAAAATAAACTGACTTACGATTTTAACGATAATATAATTACCGAAACTGAAAACAATTTAAAGATAATTGTTACAGATAATGTTGGAAATAGTTCTACATTTAAAACTATATTTTTTAGAAAATAAAATTCAGGCCTTTTGAAAATTAAATCTTCTCTCTTTCTATTTCTCTTTATCTTAATCCCGTTAATAAGTTTAACGCAAACGGCAACCTTAAAAGGAATTATTCTTGACGAAAACAACGTACCAATCTCCAATGTTAGCATTACTTTTGGTACAGAAGGCACTACAACAAATACTAATGGATTTTATTTTATTAAAATTCCTTCAAACCAAGATGTAACAATTGAGTTTTCGCATTTAAGTTTAAAAAAAATAACTGTTACATTCAATTTAAAAAATGGTGAAACCTTTGAGTTTAATCCTGTAATGAATCTGAAAGTTGAACAAATTGCAACAGTTGTAGTTAAAGGTAACGAACGCAAACGTGTCGAAGGTATTATAACTATAGACCCAGAACTTATAAGAACCATAAAAGGTGCACAACCAGGAATAGAGAATATTTTAAAAACACTTCCAGGTGTAAACATCACTAACGAGTTAAGTACTCAATATTCGGTTAGAGGTGGAAACTTTGATGAAAACCTTGTGTATGTCAATGACATCGAAATATATCGTCCATTTTTAATTCGGTCTGGACAACAAGAGGGCTTGAGTTTTGTAAATAGTGATTTGGTACAAAATATTGAATTCTCGGCTGGAGGATTTCAAGCTAAATATGGAGATAAGCTATCTTCGGTTTTAGATATAACATATAGAACGCCTATTAAGTTTGGAGTTCGTGCCGATTTAAGTCTTTTAGGTGGAAGTATTTCTGGCGAAGCCGTTTCTAAAGATTCTAAGCTTTCAGGCATTATTGGGCTACGTTATCACGACAACAGTTTACTTGTTGAAGCAAAAGAAACCGAAACAAATTACGATCCTAAATTTGCTGATTTTCAAACGTATTTAACCTATAAGTTTTCCGATAAATTTCATTTAAGTTTTTTAGGTAACGCATCTATAAACCAATATAACTACGAGCCACAAACCCGGCAAACCAATTTTGGTACTTTAGTAAACCCAATAGCATTATTGGTATTTTATGAAGGGCAGGAAAAAGATGAGTACCAAACCTATTTTGGTGCTTTTAAAGGTACTTATTTTGCAAACGACGATTTAACCTTAAAACTAATTGCTTCAGCTTTCAATACCAGAGAACAAGAATATTTCGATATTTTGGCACAATACAGACTTGGCGAAGTAAACAGTAATATTGGAGACGATAATTTAGGCGGAGTAGAATTTAGCGAAGGCATAGGCTCACAACTCAATCATGCCAGAAACGACTTAGATGCATTTATTACAAACATTGAACAAAAAGGAAGTTATACTGTTGAAGACAATATTTTTGAATGGTCTCTTAAATATACGCATGAAGATATTCGTGATCGTATTGTAGAATGGGAAGTGATAGACTCGGCAGGATTCTCAATAAATCCACCAAATATTGATGCCTTTAACGAGCAACCTTACGAGGCTTATGAAGGACCATTAGTACTTTTTCAAAATATAAGAGCTACAAACCACACACAAATTGATAGACTGCAAGCGTATGTACAATGGAGCCAACGTTCTACACTTGGTAATCACGATGTGTTTTACAATGCTGGTGTGCGAGTACATAATTGGACAGTAAATGGAGATGGTATTGAAAGTAACACACAAATCGTGTTTAGCCCAAGAGTTCAATTTGCAATTAAGCCAGATTGGGATAAAGATGTATTGTTTAGAATTAGTGGCGGCTTGTATTATCAACCTCCTTTTTACAAAGAGTTACGTGATTCTTTAGGAATTGTAAGACCAGAAGTAAAAGCACAAAAATCGTTTCATATTGTTTTGGGTAATGAATACAGTTTAACCATGTGGAACAGGCCGTTTAAATTTGTTGCCGAAGCCTATTATAAAAAACTAACAGATGTCAATCCTTATACCATTGAAAATGTTCGTATTCGTTATCGTGCCAGAAACAATGCCGAAGCTTATGCGTATGGTTTGGATTTACGACTTAATGGTGAGTTTGTACCAGGAACAGAATCGTGGTTTAGCTTTGGTTATTTAAAAACAGAAGAAAATATCGATGATCGTGGCTATATTCCCAGACCAACAGATCAACGCTTAAAATTTGGAATTCTCTTTCAGGATTATGTGCCAAATATTCCAAGTTTAAAAATGTACTTAAATTTAGTGTATAATACAGGAGTACCTGGAGGTTCACCAAGTTATGCCGATCCTTATCAGTTTCAAAATCGATTAAGAGATTATAAACGTGTAGATTTAGGAATTTCTTATGTATTGGTCGATGCCAAAAAACCTTCAACTTCAGGTTGGAAACGAAATTTTAAAGAGCTAACGCTAGGCTTTGAAATCTTTAATATGTTTGATGTGCAAAACTCTATTACCAATATTTGGGTGAGAGATGTGTACTCCAAACGTCAATATGCTATTCCAAATTTCTTAACACCAAGAGTGTTTAATGTAAGGCTATCAATGAAGTTTTAAATTACACCAACTCCTTCAAAACACCAACCACATAATCGACTTCGTCTTTGGTGTTATAAATACTAAACGAAAAACGTATAGAAGGTTTTTGCATATCTGTATCACTTAATATTTGAGCCAACACATGGGAGCCTTGTGAGCTTCCGCTTTGGCAGGCACTTCCTTTGGAGCAGGCAATCCCTTTTAAATCGAGTTGAAACAACAGCATTGCAGACTTTTCAGGAGCAACTGGTAAACACACATTAAAAGATGTGTATGTACTTTTTGTCATATCTCCCGAACTCCCATTAAAAGAAACATCTGGAATATTAGCTTTAAGCTGCTCAATAAAATAACTTTTAATACCTTTCACATAAGTGCTTTCAGTTTCAAGATTATTGTAAGCCATGGTCAATGATTTCTCTAAACCAACAATATTATGCACACTCTCTGTACCTGCACGATAGCCTCGCTCCTGATCACCTCCAAAAATTAAGGGTTTTAACCCAGAGCCTTTTCGCAAAAAAGCAAAACCTACACCTTTCGGACCATGAAACTTATGAGCGCTTGCTGCCATAAAATCTATAGGTATCTCTTGTAAATCTAACTTGTAATGTCCTACAGATTGAACAGCATCACTATGGAATAAAGCGTTATTGGTTTTACATAATTTTGCTACACGTTTTATATCGAGAATATTTCCTATTTCGTTATTAATATGCATTAAACTTACCAAGGTTTTTTGGTTAGTTTGGAGTAATTCTTCCAGATGCTCCATACTTATTTGACCTTCAGCATCTAAATTCACATAACTTACAGAAACATTATATTCGGTTTGTAATTGTTCCAAAGTATGCAATACACCATGATGCTCAACTCTCGAAGTAATTATATGTGTAATGCCTAAATCCCGAACTGCACTTCGAAGCACTAAATTATCGGATTCAGTTCCTCCGGAAGTAAACACAATTTCGGAAGCAGACACATTAAAAAAGGATGCTATTTGTTTTCTTGAACTTTCAACCAGTGTTTTAGATGAACGTCCAAAACTATGTGAAGATGATGCATTTCCGTAATTATTTTTCATAACATCAGTTATTGCATCAATAACTTCATCACGAATTTTGGTAGTTGCCGCATTATCAAAATAAATGTGTTTCATATTTTTTTATTAAGGGTGTAAAAGTAATTCAAATAAAATTATTTTCAATAAAGGTCGTTATAAAATACAATTCTGTTATTTTTGTCAAAAACCCAATACAATGCGTAAGTTAGTTTTCATTCTTTTTGCTATTAGTTTCATATTTCATTCTTGTGACGATGGCGATATTATTCTTGTTGAACTTGAATTTAATCAAATACTAGAGCTTTGCGGTGATGAAAATAGCCAAAACTATGTGATTTACGATACTAGAATTGATCCTTTTGAATCCTTAACGCTTTTGTTTCCAGGAAGTGATACTAATGATTTAATATTTAATCCTCCAACAAATCCATATTCAGAATCGTTTACAATTAATACAAACTCAATAAGATTTAATTACCGAATATACGATGGAGACATGACTAATTTAATTTGTGATCCCATCACGCCTTCTGATATAACTATTTTTGAAGATTATGAAGCTATTAGTGGAATGGTTACAAGTACCTCAACCTTTGTTGATGATGATAACGATGGAGTACCTTCGCTTTTAGAAGATATAAATGGTAATGGTGATTTAGAAGATGATGATACTGATGGTGATGGCATACCAAACTACAAAGATGCAGACGACGATGGAGACAATGTACCAACTATAAAAGAGAATCCTGACCCAAATGGTGATGGAATTTTGGACGACGCAAAAGATACAGATGGAGATGGAATTCCAGATTATCTTGATGATGACGATGATGGTGATGGAGTAATCACACGTTACGAAGACGAAAATTCAAACGGAAATCTTTTTGACGACCTTGCTCCTGTTTCCATAGTACCACGTTTTTTAGATAATACTGCAACAGACACTTTTATAAATGACACGTTTAACACTAATACATTTATTAGAACAGTAACTGTAAAATTTATAGTTGAAAACGTTAGTATAGAAATTTTAAATACCGATTTAATTAATTTAGGAACTTACACAGGAATTCTTGAATTCAAAAATTAACTAGCTTTTTGTATTTTGATAAATATAAACTTCGGTAGCTCCTAAGCCGTATTTCTTGTAATTGGCTTCGTAAAATTTTATATTGTTATAACGTCCAAAAAGGTAATCGAGCTCTAATTTAAGCACACCTTCACCTTTACCATGAATAAATACCACCTTTTGAAAACGTTTACTTATTGCAAATTCCAACTTTCGTTTAGCGGTTTCAATTTGTAAAGTCAGCATATCATGATTTGTCATGCCTTTTGATGAATTAGTTAACTGATCAATATGCAAATCGATTTCAAAAGTAGGTTGAGAACGTTCTTTAGGCTTTACTTTACTCGATTTTTTTTTATGAATTTCTTTTTGTGAAACAACTTCCTGAATAGAAGATTTCGAAAATGCTTTAGTTCTTAATTCAGCATCCGTTTCAACTTTTATGAGTTCTTTTTCAGAAAACTCGAACTCAAAACCTTCAGTTGTTTCAATAGTAATGGTATCATCAACAATTTTAATTATGATGCCTGTTAAGTTTTCATCTAAAACCGAAATAGAATCACCTATATCTAAATTATTCTTCTTCATCAAGATTAGTATGTTCTTGACTGTTTTTATTTTTACTTGAAATCCCTCGAGACAGTCGGTAAAGTCCAAACATTAAAATCATTATGCCAATAAGAAGTATGTACATTTCTTGTTGTTCTTCAGCATTAGCATATAATGCTATGATTCCTCCTACGAAAATTAAAATAAAATTAAATCTTCTTGATTTGAGCATAACATTACTTTTTTTTGATTTATTCTGAAATAACTAAAAACCAAAAATAATCAATATTTATGTTATAAATAAGAAACACATTTATTTACTTTGTGAAACGAGCATGTTAAATTTTTTCACACATAAAGGAATGATTAATAGCGAACAATCCAGATAGTTATCGGGATGACCGTTAAAAAACATTAAATATAAACACTTGAAATGCTTATTAATTTACTGATAAATTCTCCAGAAGATTTTATGTTGCCTTGTTTAAGCAAACAGTTATTTGACCTCGAATGTTTTGGTTGTGGATTGCAACGTTCGGTTTATTTGTTATTTCAAGGAGAATTTATAACTGCTTTTAACATGTATCCTGCAATTTATCCACTAATAGTACTCTCCTTTTTTATTGGAACAAATATGTTTTTTAAATTTAAACATTCAACTAAAATTATTAATACATTAGCAATATTAGCAATTACAACTATTGTTTTAAGTTACTTAATTAAAATAATCAACTAACATAATTATGGAAAAACAAAAACTCAACTCAACAATCGTTTACGTTTTATCAATTCTAGGATTTTTATGCTGCTGTTTTGGCGGTTTAGGATTTATCCTTGCAGGTATCGCATTTTATATTGCCCATACCAAGCTTAAAGAGGCTTATGATGATCCTGAAAATTATGAAAAAATTGTTGCTTTAGTTGTTCTAAATTATTAATATTCTTTTCTTTTTAAGAGTTGTTTATGTAATATATACTGTTGGTTGGGATGATATGATGGAACCTATAAGAGAAGCTATGGAAGAAGCAAGACAAGCTCAAGGATAAAATTTATTGTATATAAAAAAGCGAACGTTATAAAGTTCGCTTTTTTATTTCGTAATTCTTACTTTTCGTTATTAGCAAAAAATTATACTTCAAATTGCTGAAGAGTTTTAGTAATAATACCAACACAATCTAAAATCTGCTCTTCAGTCATTACTAAAGGTGGTGCAAACCTAATTATATTGCCATGAGTAGGTTTTGCTAATAACCCATTATCGCGAAGCGCTAAACATATATTCCATGCCGTTTCACTTTCTTCGTCATCGTTTATAACAATTGCATTTAGCAATCCTTTACCACGAACTAATTTTACAAGAGGACTGATTTCGATATATTTATTTAGTTCACTCCTAAATAGTTGTCCCATTGTTTCAGCATTCTCTGTTAAATCTTCATCTCTAATAACTTCGAGAGCAGCAATAGCAACTGCAGCAGCAATTGGATTACCACCAAATGTGCTTCCGTGAGTTCCTGGCTTAATTACATTCATAATGTCATCATTTGCTAAAACAGCAGAAACAGGATAAGCACCTCCAGAAAGGGCTTTTCCAAGAATTAATACATCTGGTTTTACATTTTCGTGGTCAACCGCTAACAGTTTTCCTGTTCTGGCAATACCAGTTTGTACTTCGTCAGCAATAAACAATACATTGTGTTTTTCGCAAAGTGCTTTAGCTTTAGATAAGTAACCTTCTCTTGGCACATACACTCCTGCTTCACCTTGAATAGGTTCTACCAAAAATCCTGCAACATTTTTATTGCGTTCTAAAACATCTTCTAAAGCCTGTAAATTATCGTATTCAATTTTAATAAATCCTTTGGTAAATGGTCCAAAATTTTTACGTGCTATTTCATCATTTGAAAATGAAATAATAGTAGTTGTACGTCCATGAAAATTGTTTTTGCAAACAATTATTTCAGCTTTATTTTCAGCAATTCCTTTTATTTCGTAAGCCCATTTTCTACAGAGCTTTAACGCTGTTTCTACAGCTTCAGATCCTGTATTCATTGGCAATAATTTATCAAATCCAAAATACTCACAGGCAAATTTTTCGTACCTACCCAATACATCACTGTAAAATGCTCTTGATATTAATGATAAATTTTGTGCTTGATCAATCATTGCATTGACAATCTTTGGATGACAATGCCCTTGATTTACAGCAGAGTAAGCCGATAAAAAATCGTAGTATTGCTTACCTTCAACATCCCAAACATAAACGCCTTCGCCTCTACTCAATACAACTGGAAGTGGATGGTAATTGTGCGCTCCATACTTGTTTTCTAAATCCATCGCTTCTGGCGACGTTAATTGGTTTAAAACCTTCATAGCATGAAATTTTAAATATTAAAAAACGTAATTCCTACTGTACCTTTATTCTTTCGAAGAATCGAAAATTCAGCGGAGGAGAGAAATCATCCTTATAGATTTGCAAATTACTAAATATAAGTGGCTCGTTAAAATGTTATTCAGACATTTTTACAGATAATGAAGAAACCTGCAATTCCAAACGTTTCATTTCTCGTAAAATAGCATTTTTATCCATTTGCATCCAACCAAAAATCTTTAACATGCTTACTGCTGTTAAACATAGTAATCCGCCAATTCCCCATTTAATTAAATCGTTAGTAGCTTCCATATCAAAGAATTGAATAGCACAATACACAAATAATGTAAAAAAAATAAAGGTCATAATATTCATAATTATAATTAGCCACGCATTCTTGCCTTTAAATAATCCTGTAATCATTCCTAAAACGTTTTGTTCATCTAACTCATCATAGAATTTTGCTTCTTCTTGAGTTAATGTTTCTTTAATTAATTGATCGATGTCTTCCATGTTAGTTTTCATGATAAAATTTGTTTTATTGTTCCCACGAATTCCGATCCCGATAACTATCGGGACTATCAGAAGGGAATCTGTTATTGTTTTATAATTGTTTTTAATTTTTCTCGTGCATGAAACAATCTTGATTTTGCTGTTCCAATAGATATTCCTAAAATATCACCTATTTGCTGTAATGAATAATCTTCTACATAAAACAGATTGATAACCATTTGCTAATGTTCAGAAAGCAATTTTATTGCCTTTAAAAGTTCTTTTTTTAAATGCTCATTGTCATTGTCTTCTTCTTCAATAACTGATTGTTCGTTGTGATACTCATTCAACTTTTCAGTTTCTCTTTTGTTAATTCTAATCCAATCTATGGTCTGTCTGTACACAATAGTTAAAGCCCAAAATCCAAAACTATTTGGATTTTTTAGCCCATGAATCTTTTTCATAATCATTTTCCAACTGTCTTGAGCTATATCTTTTGATGCATCAATATCTTTTGTTATCCAATATGCTTTAGCACAAAACTTCTTGTGCCAGCGTTTTACCAATAATGGCAAGGCTTTGGTGTTTCCAGATTGATATTGTAATACCAACCAGCCATCAACTATGTTATTGGGTTTGTTCATTAACTTCTACTATAAAGACGCAGAAAAATTAGAAAAGTTCACTTTTAATTGAATTTTCTTAAAGATAATTTAAATAACTCATTCAATTATTTATTGCTATTGTTATTTTTACGCTATGTCTCGAAAAAACAAAAAGCAACTTTTTACAAATGTAGAGGTTATCGACGCTGGTGCAAAAGGCAAAACAATTGCTAAAGCACCAGATGGCAGAGTTATTTTTTTGCATAATGCTGTTCCTGGAGATGTTGTAGATATCCAAACCTACAAAAAGCGTAAATCTTATTATGAAGGCAAAGCTACTGTGTTTCATACACTATCTGATAAACGAACTGAACCCGTTTGCGAGCATTTTGGAACTTGTGGTGGTTGTAAATGGCAACACATGGCTTACGAGCATCAATTGTTTTACAAGCAAAAAGAAGTCACAAATAATTTAACACGTCTTGGACATATTGAATTACCAGAAGTTACTCCTATTTTAGGTTCAGAAAAACAGTATTTCTATAGGAATAAAATGGAGTTCTCTTTTTCTGATTCCCGATGGTTAACATTTGATGAAATAAATTCGGACGAAGATTTTGGCGACCGAAACGCCTTGGGATTTCATATTCCCGGAATGTGGGACAAGATTCTGGATGTTAAAAAATGTCACCTCCAAGCAGATCCTTCAAACGCTATAAGAAATGCTGTAAAAGCATTTGCAGTAAAAAATAATCTGGACTTTTTCAACACACGACAACAAACTGGATTATTACGCACCTTAATGATTCGAACTACAAGTATTGGTGAGATTATGGTGTTGATTCAATTCTTTAAAGATGATAAAATAAAGCGTGAATTGTTGTTAGACTTTCTTTCTGAAAAATTTCCGCAGATAACATCTTTACAATATGTTATAAACGAAAAAGAGAATGATACTATTTACGATCAAGAAGTAATTTGTTTTTCTGGTCGTGACCATATTTTTGAAGAGATGGAAGGTTTAAGGTTTAAAATAAATGCAAAATCATTCTACCAAACCAATTCTGAACAAGCCTACGAACTTTATAAAATTACTAGAGAATTTGCAGGTTTAACTGGAAACGAATTGGTTTACGATTTATATACAGGAACTGGAACCATTGCGCAATTTGTAGCCAAACAAGCCAAGCGTGTTATTGGTATTGAAGTTATTCCTGATGCTATTGCTGCGGCAAAAGAAAATGCAAAATTAAATAATATAGAAAACGTTAAAT